>CANKWX010000009.1 GCA_947487165.1 Burkholderiales bacterium
CGCACCTTCGCCCGCGC
The DNA here is from genome assembly GCA_947487165.1 of Burkholderiales bacterium. GTDB lineage: Bacteria > Pseudomonadota > Gammaproteobacteria > Burkholderiales > Burkholderiaceae_E > UBA4615. Next base: position 18 of record CANKWX010000009.1, read on the forward strand.
CCGCGGGCTGCGCACGAACCCAAGCTGCGGATTGAGCCAGTCGCGCGAAGGGCCGTCCTGCCCGCTGCCCGACCGCGCGACCACCACTTCGATGGTCTGGCCATTGCGCAGCACGGTGTTCAGCGGCACCAGATGCCCGTCGACCCGCGCACCACGACAGCGATGGCCAAGGCCTGTATGCACGTGATACGCGAAGTCGACCGGCGTGGCGCCGGCCGGCAATTCGATCACCCTCGCCTGTGGCGTCAAGAGGTAGATGCGCTCGCTCTCGCCAACGCCTGCGGTCGAGACCTTGCCGCCAAGGGTTGCGCCGACCTCCTGCTGCCACATCAGGAGCTGACGCATCCACTCCACGCGCGCCTGCGGACTGCCGGCCACGCCGGTCGATGCCTCCTTGTATCGCCAGTGCGAGGCCACTCCAAACTCGGCATGCTGATGCATCGCCCGGGTCCGGATCTGAATCTCGAGAGGCCGGTCGTCTTCGGCGATCACCACGGTATGCAGCGACTGATAGCCATTGGGCTTGGGCCGCGAAATGTAATCGTCGAATTCGCGCGGGATCGGCGGCCAGATCTCATGCACCACGCCCAGCACGGTGTAGCACTCGCGGGTATCGGCCACCAGCACCCGGAAGGCGCGCAGATCCTGGACCTCATCAAAACCCAGGTCCTTGCTGCGCATCTTGTTGTAGATGCTGTAGAGATGCTTCGGGCGTCCGCTCACTTCGGCGACCACGCCCGCCTCCCGCAGCGCCGCGCGCAGCCGCTCGACCGCACCCGCCACGAACTGCTCGCGTTCGAGGCGCCGTTCTTCGAGCTGGCGCGCAATGCCGCGATACAGCTCGGGCTCGAGAAAGCGAAAGGCCAGATCCTCGAGCTCCCACTTGAGCTGCCCAAGACCGAGGCGGTTGGCCAGCGGCGCGAGCACTTCGAGGGTCTCGCGCGCCACCGCCTGTGCAGGCGACGTCTTTGTGCGGGCATGGTGGCGCAGGGTCTGCAGGCGCGAGGCCAGCCGGATCAGCACCACGCGAATGTCGCTGGCCATCGCCAGCGTCATACGGCGCAGGGTCTCGAGCTCTTCGCCGGTGCTGGGTGCATCGGCCTTGAGCGTGAGGTCCTTGAGCCGGAGCAGCTCGCGCATCCCTTCAACCAGTACCCGGACCTCGGTGCCGAAGCGCGACTCGATCTCGTCCAGTGCCAGCGCCTTGCCCGGCCCGAAGAGGACGCCCGCCAGACGCGTCGCCTCATCGACCCGCAACGCCTCGAGAATCGCCAGCGTGCCGGCGGCATGATCGGCCAGCGACTCCTCTGGCTCGCCGGCAGACTCACGCGAAACGCCTGCCCGCTCGCGCACCAGCGCCAACGCGTCGGTCAGCACCTGCGAGGCGGCCGGCGCCAGCGCATCGACCGGATCATCGATCGCCCGGGCAGCGGGCGCACCGATGCCAGGCAAGCCGGCGGGGGTTGGGGACGGTGCATTCATCGGGACTGGCATTATAGGGAGACCGCCTGCCCTCCCCCACTGCCATGATCTGGCCGCGCAAAGCCCGCCGCGAACTCGTCGTCGACCTCCCGGTCTGGAAGCGTCTGCAGTCCGATTGGCCCTGTCTGCGCGGGCTGAGCGACGCCGAGTCCGACCTCATGCGCGAGCTGATCGCCGGTTTTCTGACGAGCAAGACCGTCACCGGCGCACAGGGCCTGGCGCCAGATGACGACATGCGTCTGGGCATCGCCGCGCAGGCCTGCCTGCCGATCCTGCACCTGGGCCTGGCGCACTATGGCGACTTTGTCGAGATCGTGGTCCATCCCGGTGCCTTCCTGGTGCGGCGACAACTCACCGACGAGGACGGATTGGTCCATGAATTCGACGATGTCCTGGCCGGCGAGGCAATGGACGGCGGACCGGTGGTGCTGTCCTGGGACGACATCCGGCCTCAGACCATCGCAAGCGACGCGCCTGATCAGTCGATGTCGAACATCGTCATCCATGAATTCGTCCACAAACTCGATATGGCCGATGGCCAGGCCAATGGCTGCCCGCCGATGACCACCAGTCTGAAAAAGCGCTGGGAGAGCACGCTTTTCGAGGCGTTCGATGACTTTTGCAGCCAGCTCGATGCCATCGAGGCGGCGATTCCGTCCGATATCGACCCGCAAAGCGAGGCGGCCGACGCCTGGTATGCCCGATTGCCGCTCGACCCCTATGCCGCCACGGATGAGGCGGAATTCTTTGCAGTCGCCGCAGAAGCCTTTTTTGTGAGCCCGGTCAGCTTCCAGCAATCGTATCCAGGCCTCTACGAGTGCTTTTCAGAGTATTTCAGACAAGACCCTGTTTCCCGGGTATCGTGTGGCCGCCAGCGGTAGACACAAATCAGACACAAAACCGGAGGCGAAAAACGTTTTTTTTCAAAATCACCGATCAATCATCCGATGACCCGGCAACCAGATGTTCGCGACACACTGCCGCAATGCAACAGGACGTAAACTTGAAGGCTAGCTAAACGGCAAGCCGAATCAGCCTGCTGACAGCTTCCGGATCCCGTTCGTGCCGTATTTCCTAGCGGCCACTTCCCCGCCACGTTAAGCTCAAGTCACGATGATCCGCGTTTTCAACCACTATCTTTCCGTCCGGCTCCTGTTGCTGACCCTGCTCGAGGGAGCCGTCCTCTTTCAGTCGGTGGTTTTCGGCTTCCAGGTGCGGGTCCCGGGATCGCTCGCCGCCATCCCGCTGATGGAAGCCGGCGTTTTCACCTTCATCATGCTGATGTCGATGTCGGCGCTCGGCCTGTATCAGACTCAGGCCGAGAGCTTCCGAACGACCTTCAACCGGATCCTGATCGCCTACGGCATGTCGCTGCTGCTGATCAGCCTGGTCTTCTATCTCTTTCCCCAGACTTACATCGAACGTGGTGTGATGGCCTGGAGTTCTCTGCTCGCGCTCGGCAGTGTCCTGGTGCTGAGGCTGAGTTTTTTCCGGCTGACCGACATCGGTCTGCCCAAGCGGCGTGTCCTGGTGCTGGGCAACGGCGCAGAAGCCGAGGCAGTCATCCGCTGCCTGCACAAGGGCGCGGGCCGCCAGTCGGTTCAATATGCGGGTCTTTATCCGGTCGTGCCGCAGCGCGATGCCAAAGGTGTCGACCGTCCGCTGAATCACGACCTGCTGCGTCGCACCGCCGAGGAACTCAAAGTCTCCGAAATAGTGATCGCGGTGCGCGAGCGTCGGGGTGGCGTGCTGCCGCTGCGCCAGTTGCTCGACGCAAGGCTGAATGGCATCAAAGTCATGGACCTGCAGTCCTTCTACGAGCGTGAAGAAGGTGTGCTGCGCATCGACAGCATGCGTGCGAGCTGGATGATCTTTGGTAACGGCTTCGATCAGGGCATGACCCGCGACCTGGTCAAGCGCCTCTTCGATCTGATCGCTTCGGCCAGCCTGCTGCTGCTGGCGATGCCGATCCTGCTGCTGGCCATGATCGCGGTGGTGATCGACAGCGGATTTCCGATCTTCTACTCGCAGGAGCGGGTCGGTTTCGGCGGACGGCATTTCAGGATTCTCAAGCTGCGCACGATGCGCACCGACGCCGAAAAAGGCGGCCAGGCGGTCTGGGCAGTGGCCAAGGATCCGCGCATCACCCGTGTCGGCAACTTCCTGCGCCGCACCCGTATCGACGAACTGCCCCAGCTCTGGACGGTGCTCGCCGGTCACATGAGTTTCGTGGGCCCGCGCCCCGAGCGGCAGTTCTTTGTTGATCAGCTGGTCGAAAAAATTCCTTTTTATGACGTGCGTCACTCGGTCAAACCCGGTGTCACCGGCTGGGCGCAAGTGCGATATCCCTACGGTGCCTCGCTGGAAGACGGTCTGGCCAAGCTCCAGTACGACCTCTACTACGTCAAGAACCACTCGCTGTTTCTCGATCTGATGATCCTGGTCGAGACGATCCAGGTGGTGTTGCTCGGCAAGGGCGCACGCTGAGCGAGGCCGCTGCATCACTCGGATTTCTCGGTTATGGCGCGGCGGCGCTTGCCTGGGCCGGCCTCGCAGCACTGCTCATCCTTCGCAAAAGCTGGCTGTCGCTCGGGCCCCTGCTGATCGCCGCCTGCGGCGTTCAAACTGTGTGGGCGGTGCTGATGGCCATGGCCACCACTTCTCGCGCCCCGATTCCCGAACTGCTGCATGTGGCCGAGGCACTGCGACCACTGGTCTGGACCGGCTTCATGATCGCGGTCCTGCGACGGCAGATCAGCCCGGCCGAGCTGGTGATCGGCACGTCGCTTGCCATCGTGATCGCCGCAGCGCAATTCGCCTCTGCGCTCTTCGATCTCGGCCCCCAGGAGCGCTTCGGCACCGGCCTGCTCGCGTCTGTTCTGGTACTGGTCTGCCTGGAACAGATCTATCGCAATCTGCCTGATGGACAGCGCTGGTCGATCAAGTTTCTTTGCCTGGCACTGCTGGCGATTTTCGGCTTCGACGTGGTCCTCTACAGCGACGCCCTGCTCTTTGGCCGCTTCGAATATGGCTGGTTTGTCGCGCGCGGCTATGCCAATGCGCTGATGGTGCCGCTGATCGCGGTCACTGCCGCGCGAGCCGGCGATTCGCCCCTGGCGTTGCGGCTGTCGCGCAAGATCGTCTTCCATTCGGCCACCCTGCTGGCCTCGGGCCTGTTTTTGCTGGCGGTTTCGGCGATCGGCTATGGCCTGCGCTATTTCGGTGGCGAATGGGGCGGCGTCGCCCAGCTGGTGGTCGTCTTTTCGGCGGTGGTCGGCGTCATTGCGCTGGCCGCCTCGGGCAGACTGCGCGCCCAGCTGCGGGTGATATTGGCCAAGCACTTTTTCACCTATCGCTACGACTACCGCACCGAGTGGCTCAAGCTCACCGATCTGGTGGCCCGCTCCGATCAGACTGGCACGACCGACAGCACCCTGTCCTATCGAGCCCTGCAGGGTCTGGCCGGCCTGGTCGAATGCCAGTCGAGCGCGCTGTGGCTGCGCACCGAGCAGGGCAACTGGGTCTGCGACGCCCGCCGCGATCTGAGCGTGCGCGAGCCGATCGCGGCCGACGACCCGCTGCCGCGTTTTCTGGCCGAACGCCAATGGATCATCGATGTGCCCGAGTGGCGCAAGCTGCCCGAGCGTTATCAGGATCTGGTGCTGCCGTCATGGCTCACCGATGATCCGCAGGCTTGGCTGATCGTGCCGCTCGAACTCAATGACGAGCTGATCGGCATTGCCCAGTTGCAAAGGCCGGCGGCAAGCATCCCCCTCGACTGGGAAGTCCGCGACGTACTCAAGGCCGCGGGGCGCCAGGTGGCCGGCTATCTCGCGGTGAGTCAGGCGGTCGAAAAGCTCGTTCAGGCCCGCCAGTTCGACTCATTCAACCGGATGAGTGCCTTTGTCGTCCATGACCTCAAAAACCTGGTCGCCCAGCTCTCACTGTTGCTCAAGAACGCCGCCCGGCACCGCGACAACCCCGAATTTCAACGCGACATGCTCGAAACCGTCGAGAATGTCCTCGACCGCATGCAGGGTCTGCTGATGCAATTGCGAGTTGGCACCAAGCCGATCGAACAGCCTGCGCCGCTGATGCTGGCCGAGGTGCTCGCTGAGGCCATCGAATCGAAACGAGGAATTGCCTTGCAACCTGAGCTGACTGTTGCTGCATCCGCTGTGGATGTTCTGGTCGTCGCCCATCGCGACCGCCTGGAGCGGGTGGTCGGCCATCTGGTGCAAAACGCGATCGAAGCCACGCCTTCGAACGGATCGGTGCGCATCGAGGCCGAGCGCGATGGCCGGGAGGTGCTGGTCAAGGTGATCGACACCGGTGCAGGCATGAGCCGCGAGTTCATCGACACCCAGCTCTTCAGGCCCTTCAGCTCGACCAAGGACCACGGCATGGGAATTGGTGCCTTCGAGAGCCGCGAATATATCCGCGAGATTGGCGGGTCTCTGTCGGTCGCGAGCACCGAAGGCCGTGGCACATGCTTTTCGATCCGTCTGCCGGTGCATGCCGAGATGAGCGCGACAAGCCTCGCGAGGACCGCTGATGTCCGATGAGCGTCCAGTCCTGCTGATGGTCGAAGACGACAAGGGTCTGCAAAAGCAGATGCGCTGGAGCTTCGACCAATACGAGATCCTCTTTGCCGACGATCACGACAGCGCGGTTGCCGCAGTTCGCCGCAGCGAGCCGCGGGTCATGACGCTCGACCTCGGCCTGCCGCCCACACCCGATACCACCGAGCAGGGCTTTCGCATTCTCGAATCGGTGATTGCCATCGCGCCCGCCACCAAGGTGATCGCGCTCACCGGCCAGAACGATCGGTCGAATGCGGTGCGCGCCATCGGCATGGGTGCCTATGATTTCTTTGCCAAGCCCTTCGAGCCCGACATCCTGGGGCTGGTGATTGCGCGGGCCTTTCGGGTGGCCGACCTTGAACACGAAAACCGCCTGCTGCGCCAGTCGCAACTCGGCGAAGGCTTTACCGGCCTGATCACCCGCGACCCCGGCATGCTCAAGGTCTGTCGCCAGATCGAGCGCCTGGCCCCGACCCAGGCCACGGTCATGCTGCTGGGCGACTCCGGCACCGGCAAGGAAGTGCTGGCCCGCGCCTTGCACAATGGCTCTGCGCGCGCCGACAAGCGTTTCGTGGCCATCAACTGCGCGGCGATTCCGGATGCGCTGCTCGAATCCGAGCTTTTCGGCTACGAAAAAGGCGCTTTCACCGGCGCTGCCAAGCAGACACCAGGCAAGATTGAGCTGGCCAATCACGGCACACTGTTTCTGGACGAGATCGGTGATCTGCCGATGGCCCTGCAGGCCAAGCTGCTGCGCTTTTTGCAAGAGCGGGTCTTCGAGCGAGTCGGCGGACGCCAGGAAATCGCGGTCGATGTGCGAGTGATCTGCGCCACGCATCGGAACTTGCGCGAGCGCATTGTCGAAGGCGCGTTTCGCGAAGACCTCTTCTATCGCCTTTCCGAGATGATCGTGAACATCCCGGCGCTGCGCGAGCGTGCGGGCGATGCCAGTCTGCTGGCCCATGCCTTCGTACAGCGCTTTTCGCTGGCCAACGGGCGCGTCGATCTCACGCTGAGTGACGCTGCGCTCAATGCCATCGAGGCACACCCGTGGCCGGGCAATGTGCGTGAGCTTGAAAATGCGATCAAGCGCGCGGTCATCATGGCCGACGAGCTGAGCATCACCGCCGACGACCTTGGCCTGACCGCGCCCGACGAAGTGCCGGCGCTCAATCTCAAGCAGATCCGCGATGAAGCCGACAAGCAGGCGATCCTCAAGACACTCGCCCGCTGCGACGGCAATGTGCTCAAGACCGCCGAATTGCTGGGCATCAGCCGACCGACTCTCTACGACATGATGGCGCGCCTTGGCCTTCGCTAAACCACTGACTGCATCGCTGCAACACCTGGAGACATCCGCCATGACCCTGTCGATGACGCAACCCGCTGCACACCGGACTCCCGTCAGACTGAGCAGACTGAGCTCCGCCCTGCTGTCGGCCGCGGTGGCCACCACGCTGCTGGTCGGCTGCCAGGACAGCCCGCAGGCAATGGTCGACAAGGCCAAGACCTCGATTCAGCAAAAGGACCTCAAGGCAGCCGAGATTCACCTGAAAAACGCGCTGCAAAAAGACCCTGACAATGCCGACGCCCGCGCCCTGCTCGCCGATCTGTATCTGTCCAACCGCGATCCGCGCTCGGCAGAAAAAGAATTCCGCCGGGCGCTCGAACTCAAGATCGCACCCGAACGCGCCCTGCCCGGCTTGATGGACACGCTGGTGTCAATGGGCGAAGGCAAGCAGGCACTTGAAGCCGCGGCGAAATATCCGGTCACCCAGCCCGATGGCAAAGCGGCGGTCGCCTACTGGTCGGGCCGCGCTTATGCCGGCGACGGCGACAACAAAAAAGCCGAGGCCGCGTTCAAGGAATCGGTGCAATTGAAGGCTGACTACTACCCGCCGAAGATCGCGCTCATCCAGCTGCAGGCCGGCAGCGGCGACCTCGCCGGCGCCAGCACCGCAATCGATGCGGTGCTCGCCAAGGCACCGGCATTGCCAGAGGGGCTGCTGCTCAAAGCTGACCTGCAAATTGCCCGGGGTGACATCCCCGGCGGACGTACGACGCTCGAAAAAGCCATCGAGGCCGATCCGCGAGGCGTCACCCCGCGCATCAAGCTGATCTCGCTGCTTACCGATCAGAAAGAGTTCGCCACCGCCGAATCGCAGCTCGCCGAGCTCACCAAAATCGCGCCCAATCTGCCGATTGCGCAGTATTTCAAGGCCCTGCTCGACTTTCGTCAGAACAAGCTCGATTCGGCCTCGGCTGCGATTGGGCAGGTGCTCAAGGTCAACCCCGAGTTTCTGCCGGCAGTCGCGCTGGCCGCCAACATTGCGCTGTCGCAAAACTCGATGGAGCAGGCCGAGAGCTATGCGAGGCAGGTTGCCGAAAAGGCACCCAATTCGTTGCAGGGCGCACGCCTGCTGTCGGCGGTCTATCTGCGGCGCGGCGACTTCGAGCGCGCGGTGCAGGTCGCCAGGGTGCCGATCGACAAGGGCATCGAAGATTCGGTGCTGCTGGGCATCGCAGGCGAGGCATCACTCAGGCGCAACGACCTGAAAGCCGCCACCGACTATCTGGCCCGCGCCTCCGCGCTCGACCCCAAGGATGCGAACAGGCGCACAGTGCTGGGTCTGGCCGAGATCTCGTCAGGCAAGACCGAATCCGGTTTCAGCGAGCTGCAGACCGCGGTCAGCCTGGACGCCAGCTCAAGCCAGGCCGACCTGGCCCTGATTACTGAGCGGCTGCGCGCCAAACAATACGATGACGCGCTCAAGGCGATCGAGGGGCTTGAGAAGAAGCAACCCGACAAGCCGCTGGCCGCCAATCTTCGCGGCACGGCGCTGCTGGCAAAGGGTGATGTGGCCGGCGCCCGCGCAAGCTTCGAGGCCTCCGAAAAAATTGATCCGAAATTTTTCCCGGCAGTGGCCAATCTCGCGCAGCTCGATCTGAACGACAAGAAGCCCGATGCCGCCAGGAAGCGCTTCGAGACCCTGATCGAGCGCGACCCCAAAAATGTGCAGGCGATGGTTGCGTTGTCGCAATTGATGGCCCGCACCGGCGGCAAGCCCGAGGACATCACCGCGCTGCTGAAGAAGGCGCAGGCCGCCGACCCGGCCGCCATTGAGCCGCTGTTGGCACTGGCGCAGCAGCAGGTCCAGATCGGCAAGCCGAAAGACGCGATTCCGCTGGTTCAGCAGGCCCTGGCGCAGCAGCCCGAAAACGCCCAGCTGCTTGATGCGCTGGGCACGCTCTATCTTCGCGCCGACGACAAGCAGCAGGCAATCGAGACCTTCGAGAAGATTGTGCGGATGTATCCGAAATCAGCCGCAGTGCAGATGAGGCTGGGCGAAATCAAGGCTTCGCTCGGAGATACCAGCGGCGCGCTGGCGAGCTTTCGGACCGCCGCCGAGCTGGATCGCAAGGCGACCGAGCCGCAGTTCGGCATGGCCGCAATGCTGCTCAAAGAGGGCCGCAAGGAAGACGCCGAGAAGATCGCCAAGACCCTGCAAAAGGAGCTGCCCAACAGCCCGGCCGGCCTGTCGCTCGAAGGCGATCTGCTGGCTTCCGACAAGAAATGGCTCGATGCCGCCGGCGCTTACCGCAAGGCGATTGCCGTCGAGCGCACACCGATCCTGGTGATGAAACTGCACAACTCGCTCAAGGAAGGCGGGCGCAAGGCCGAGGCTGATGCTGCGCTGCGCGAGGGCATGAAGGCCGCGCCCAACGACAACCAGCTGAAGATGTATGCCGGCGACCAGTTGCTGGCTGCGCAGCAATGGAAGACCGCCGCCGAGCTGTATGAATCGGTGCTCACCACCAGCCCCAACTTCGTGCCGGCAATCAACAACCTGGCCTGGTGCTATTACCAGCTCAAGGACCCGAAGGCGGTCAAATATGCAGAAGACGCTTTCGCCAAAGCGCCGCAGGCCGCCCCGGTGATCGACACGCTGGCCCTGGTGCTGCTGGAGAAGGGCAACACCCAACGCGCAGTCGAATTGCTCAAGCAGGCGACCTCGCTGGCACCCAAGGCTGCCGACATCCGGCTGCACTATGTCCAGGCCCTGGCAAAGTCGGGGGACAAGGCTGCGGCCAAGTCGGCTGCCGATGCGCTGACAAAGGATTTTCCGGATTCGGCAACCGCCAAGGCAGCCACTGAGCTGGCCGCCAGGCTTTAGTCCCTGCAGTCTCGACATCAACCAGGCGCCAAGTCAGCCAATACATCATTTCTGCAACATGTCCCTCGTGACAATGTCCCTCGCCGATCGGTCGGAATCGACCGATCATTCATGGGCTTACGAGGGTTGCCAAAGGAATGGCTACCGTGCAGCGTCGAGCCTGACTTTAGCGATGGCCATGCAGTTTTCTGAACAGTTTCTGATCGATCTCGTCGCCCCAATGGCGCCCGCACAAGGAATCAATCGATGAACCGCTCCGGTTTTTTCACCCGCTCACTGATCTGCGTGATCACGGCAATCGGACTCGCAGGCTGCGCCTCGTCCAATCTGCCACCGGCTCCGGCCAAGGCTGCGGTGCCAACCTACACCTATCAGATCGGGCCGGGCGATTCGCTCAATATCAATGTCTGGCGCCATCCTGAATTGTCGACCACGGTGCCAGTGCGCCCCGACGGCAAGTTCAGCACACCGCTGGTCGAAGACATCGTTGCGCTCGGCAAGACGCCGGCCGATCTGGCGCGTGAAATCGAAGGCCGCCTTGTCAAATATGTGCGTGAGCCGAGCGTCACGGTGTCGGTCTCGAGTTTCGTCGGCAATGCCAGCGAGCAGGTTCGCGTGGTCGGCCAGGCTGCCAAGCCGGCTGCGATCAACTACAAACAGGGCATGACCCTGCTTGATGTGATGATCATGGTCGGCGGCATCACCGAGAATGCCGCTGGCAACCGCGCCACCCTGATCCGTCAAACCGAAAACAACAAGCAGTACAACGTGCGATTGCGTGACCTGCTCAAAGGCGGCGATGTCTCGGCCAATGTCGAGGTCTTGCCTGGTGACGTCATCCTGATTCCCGAGAGCTACTTCTGACATGAACGAACTCTTTCTCCAGCTGCGCGAACTCCTTCCGGCGCTGTGGCTCAAGCGCTGGTGGGGGCTGGCCACCACCCTGCTGCTGGGTGTCATCGGTGCAGCGGTCGTGATGGCCATCCCCAACAAATACGAGGCTACCGCGCGGGTCTTCGTCGACACCCAGTCGATCTTGAAGCCGCTGATGGCCGGCCTGGCGGTCCAGCCCAATGTCGATCAGCAGGTTCAGATGATGGCGCGCACGCTCATCAGCCGGCCTAATGTCGAGCGGGTGATTCGCATGTCAGACCTCGATCTGCAGACAAAAAATCCGCAAGAGCGAGAACAGATGATTGACGCGTTGATAAAGAAGATAGATTTCAAACCATCGGGCGGCAATAACCTCTACAGCGTTGCTTACAAAGATAACAACCCTGAGGCTGCTCGTAAGGTCGTCCAATCGCTCCTGTCGATCTTCGTCGAATCAAACCTTGGCGATAAGCGTCGAGACTCAGACCAGGCACGCAGATTCATCGATGAGCAGATCGCGCTTTATCAGAAAAAACTGATCGACGCCGAAAGCGCGCTCAAGGACTTCAAGATCCGCAATCTGCAGGTCATGCCCAACATGGCCGAGGATTACGTCACGATTGCTGGCAATGCGCAAAAGGACCTGGATATCGCCCGGCTTGAGCTTCGTCAGCTCGAGAACAGCCGCGAAGCCCTGCGCCGCCAATTAGCGGAAGAAAAGCCTTCTTTCACCTCATCGGATGCTTCCGGCAACCTAATTGCGGTCGGCCAGACGGATACAGAAAAGCGGCTCGAGTTCGTTCGCAAGCAGCTCGATGAACTGACCTTGCGTTACACGGACGAGCATCCGGATGTGATCAACCAGCGTCGCGTGCTGCAGGACCTTGAAGTTGCGCGCGCAGCTGAAGTCAAGGCAGCTGCATCGGGCGTCGCACCACGCAGCGCAAGCGCCACTGTGATTCCGAATAAGATCTATCAGGACATCAAGATCTCGATGGCCGAGAACGAATCCAAGATCGGTTCGGCGCGAGCCAAGCTGGCCGATGCCGAAAACCGTCTGACCCAGTCAAAGGCCGCAGCGCAGACGATCCCGAAAATCGAAGCAGAGTACGTCCAGCTCAATCGCGACTACGAAATCAACAAGAAGAATTACGAAGCTCTGGTTTCCCGACGCGAGTCAGCCGCGATGTCTGGCGACATGGAATCGAAATCCGGGATCGGCGAGTTTCGCGTCATTGACCCTCCGCGGGTTGCGCCACAGCCAGTATTCCCGAATCGACCAGTCTTTCTTGCGGGCGCGTTGATCGCATCGATTGCTGCCGGCCTGGGAGTAGCCTTTCTGCTCAACCAGCTCAAGCCAACCTTCTTCGACGGGCGGAGCCTGCGCGCTTACACCGGCGTACCACTTCTAGGCTCGGTCTCATTGTTGACCGACCCAATCAGCAGAGCCCGCAACCGAAAGGCTGTCCTGACTTTTTCATCTTCCACCCTGCTCTATCTCGTACTTTTCGGTGCGCTGATCGGCTGGCAAACGATGAAGCTTATGGCCCGATGAAACCAAGGAAACTGATATGAGTCTCATCGAAAGAGCCGTCGACAAACTTGCCTCGTCCCCGGCAGATGCCAGTTCGTTGCCAGAGCGGGCGATGGCACTCGCCAGGGCGCAGGCAGCGAAAGGTACAGAACCAAACGCACCGATGACCGCCGCCGGCGCGCGGTTTTCGACGCCGCCCACTGCAGCACCGGCTTCGATGCCTGTGCAACCACCCGCTTCGGCGGCTGCGGCTGCTCCCGTTCCCTCACCCCGAGTCGACACGCCATCAGACGCCCGAGTTGCTGCGCGTACCGATGCAGCCCTTGGCTCCGCCCGCAAACAATCGCGCATCCATATTGAAGCGCTGCGCGCGCGCGGATTCGTCACACCCGATGGCGCACCCACCGAGATCGGTCAGCAATTCCGCATGATCAAGCGCCCCTTGCTGGTCAACGCCTTCGGTTCAGGCTCCACGCCTGCGGTCAAGAAAGGTCGGCGGGTAATGGTCACCAGCGCCTTCGCAGGCGAAGGCAAAAGCTTTTGCGCAATCAATCTAGCGATGAGCATCGCCGCCGAACGCGACACGCATGTGCTGCTGGTCGATGCCGATGTGGCGCGCCCGTCGCTGCCGCGCGAGCTCGGCATCGAGTCGTCGCGCGGCCTGATGGACTGGCTGACCGAAACGACACTCGACATTGGCGAGCTTGTGCAACCGACCAACGTCGATAAACTCTCCATCCTGACGGCAGGCCGCCACCATGAGCAGGCCACCGAATTTCTCGCGAGTGAATCCATGGGCCAGCTGCTTGATCACCTGTCCGATCGTTATGACGATCGGATCATCATCTTCGATACCCCGCCATTGCTGATCACCACCGAAGCCCGTGTACTCGCGGCCTATATGGGCCAGATCGTGATGGTAGTGGAAGCCGGCGCTACCTCACGTGAAGCCGTAAAAGATGCGTTGGCCAGCATCGGCTCGCCCGAGGTGGTTGGCATGGTACTCAACAAGTCGCGCGAGACTCGCGCGGTCGGTTATCAGGGGTATGGGTATGCCGCGAACTGATCTTGCCTTGGAGCACAGGGCCTCAAAAAGCCACTCGGCGCAGCCCAAGGCATCGCAACCTGTGCTTCTGCGCGCACCACTTGCCGGCCTGATTGCCCTGCTACTGTCACCAGCGTTGGCCAACGCTCAGGCGATCGTCCCAACCCCGGGATCGATCGGCGCACCAGGCGGACTCACCCCGATCGGCGTGGGCAATCTGAACGCCACGGCGCAGCCGAATGCGATCTATCTCGGCGTACGCAACTCACTGCTCTACAGCAACAACCTGAATTTGCAGGCCAGCGGCGAGCAGGTGCGGGGCATGATGTATCAGTTGAGCCCTTATCTGAACGCCAACTACACCTCGCAAAAGCTTGTCGCGCAGGCCTTTTACAATCTGAACTTCGTGGCGCGCAGCAATGACGGCGGCACGAACAACAAGAACAACACCTATCAGAACCTGGGTGCCTCAGCCAACTGGAAGGTCAACGAAGACCACTTCCATGTGCTGGCGGCGGCCAATCTGTTTACGACCAACACCAACCCTTTTCTTGCGTCGTCTTATACGCCTGGCGCTCAAACCTTTAACGTCAGTCAATACAGCGACCTGACACTCGCCCCGAATCTATTCGGCCGCATCGATGGTGACGGGCGCTGGAATACCCGCTATACCGCTCGTTATGTCGACCCGGGCAACAACATCTCGAGCAGTGTGAGCCAGACCCTGAGCGGCGATGTGCGCAGCGATTTTTCGCGTCGGTCGGTCGGGCTGTCAACGAAAGCGAACTACTACAACATTGACTACGACAACGGCTACGGCTATCACGGCGGCGATGCCGATTTCCTGGCCTGGCTACTTCCCACTCGCACTTTCCGGATCGGCGCCGGCGCGGGCTATGCGCAAAGCGATGTGCTTTATAACAACCAGGGCCAGAACAGCGGCTGGGGGCCGGCGGCATCGATCGAATGGGTGCCCGATGACCGCACCTCGTTCAGGGCCTACTGGGCCAACCGCTATTTCGGCAATACCGGCAATGCGCAGGCCCGACACACCGCCGCCAACTGGACCTTCGGCCTGAACTACTACAACGGTGTCACCAACGGCAATAATCCTTATGCTGGCGCTGGCTACGGCGGATATGGCGGATACGGTGCCAATGGCGCTAGCTCAGCCGCGATGATGGGCGCGCAAACCGGCGCAACCGGCACCGCCCCCGGCGGCTCGCTCTTTACCAATCCGGTGGCGCAGGGCCTGGCTGACCGCAATCTGCTCTTTGGCAACACTTCCGGCAACAGCGTGACCGCCGGACTCTTTGGCACCAACCCAGGCTATGGCGCCAACTATCTGAACAGCCCGGTGCTTTATGCCGACAACCTGACCGCCAGCATCGGTGTTGTAGGTACCCGTGTCGGCGTGCTGGTCACTGCCTTCATGAACAAGCAGAGCACCGCTGTGCCCTTCATCGGCGGCAGCTTCAATGACCTTGATCAGTACGGCGGCTCGATCGGCGTGAGCTATCGGCTCGACTCGGTGAGCTCGCTGAATGCCGGCTACCGTCAGACGAATTCTGATTCGAATTCGGCCAATTCCTTTGCCCGCTTGGATCAGCTGCTGGCGAGCTGGGACTGGCGCTTTACACCGCGCGCGGTGTGGTCGGTTGGCGCGCGCCTGCAGAGTCAGAGCGGCACCGGTACCACCGTCCAATACGACGAGGCCGCGGTGTTCACCTACGTCGATTTCCGTTTCTGATCCTCTTACCTTAGACCCGAAGGCCAGCCATGTACGAGAGTCATTTCGGTCTGAGCGCCAAGCCCTTCCAGCTCAACCCCGACCCCGATTTTTTCTTCGGCAGCCGCGGCCACAAGCGGGCGATGGCCTACCTTGAATATGGCCTGCATCAGGGCGAGGGCTTCATCGTCATCACTGGCGATGTGGGTGCCGGAAAAACCACGCTGCTTCGCGGCCTGCTCAGGCGTATCCAGAACGATGCGATCGTGCCGGTGCAGATCGTCAGCACGCAGGTCGACTCCGATGACCTGCTGCGACTGGTTGCGGCGGCCTTCGGGCTGCCTTCTGCCGGCGAAGACAAATCGACGCTGCTCACCCGTTTGCAGCAGCATTTCGAGGCGCTCAACGATCAGGGTCGTCGTGCCCTGCTGATCGTTGACGAGGCGCAAAACCTCTCACAGGGCGCGGTCGAAGAGTTGCGCATGCTGTCGAACTTTCAGGTGGGCACTCGGTCGCTTGTGCAAAGCTTCCTGGTCGGTCAGCCCGAGTTTCGCGGCATCCTGCAGCGCCCCGAGATGAGCCAGCTCAAGCAGCGGGTGATTGCGTCGTATCACCTGGGGCCGCTCGATGCCGAAGAGACGCGTGCCTATGTCGAGCACCGTCTCAAGCACGTCGGCTGGAGCGATCACCCGCATTTCGATAGCGCAGCCTTTGTGCAAATCCACGCGGCATGCGGCGGCGTGCCGCGTCGCATCAACACGCTGTGCGACCGACTCCTGCTGGCGGCCTATCTGGGCGACAAGCGACTGATCGGTGCGGGCGATGTCGATACCGTGGCAAGCGAGATGGAGCTTGAGCTTGGTGGTCCGGATGCGTCTGCCCAGGAAGTCAACGAAGTACGCCCGGTGGCCAGCGGCCCGCAACTGGTGACGGCGCCTGTCACGGTCACCGCAAGCGGGGGCGCACAAATCTCGCGGCTGCCCACAGCCGCCGAGCGTTCGCTGCAGGAGCAGGTCAGCAAACTTGAAGAACGCGTGGCCCTGCTTGAATCGAGCAACGGCATGATGTTCAACCTGATTCGCAAGGTGCTCAGAATTTTGCGCGGTACCGGCAGCCACGAATCGACCGGCTCCTGACGACTGAGGGCTGCTGCGATGCCGCTCCCCGATCGCATCAGCGTTCTGATGTATCACGCCGTCGAGAATCGGAGTGTTGATACAGACGCTGATACGCATTACTCAGTGACACCTGACGTTTTCAACCAACAGATCGACGCGCTTCGCACGGATGGGTTCGAGTTAATGAGTGTTGCTGCACTGATTGCTGGGAAAGCCTCCGACTCGCCTCCCCCCGAACGCCTCAATGGTCAAAAAAAGATCATTGCAATGACTTTCGACGACGGGCACATCAGTAATGGCGATGCCGCTCAGTCTCTCGCCGATCGCCAAGCCAGCGCCGACTTCTTTGTCAATCCGACCGACGTCGGTTCGCGCCATAGGCTCTCATGGAGTGCGCTGGCCGATATGGCGAGAATCGGAATGTCGATTCAGTCGCATGGCTTCACCCATGAGCATCTTGACGCCATGAGCCCCGAGGGGGTCTGGAACAGCCTGACGCGATCACGCTCCACAATTGAAGATCGACTTGGCTTGGCGGTCACACTCTTCGCGCCCCCTGGTGGTCGCATGCCGCCAGGGTTGCAAGCCACGGCCCGCAAGGCCGGCTATACCCAGGTCTGCTCATCACGCCCGGGAGCATGGCATACCGCTGCATCCGAAGACGATGTGCCGAGATTTGCAGTGCTTGAGTCAACGCAACTTGCACTGATTCGTCGATGGGCTGCGCATCACAAGGTCGATCTGGCGCTTGCCAGTGCCCGATATCAGGCGTTGCGAACGCTCAAAAGCATAATGGGTCCTGCAGGCTATGAGCGCCTGCGGCTCACGCTGATTGGCAAGGGCGAATGAGGCAGCCCCCAAGTCATGACTGAGGCGCCGATGAGTTCGATGACCAGTCAGGTCGTTCTGCAAACGCTGTTCTGGATCAGCGCTGCATTCATCGTTTATACCTATCTCGGCTATCCGCTTTTGCTGCGTATTTTGGCAAACCGCGCGCCACGTCGGGAGGGAGTCTTTAACCAACACAGCAGCGTTCCCTTGGATGGCGCGCTCGATGAGCCCGAGGCGGTCATCATCATCGTTGCGTACAACGAAGCAGCCAGAATCCAATCCAAGATTGATAGCTGTCTTGCGCAGGACTATCCGCCCTCTAGGCTCAGGGTGCTGATCGTCTCGGATGGTTCAACTGATGAGATGGTCAACATCATTCGTGCGATGGGCGATCCCCGGGTAGCAGTCCTTCCATTCACAGAGCGACGCGGAAAGGCGGCCTGCCTCAATGACGCGGTGGCTTCAGTGGATGAGCCGGTGATCGTGATGAATGACGCCCGCCAGATGCTTCATCCACAGGCCGTGCGAAATCTCGCAAGGCACTTCGGCGACTCCCAGGTCGGTGCGGTCAGCGGTGAACTGGTGTTTCGGCTCGATGATGCCAGTGCATTCGGCGAAGGAGTCGATGCCTATTGGCGCTACGAAAAAGCCATCAGGCGGCTCGAAGGGCGTATCGATTCGGTAGTCGGCGTGACTGGCGCGATCTATGCACTGCGTCGCAGCCTTTATCAGCCGATTCCGCCTGAGACGGTGCTCGACGACGTGCTTATCCCGATGAATGTCGTCATGCAGGGCTCGCGGGTGCTTTTCGAAAGCGACGCAATCGCCTATGACCGCCCGTCGCAGGATGTGGCCAGCGAAAAGCGCCGCAAGGTTCGTACTTTGGCCGGCAATTTTCAGCTGATGACCGCCCATCCGAAGGTTCTGGACCCGCGAGTAAACCGCCTGTTTCTACAGTTCATTTCGCACAAAAGCGCTAGGCTGATCGCACCCTTTGCAATGATGGTGGCATTGATTTCCTGTGCGTTGCTCGCTCCGAGTAGTGCGTTTTATCTGCTGTTACTGGTGGCGCAGCTGGTGATTTACGCGATGCCAGCCATTGGTCAGCTTTGGCCTGGTGTCGCGCGGACCTTCCCTGTACGTGTGGTGAGTGCATTCGTTGCGCTCAACTGGTTCGTGGTTCTCGGCCTTTACGAGTTCCTGACCAATCGCAACCTGCATGTATGGCGAACGCGATAGGCCCCGCGCGAGTGCTGCACCTGAGGTCAAGCGCCGGCCTTTATGGCGCCGAGCACATGATCCTTAATCTGATGCCCCGCCTGACGGACCTCGGAATCACGACCGAACTCGGATGCTTGCAAAATCAGCATCTGGCAGAGCAGTCCTTACATGACGAAGCCGTAGCCAGAGGTCTGACCAGCCATCTGATCGAATGCGCCGGCAAGCTTGACCTGAATACAGCGCAGGCGATCAAGCGATGTGTCAAGCATCGGGGCATCAACCTGATGCATGTGCATGACTACAAGAGCGCCTTCTATACTTGGGTGGCCCGCAGAAAAATCAGCGCGCCGCTGGTCGTAACGTCGCACGGACAATTTGCCGACTCCCGAGCTGTCAGGCTGTATAACCGCATCGAAATCGCTCTGATGCGGCGCGCCGATATCGTCTGCATCGTTGCTGAGTCGATGCGCAATTCGCTGCTCACATCGGGCATCGCACCCGATCGCATTCACTTGATCCCCAATGGCATTGATATCGATCGCTTCACGCCAGGCGATGCAAGTGACGTCCGAGCCGAACTCGGTATTGGGCCGGAAGAAGTGGTCTTCGGTACTGCAATGCGCCTGACCGAGGTCAAGAATCCACTCGGGCTGGTTGAGGCCTTTGCCGTGCGCGCCTCCGGCAAGCTAGCGCCCGCGAGACTGGTGGTGGCAGGCGACGGACCACTGCGAGAGGCCGTTAGTTCTCGAGTCGAACAACTGGGCCTTGGCTCGCAGGTTTTGCTGCTCGGGGCAAGAACTGATCTGGAGCGTCTCTATCGATGTTTCGATGCCTTCGTACTGCCTTCTCACTCCGAGGGGCTGCCGTTAGCCCTGCTCGAGGCGATGGCCTCCGGCGTTCAAGTTGTCGCGAGCGCAGTCGGCGAAATACCGACCGTTCTTGCGGGCCTGCCAGCCAGCCTCGTACCGCGAGGCGATGCCCGCTCTCTGAGCGAAGCGCTGTGCAGCGTCACCCGTAGTCCACAGGTCGGACATCAGATGCGAGGCCGGATCGCTGCACGCTATTCGTCTCGAAGCATGGCACAGCGTTATGCCGACATTTATCGGCAACTGCTCGAGGAACACCCTGCCCACACGATGCAAACCCACTGACCGATGAAGATTCTCGCAGTTACCACCAAGAGCCCTTATCCACTCAACGAAGGCCGCGCACTGCGCACCTACAACCTGCTTAAGCAGTTGGCACGACTACACGAAGTGCATCTGGTCTCCTTCGTCCAAAGCCGCGAAGAGATCGACGGGCTGAAGGTAATGAATGAGTTCTGCGGACTTGTTGAAGCTGAGCCGCTCTACTTGAACTTTTTGCCGCTTCGCATCGCGCTTGATGTACTGCGCGAGCCATTCAGCGAGGCACCGCTGGCGGTGACGAAATACGCCACCTCAGGCATGCGTCGGCGCATCAAGCGACTGATGGACGAGCATCACTACGACATCCTGCACCTCGACATGCTGCACCTGGGCGAATACCTTCCGATGGGCGGTCGGGCGATCACGGTCATGGGTCAGCACAATGTCGAGTCAATTCTGCTTGAGCGACGGGCCGAACGCGAGACCAGGCACCTGCAGGGTCTCTATCTGCGCTATCAGGCGCGCAAACTTGCCCGTTATGAAGCCGAAGTCTGTCGACTGGCCGATCGAGTCATCGCCGTCTCGGAAATTGACGCCGATGAATTGGCCCGAATGACAGACCGTCAAGATATTGCGACCATTCCGAATGGTGTCGATACATCGTTCTTCGAGGATTACAGTGGCGCCACGGTCAAACCAGCAAGCCTGATTTTCGTCGGTGGCTTCACATGGTTTCCCAACCTCGACGGCATCGAGTTTTTTTGCGACGAAATATTGCCGCGTATTGCAGAGAAGATTCCCGAAGTGTCGCTGACGGTCATCGGCCAGAACCCTGACAATGCAAAAACCCGTGCCATTGCGGCCAATCCAAGAGTCAAGGTCGCAGGCCGTGTCGAAGACATCCGCCCCTTCGTTGCAGAGGCCGCTGTATTCATCGTGCCGCTGCGAATCGGTGGCGGCACCAGACTGAAGATCCTCGATGCCCTGTCAATGGGCAAAGCGATTGTCTCGACCAGCATCGGATGTGAAGGGCTGGCTGTTGAAGACGGCAAAAGCATTCTGACCGGCGATTCGGCAGAAGCCTTCGCAAATAGCGTCGTGAAAGTTTTGAGGGATCCTGAACTGGGGCGCCACCTCGGCGAGGAGGGTCGACAACTCGTCAAGTCTGTCTATGACTGGGAAGTCATCGGGGAGAAACTGGGAAATATCTACAAACCACATTCTTTTAATAGCTAACAGTCATTAATTGCGATTCAAACCTGGAAAGAGACCCATATGGACGGAATCTTGGGCAACCATCACAAAAAAAATCGAGGGATAATCAGAGGCGAGATAGCAAAACTGCTATTAAAAAAATTTACACCTCGCGACACCCCAGCATCCGAAACAGCACTTTTCCCAGAAGCAGAGATATTAAGTAATTTAATTGTGTGCTTCGGAACGGGATTTCCTGAAACGGTCAAAAACAAATCGATTATTGACTTTGGATGTGGACTAGGGAGAGAGTCGGTAGCGATAGCCAGACTTGGTGCAAAATCCGTACACGGACTCGAAATCAGTCAGGAAAAAATATCGCAGGCAGGCAATTTGGCACACAAATTCGGGGTAGCCGATAAATGCTTTTTCTCGGATTCGACCAAAGAGAAAGTTGATCTCATTATCAGCAAGGACGCATTCGAGCACTTCAGAGAACCCGGCTCCATTCTCGACCTGATGGCAGGGATGCTTAAACCGCAGGGCAGAATATTAGTTTCTTTCGGGCCCACATGGTATCACCCATACGGCGGGCATTTGTTCTCCTTCTTTCCCTGGTCTCACCTTCTCTTTTCTGAGAAAGACTTGATTGAGTGGCGCGCTCAGTTTAGAAATGATGGCGCCACCCGATTTTCGGAAGTTGAGGGCGGACTCAATCAGCTTACGATTTCGAGTTTTAAAGAACTGGTTTCCAGTAGCCGTTGCAAAATAGAACGTATTGATACAATACCTATACGGGGGCTATCTATCTTCAGATCGAAAGCATTACAGGAATTTGGATCTTCGCTAGTTCGATGCGAATTATCATTACACACATAAGACTCGAAAACCTTATTTGCGCCGCACAAAAAATGAAATCAACAATATAATAATTAAAATTTTATATTATTCAGGCTAGCAAAATAGCCCAATGCAAGACAAGCAAATAATATAAGCACCCCACTAATTAACCCGCCCAATCGATAGGTTCAGGCTCATAGGTGAGTTTTCTGGGTCGCCTCGTTTGCTCGACCAATGAAGACTGCTGAACTACACGGAGCGTTATTTTGGAATTGACTAATGAGTCCGTCCTGAACAACTGCGAGTTCAGCCGACCGTCATTTAATGAGCGCCGTGATTCGTCGCTCTGTAGCCGGTGATTACCCAAACGATGAACTTAAAAAGAAGCCGCAGCTTCTTCGGCAGCAGAGTGATGTGTGGCCGGAACTGCACAGCGCAGCGTGTAACAGATCGCCCGACGCAACTTTTAGCGGATTGCGTCCGAGTTGCGGTCTGACTCCATGTGACCGATGGTTGGCTCGATTGCGCCGCGTCTTTTGATCATCGCTCGCAGCGATTGGCTAGTCCGCGCCTCAGTCCTGATCCTAGGATTCGAATGCTCTCGAGTTCGGCTCCCTTGCAATCGCGATCCACGATTACGGTGGCGGTGGGCGGTCAGCAAGAAGCTGACCTGCTCGATCGCCTCTTCGAGCATGTGGCCGCCTTAGGGCTTGCCTAGCATCGAGCGCAAGCCCACAACGAGGCCATCCTTGAGCATGGTCGCCTTAACGCCGATTTCATACGAGGCTCGGGCCCTGTCCTTTAGATGCGCTCGACTTCCGGAGCATGCAGGGAACACAGCGAGTATTTATCTTTGGTGGTCTACGTGAGAATCCGGTTAACCCTGAGCATCAGGCATTTGGCTGACTCCTGGCTGCCTTGAGCAGACCGAGCTTGCGACCTTGATCTGCCCTTATCGTGGCGGTCAGCATCATCTCGACACCCCCCTCGCCAATGCGCTTTCCCCATCGTGTCAGGCTAGACGGGTCAATCGGCGACTCGATTTGCACATATGTCTCGCAGGTGAAGAACTGCCAATCAGGGTTCTCGACCTATGTATTGGCGGCGATCTTATCGGGCTAGTCATTCGCATGCTGCAGATACAGCAGCACCGTCACCGGCTAGGCGGCAACGCGGACCTGCCTGTCGTTCTCGAAAGGTGCACCGAGAAAGGCCGCTCAATCTCTGACCAGTCAATCAAATCACACAGCAGCACCAGCTCGTGCTTGAGGTCGCAGCGCTCCGCCAAGGGATAGCGATACAAATCTCTGGACTGGGGTTTTCGACTTAGGACACATTAAAAGCCTCACGTAATTTTCAGAAAACAGGTTTCATTAAGACCCTACAGATTGCACGAAACCTATTTGAGTGGAAACCCGCATTGATGGGTGAACTTCGGGCTGTTCAGGGCGAACGAGATAAAATCAGCGCCACGCTGAAAAAATGCTGAGGCCATAACGCTTTTCCCAACCTCGATAACTTCAAAAGCAAATCATAGTCATAAGGATTGTTGAACAAATCCTTTGGAAAATTGAAGCGTTGACACCTACCGTTCATCCTAGTCCTACAGCCACAGGTCGTAAAGCCCACCATCCTGGCTAAAGCAAAAAAATCCCCTGCCGATACAGCGCAAGAGCACCGACGAACCGTGAGTTCTCTCACTGAAGAAGCACCAACAGGCTCAAAGTCTGCTTCGCACTTCAACGGGAGGATTGCTGTCGGATATGCGACATGGCAATTTTCTCTTGCATGACGCTGAGATAACCAGGAGTTTCAATGTTAGCGATTCTGGGAACCAAAAAGATTCGATCTATCACTTACTGTTACACGTTAAGCGTAGCCATTGCCGGTTGCGGCGGAATAGCCAATACCGCAGGGGATAAATTGTCACCACAGCTATCCGATGTAACAAGTAGCGCCAGCACAGTAGCTAAGATTGCATCGCTAGACCAATCCCCTGATATTTCGACAGAAAGCCAAACAAAGTCAACAGTACAAACAGCGTCTGCAGCAGAGGCACAGGTCAGCACTGAAAATGCGCTAATAAATAACGAAACGGCGAATCCAAGCAAGCCCTCAACTATACCTACGGTAGTAGTCGACAGTGTCAAATTAACAACCACCCCAAAACTCATCAATATACCGCCCAACAACTACGGAACCACTTATTATGTAAGAACAGATGGCGGTGATTCGACGAAATGCAATGGAAAATTCAATATCGCACTAACTGACGCAAGCGGCGTGAATTGCGCATGGTCGCACATTAGCTACGCCCTTCCTTCTGGCGGCGCCGCAAGGATATCTGGAGGCGATACTTTAGTAATTGGCAACGGAACCTATATGATTGGGTACGGCATGCCGGGAACAAATGGATGCTCAACCTCTTACCCGTATGATTGCAAATTACTGCCTATTCCTTCCGGCACTAGCCCAACTCAACCAACACGAATTGTTGGAGCAGAGTTCGCAAGCGGATGCAAGAATAAACCCCAGCTATGGGGAACTGAGAGGGTAAGTAGCATTTTGGATTTGAATAATTCAAATAATGTAGAAATTCAATGTCTCGAGATTACCGATCACTCAAACTGCAATGGTTGGGGGGCTTCATACAACGATGCAACTTTGTATTGCAGGAATACTGCGAAATATCCTAATGGGACTTACGGTGATGTCGGAATTGTTGCCTCAAACTCTAGCAATGTACTTCTGCAGAATCTTGATATTCACGGAATGGCATACTATGGCATAAATGCCGCTGGACTTACAAACTGGACAATGAATTATGTTCGCCTCGCCCTGAATGGTGGAGGCGGATGGGGCGGAACTTACGGTTCGTTCACCCAGATGTATGGAACAATCACCATGTCCAATATGATCGTTGAATGGAACGGGTGCTCAGATAATTACCCTTACTCTGATACACCTTACGCCTGCGCGGACCAAAATGGAGCTGGCTACGGAGACGGGATAGGTTTAGACCGAACAGGCGGAGATTTTATAATTACAGACTCGATTTTCCGAAATAATATCCAAGATGGCCTCGACATGCTTTACCATACTGAAGGCGGAAGCGTAATAATTAATAGAGTCTGGGCAGAAGGAAATATGGGTAACCAGCTTAAAGTGGGCGGCGCAGTTATCCTGACAAACTCTGTCGCTGTCGGAAACTGTAGCTTTATAGCAAAAAAAGCTAACATCCCGCACACCTCCCCTTCAACCGGTCTTATGCCATGCAGGGCAGTGGGGGATACTATAGCTCTAGCTTTGATTGATCGTTCATCGGGGACTAACAGGGGCACTACAGGTTATTTAGTCAACAACACAATCACAGGGGGCGGTAATGTCATGGTCGTCGCGGGCACGACGTTTGAAACCACTACCAATCCGTCTCTTCATATGATCAACAATATTTTGCTCGGAAATGATCAAAATTCGTCTTACGCATACCCAGGTGACACAGCGGCTTATTATGACGCAACAACAGACGTTCCGACGCTTCCAATTATTTTGACTGCGCTAAACAACATTGTTAATACGACACGTACATCTTCGCCCTGCTTGCCAGGGCAGTCAAACATTTGCAAGCCGGGCATTTACCCATCCACTTCAATAGTCAGCAACCCCAATCCCAATTCATTTGATCCTCGACTAAAACCCGGTAGTATTGCAGTTAATTCAGGAATAACCGGCGTAAATGTCCCGGCAAGCGACTTTTTAAATATAAGCCGCCCTCAAGGATCTTCAATTGACATTGGCGCACTCGAACTTCTCCAGTAGAAAACTTCAATTTAATTATGAAGATCACTTACATCTTGTACCATAAGCTTGAAATTGTACTCGAAGTAGGCCCCCCGAAATTTCAAAGTGCTGAGAAGTAGACATTCATCTAAAAGAAGGGGCTCTACAGAAATGCGGAAGTCTCGGTTTACAGACAGCCCGATCATTGATGCGCTCGAGCGCGCGAAGCAGGGGATTTCAGTGCCCGATTTGAGCAGGAACCTTGGCATCAGTTCGACGACGTTCAAACGTGACTAGCCAAGTTCGGCGGCATGGGCACCTCGATGATGTCCAAGATGAAGGAACTGTGGCAGGAGAACCGGCGGCTGCGACGGATGGACGTCAAGGAAAAGCTGAAGGCCACGATCGTGGCGGAGGCTCCAGCAACAAAGTGGTGAAGCCATCTCGGCGCCGCGAGATGGCCGAACGAGCGGTCAAGGAGCGCGCCGTATCGATTCGGTTGGCCTGCGAGATGTTCCGGGTCAGCCAGTCCTGCTACCGGTATGAGTCCAGGACGAACCCCGAGAATGAGCGGATCGACCAGTGGCTTATGCGCTTAACGGACAATCATCGGACCTGGGGATTTGGCGTGTGTTTCCCGTATCTGCGCAAAGTGAAGCGGTTTGGCTGGACCCAAACCGGGTCTACCGGCTCTACAGGAAACTGGAGTTGAATTTGCGCATCAAACCGCGCAAGTGGCTGGTGCGCTACAAGTCTCTGGCGCTGACGGTGCCAAGCGGGATCAATGAAGTGTGGTCACTGGACTTCATGCACGACGTGCTCGATGACGGACGTGCGCTTCAGCTATTCAATGTGCTGGACGATTTCAACCACGAGGCACTGTCCATTGAGATCGACTTCTCGTTGCCCTCTGAACGTGTCATCCGAGAGCTGGACCAATTGATCCAGTGGCGCGGACGCCCCTCATTGATCCGCTGTAAACACGTTCAGAGTACATCAGTCAGGCCACGCTCAGCTGGGGGCCAAAGACCGAGGCCTTCGCATCGGGATCACCGGGCCACGTGACCCGCAACAAAATGAATGTTGACCGGTTCAATCGGACGATGCGCTCAGAGTGGTTCAGCCGGTATAAATAGGCCTCACATACAAAAGTTCAGGACCATGCCACTGCATGGATGTGAAGTTACAAACAGGCCCGCCTAAACATGGCAGTAGGCGGCATGACACCCAAGCAGCGGCTGGCCATGACCGCATAATCGCTCTGCTTATCGACACAATGGAACTGGGGGTTATCTCTGAAAATGATCGACAAAGCGGGGACGACGGCTTTTATAAGTCTTCTTCGCATAAAGGCAATGATACCAATGACTCCTGCTTTCGCTCTGTTCATGAACCGGGACATCAAGCGTTTTGTCCGCTAGCTGCAGTTTCCAGCAAGCTGCGCTCGTTGACGGCTTCGTTATGGACGAATAGTTAATAAAAACGCTGATAAATCACGAAGTTAACTTAAACAAAACATTTAATTATGACTACAGTCGCTTCAGTTATACCAATTTATAATGGCGCAAGATTTGTATCGAAAGCTATAGAAAGCGTGCTTTCTCAGTCAAGAATTCCGGACGAGATTATCTGCGTAGATGATGGATCGACCGATGGGTCTGCAGACGTCGTAAGGAAATTTCCGGTCCGATTAATTACTCAGAAAAATGGGGGACCGGCTAGCGCTAGAAATACCGGTATTCTTGCTTGCTCCAGCGAATGGATCGCATTCCTAGATCATGATGATACTTGGCATTACAATAAAACAGAGGTTCAGTTGAGCATGACTAGCGAATCAGTCGATGCTATCTTTTGCGAAAAAGCGCCAAACTCTAACAATCTCGGAGTTGAGAAATTTTTTGAACGTAATTATGGCGGAAATCCCAGCGGTAGCTTAGTTAAAAGATCCGCCTTGATTGAATTAGGTCTATTTGACGAGTCTAGATCCTGTTTCGGTGTGGATGACTATGATTTTTGGTTACGGTTTGTTTATTCAGGCCGCAAGTATGCAACAACACAACAGTTGTATAACTTCACTCCTGCAGATAACCATTATGGTGGCAAGTATGAAGAAATGCTTAATGCGGAGTGCTATGTTATTAATAAATTCGCCATTCTCGCGAGCCTTGATCCAGATACCGTTGCCGCCAGGATTCGTAAACTAGAGCATGATTCTATTCCCTCCTTGATTCATATTAGAAAGCTTGAGCGCGCAAGGAGTATAATTCTGTCAAGCGGTCTTTTGGGCCATCCTATAGAATATTATGCTTGCTTTCTTCCTAGCTGGATTCTTGATATTAAACGCAGGATTTATTAGAAGCTGTACCTATACACTTTGCTGTGGCGGCAAATCAAATATTCGAAATCCTAGAGTCCGCCTGTCACAAGCAATAACTGCTAATGCGAAAACCGGCTTTTCTCGATCCGATGCCGAAACCGGTGACGGCAGCTAAATGCAGGAATTTTCTGTGAAAACACTCCGATTAGCGATTACCTTGTATACCGCCTTCAAAGCTTCGCGTTTTATATTACAAAAACAAATCCGCCACGATTAATTTAGTATGCAAAAATTTTTTAAAGTACATCCCTTAACCCAGTAACTTAACCATCTTTCCATCCTCTTGATAGTCTGACGAGATCAGCTCGACCTTGGGATATAGCTTGGATGCTCGTCATAATAAGTTTGACTTGCCGTTAGTCATGGGTTATCGTTTGCGCGTCGTCTGCGAATCTTTACCTTGGATTAATTATATTATCAGATGTAGATTACTCAAGTAGCAAAAGGTGCGATATACAAGCATTGCTCTCGAATGCTTATGGCAAATGCCAAGAGATCGGATCTGGCGACGGAGGATTCGCCAGAGATTTGATGTCGAAATATCCCATCACTCCTTATCATGCATACGAGCCATCAGCCGCACACAAGAGAGAGCATTCGAACCCAAGACCTACAGTATTTCCAACGTACTTCCTCAACAACGACCACATCTATGATTTTATATTTCTGGATGATTTTATTGAACACACGGATGACCCTCAGACGTTTTTAATAGATCTAATTAAAAACACTCCCTGCAACACCAATTCGTTTATTTCCGTTCCGAACTTCAGAAACATTCAAATCATCCATAAACTCACAAATGGTTCTATCAAGTACGAACTCTATGGGATAATGGACAAGACTCACCTTAGGATATTCAAAAGGAAAATAAAAACAGAACTGATCGGAACCACCCCCTTTGAGATATCAAACGTACAAATAATCAACAAGCACATGTATACACCACCGCGCAGGAGAGTTGAAATTATTTTTTACAAGTTGATATCGGGTTTTCTTCATAAATTCGCACTTGATCTTTTTTACTTGCAAATTTTCATAATAGCAAAACCAAGATCCATTTCCGACAGCTAAACAATCGTTAATTTCACAACATCCATTGGATCGAGAAGCAGATAGATAGTGCGGCCTCGTTCAGCCCTTAGGCGTCATTCCGCCAAGGGCGTTGCATAAGCGTTAATGGTTGGAAAGTCCATATTGGTAATTCCCCAGTGAAAACCGGATCAGGTGCCATGTTTGGAGGACATCACCGTGAGCATAATGATGAAAGAGAATCCAAATGCTGGACTGTGCGGCGCCAAACCGAGCTGGAGCTCATTCAGGTCAACAAAGCGGTGGTTACGCCAGCCGGGCCTACGACCTGCCGCCGCCTGAGATCGAAGACTGGGGCGATCACGGTAAAGATGGCATTGAAGATCTCGCAGTGCGCCAACCCCCAGAGCGTTCGAGATCACTACGAGCGCCAGCTGAAGGCCCTGCAGGAAGCGTACGGCGAAGCGATGCTGGAACTGAGTGTCTAAGAAAAGCTGCAGTCCCTGTTGGGCGAGGACGAGCGATTAACGAGACGGTCCGCGAGGGCCTGAAGGAAAGCGTGTCCGCCGACTCTATCAGCAAACTTTGCAAGTGGCTCTAAGTAGCCAGAAAACTAGTGTACTGCCGGCCGACCAAGGGCGAGCCGAAAGTTCAGAAACATAGGCGGCCCCCGATCAAAGCGATGATCAAGGAGAGCCCTACGCTCGGCTACCGAACGGCTTGGCGCATGCCGGATTTCAAGAGGAACACGGTCCATTGGGTCCTCCAAATCAAACGCCAGCATATCAACATGCGGCCGGTCGGCTTCGAACTACCAATCAAACCCTTGTTGCGGTTGGCTGAACAGTCGAAAGAATGCTAAGAGCCGGATATGAGCAGGATCTGGACTGCACAAAATGGTCGGCCGAAGCTAGCACTAGAGATCGAACACTGCAGCCGCGCCCTGCTAGGCAGGCACCATTATCGCAGCAACCGATCGGAAACCGCGGAGTCGGTACTAGAACTGTCGTTGGTCGCTCGAATCGAAACGGGTGGACAAGGTTACCACGGCCGTACCATCGGAGATCCGACAACGGCCTAGTGTTCACCAGCAGAAGGCACGCGGCCGTGGCTTGAGGATAAGGCTTGATCCAGGAACTCATCACGGCACTACCTCAAGCAGAACGGCAATCTTGAGCGCGTAATTCAAACCTTGGAAATAAAAGTACACAACAGCGTCGGCTCGAGTCATAGCAATACACAAGCAGAACGATCGAAAAATCGTTCGGCATTTACAACCGCCGGCGCCCTCATCTGGCTCTCGGAATAAAGATCCTTGCTAAGTCGATTGCATTACCGAACTTAGTTGGGCGTATTCCGCTGGGGCACTACAGCGTCTCCCAACTCAATTGACCTCGAGTCAATCAAACCCTGCCTTTGCATTGCAGCAAACAAAAGCACTAAGACAACAGAAATTTCAATCTGAGAGAATCTGTCACCAAAAAGATTACATACCAAAACCCCCACCAAACATCCCAGCGTAGCGAATCCACAACCCTTGCTATATAATAAAAATGAATGACGGAAGAGAGACCAAGCCTTTATACCAACGCCAACAATAAAGGCAAACCAAAGGAAGAGCCCAAGCAAACCTTGCTCAGCTGCAATTTTCAAATAGAAATTATGAGTATCATGAAGCTTCATACCCTGAGAAGCCACGATAAAGCCGTTAAAACCAATACCAGCAAATAAATTATCACGAAATAAAGCAATAGCCAATTCCCAGACCTCCAAACGGAAGGCTGACGAATCATCCAATCCGCCCCCAGAGCCTTCTGTCATCTCAATCCTTTCGATTACCGTCGCAGGCAGAATATCTTTCCAAAATAAGGCAAACAAAATCAGCAAAAAAGCCAATCTTCGGTTTCTCATGAAAGCGAAAAATATCAATCCTGCCAGAGACGCGACATACGCCCCTCTGGAATAGCTAAACATCAACGGGTATAAACTTGACAAATAAATAAACAGATATATCCAAGCTCGTTTTGATTTCCCTGCAAACAGAAACTGACCAAAAGCAAACAAACCAACGTAACACAAAAATGATGCAAAGTGATTAGCATTCAAGCCCACAATCCAAAACGGACCGTCAGACCGCCTTCCATGCGAATAACTGTCACCGGCACTAAACCCTCTCACCTCCTGAAAAACCATAAATGCGAGAACGGCAATACAAGAATTGATCAATAACTTTACCTGATTTTCCGTCCGAATCGAGTTAAAACCTACATAATATATCAAGAATATAAGTGCATAATTTTTCCAAGCCTTCAAAAAAGGATTATCCAAAGAAATTGGCATAGGGAGATTAAAACCAATCGCACTGATCCATAGACTTATGTAGGTGTACAATATAGTAGCAAATACAATAATAGAAAGAGGCGTTTTCTGATAACCGCCCTTATTGACAATCACACCAATAGCCGCTGACATTACCAATAAATCAATAGCATCAGTCGCCAATGGAAATCCGTGTGTCGCATACCAAAGAGTCGGAAGAGGCGCAAAAACAGCCAATAGGATAACTGGTAACTCAGCTCTCCAAAAAACTCCAGCCACAACAACACCAATCATCACCAAATAGACGATGACTGGAATTGCCGTGTCACGAAGCGCAGCGATTATTCCCATAAATCCCTAATTCAATTATCAAAACAGCAGAGATTCAGCAGACCAATTCAATTACCAGAAAGCGGATGGGTCAGCTCCAACACAACTGGGCGAATTGCGGATACAATTGCAAGAAGTCGATCTCTGACTTGCGAAACATCCTTATCTTCATATTCTCTAGAAATTACAACAACGATCGCCTGGTCACCTAACCCCAACAACATAGAACGCAAGGTATCGATTTTGGCCGATAACTTATTTACAGATATCTTGCCGCCTGAAACATAATACTGCCAAACCAGTACTTTCTTGTTATTACCAATGAGTTTAAGCTCTTTTATTTTGTGCAAAACTCCATTTGCATCGTGTAGATCGGTATTGCGAGAAGAGACCTCTTTCCACAAGCCCGACTCATCAATCAATCTATTCTCACTGCTAACGAGCTCGTTTCCTTCGTTTTGATGAGAGTAATAACCTACATAAACATTAGTCTTATCATTCGAATGGAACTCAATCATACTCCGCCAACCTGAATACGCTGGAGAGAATGAATCAGGAACAACCTGCACTTCGCCGACTGTGGCTTTGATCCTGTCGAGCGCAATCCCTTCCGGGGACGACATAAGGACGCCACTAGCGCAATATTTTGCAAACATCACGACGCAAAGGGCTGCGGCAAACATCATTAACTCGGGAAATATCAATCCATAGTTTTTGGCGACACTAGCATCCGACTTCGACTCGTCAATATGATCGATCTTTGGTAATTTACTAATATTATCGTTCTGGTTGATCAAACCATCCACATCCGACCAACGCGAGCACAACCAAAACAGACTTCCAATAATTATTCCAAAAAGAATCCAACCAAAAGTAACATGCTCATGGCCTGGCCCCCATTTCATGTGCGTAAAGTGCCCTGTCAACACCGTTAGATATGCACGAAGCCAGTTACTAAAAACAGAAACAAGAATAACCGCAATAATAAACACCGCTCTCTTAAGATGATTTTGAAAGCTTAAATATGCATATAGTGAACCAAGAACACATGCCGCAATAACATAATTTAGACCCGCGCATGTTTCGATCACCGACCACTGCCCAGTAGGAAGGCTAAAGAAATTCCCCTCCTGAAAAATCGGTATACCTGAATTCCGAATAGCCCAAACCGTTGCATCAGATGTAGATTTTTGTAATAACGGAACTAAAAAATCTCCTGCTGGAACCATAAAAAAAAGAAACCCAAGAGGGAAAGCCAGCAAACCGGTTATTTTTGCCCCATAGACCATAAGAACTAACGAGGGAATCATCGCCACCACACCTAGACCAGCAACGATATTTATGCCAGAAATACTACCGATTAACCATATGCATGATGAAAGTGCCAAGGCAAATAAGCCAAAAAATGAAAAAGCAGAATAACAACATTTAAGAACGCTAACTTTGCGGAAGGACAGCCAAATTGCGATAGGAAGCACGAGATAGCCATGCCCGTGAGCTGACGATATAGACCACTGACGCTCCATGCTTTGCCATGTCTGGCTGAAGACTAGTAGAATCAAAGACAGGCTAGACACAAACACAAGATGCGCAGACCAGTCTACCGACCTATTCAAGTAGCCCTTAACTGTCAGACTAAAAGAATTCTGGCAATTTATTTCAGCAAGATCATCTTGTTTTAACATAGCTCACCAATAAGAACTGTTTCTTCTTAATCAAATTTGCGCGCAATTATCAAAGCAGGCCCGCCCCTAATCTCTCCGATTTACTCGATCAATCTGGAACCTGATTTTAAATCGAACGCCTTCAATTCTCTCCACCCTAATTACAAAGAATTTCGAAGCTATTATCCGCAATTTACTTCAAGCAAATAATTTAATTCATCCTTCGACTCCATTTAACAGTATACTCACAGAATAGGTGTTGTTTTAATGGGAAACATCAATCCTCCGCACTGAAGTTCGCCCAGGATTAAATTAGAATTTTCTTCTGCGAGCACACAAATCAAATTCGACTACCACCATCGAGGCCTACGAATCATCCCGTCAATCACCTGAGTGCCTTCGACTTGATTAAAAGTATGAGTTCGTACTATGTCTCTCTCCCAGCCTGGCTCAGCAACAGTTACTGACCTTTCGCAATAATCATCAAAACTTAGTAAATGCACGTGGTTAATAGAAAAACGCCATCCGTACGTATAGCTACAATCTTGCGATGGTCTGTATAGCAATCCGTTTCTTATAAATAGCTGACCAGCTGAGCGGGCCTTTCTTGAGTCTG
This sequence comes from Burkholderiales bacterium, assembly GCA_947487165.1. Classification (GTDB taxonomy): domain Bacteria; phylum Pseudomonadota; class Gammaproteobacteria; order Burkholderiales; family Burkholderiaceae_E; genus UBA4615. Next base: position 33,888 of record CANKWX010000009.1, read on the forward strand.
ATATTACGGGATTTTTCTCGTGAGGTTTCCACGTATTTGAAGGAAAATCCACTGATGAATAAATAAACAATTCGACAGACGTTGAAGCGCCCTCGACTTCAGACATATTTACAAACAACCACCATACAGAATTGTAAAAGTGAAGGGTTACATCCGACGCATCGACGTCTTCCATCAAATTACACACCTTCTCCCACTTATCTGGTAATGCAGCACATCGGTATAATGTTATGCATTTGCTTGCTCTTGATTCTGGAATCATATAAATCTCGCCACAATACATAAAGACGAATGGATGCGACAAATGATGAGGCGCAGTCAACGCTACGCGAACATTTTCTATAAGTCCAGTATCACTTACTTCTCCAACCGCTATGTGGCCACGGCCATTTGCTCTCAGCACTTCCTCAAAAAATACATAAGTTACTCCCCCAATTTCCAACAGATAAGGATCTGCCCAAAAGCGATCTTTTGGTGGAAGTGTACGAACAAATCGGCACATCTCAATATCATCTAGAATAGATCGCCGGACAAAAATAGTCCATTGCTCCATCCACAATGCTGACTCAAATGCCTTAGTTACACGTCGAAAAATTCTTCTTAGTAAAATTGATAACAACGTTGCGTTCGAAATATAATCTACGCTTCGCCCGGAAAAAGCCGTCGGATGCAAGTTAAGCAATTTAATTTCATCGTTGAATTTCTTTTCACCTAACCTATGAAGCTTCGCAACTAGGCGTGGAATCAACGGGACTGCTTGCCATGCAATACTTCTCCGATTGTCTTCAACAGAAGAAGTTATTGTTGAAGCCCAAGTACTGCTTAGGACTTGCGGACGAGCTTTATCTGATGTGTAGCGCCTTACAACGCAGCCAGTAGTCGGACGCTCATCTATCGATTCCCAAAATCCAGAAAGCAAGGTGGCAAAACCTGGAATACACTGAGGGTGCTCAATCGTCCACACGCCATAGCGTGCCAAAGATGAAATATCACGGATTATTTTTTCATGTCCCAGATTAACAATGAGATCGAATTGAAACTCTTGGGTTTCGGATGTTAATTGATTTTCAGATTTCGTACCACAGCTTTCGTTATATTTGCCGAATTCCTTTATGCCACAAATATCAACGGCTGGAAGTACAGTTTTTATGAATTTACTAGCAAAGGCGTCTTTCAATTCTACCTCAGCTTGGCCGCACCCCCTAAGTAACCAAGCCAACACTCTTCCAAAACCGTCAAGCTTATTTTTAAAAACTCCAAATTCTCGTTGATTTGAGGCATATTCCTCAACTTCATCTTCCGCCCCTCTGCCTATTGACTCCTGTACTAAAACGAGTTTAATTCTACTCGTTTTAAAATTATCAAGACGTTCCGCAACGCTTGCAACCCACGCAGGTACAACATCAGTCGATACTATTAACGCGATCTGCATATACCCGGTTGTCTTATCGGATTTAATCATTGCTTCTTATGAACGAGCGACCGTAGTGTCTGTCGCAAGATAGAGTCCGTTGAGAATATCGCGCCACCGTAAAGCACGGATACAAGCGCAAATGTAGACAGCACTCGGGCCCAATGACTTTGAGCGACTAAGATTCCAGTGCCTGTGATAATTAAAAAGCACACGCTTCCAGCTAGTACTGCCCTGCTCATCGCGGTCACCTCAGGCAAACATCGCATTGGCTTGGGACAAAATGAGTAGAGCAAGACGTTCATCACAGTCAGACTGAAGCATGTCGATGTCAATGCACCGATAGTCCCCCATGTCGGAATCGCAAAACAGTTCAGTCCAACATTCAGCACTGCCGCGAATAGAATGACGATTAAATGTATGTCTGATCGTTTTCCAAGCAGCAGCCCCGTTGAGGCCACCTTCAGCACTGGCATTACCGAAAAGAAAATAGCCGCGATAACAAATATTTCTGCTGCCGGCTCTTTATCTGCACCAGCCAATGTCAGAAGCAAGTCTCTCCCTGCTATCACCAAAAAACAGATGAAACCGCAAGAAATATAAAACAAAAAATTCATGAGCTTGCGCTTAAATGCAAGCACCGCCGCCTCGCCCTGTGTTTTATAGAGCCGATTAACAACTGGCGTGATAGCTTGAGAGAAAGCGTTTGTAATAACTTGGTCAAAGTATGACGCCAGTCCAAATCCGATGCTGTATATTCCCACAGCCGAAAAGTCATTCATCAGATGCTTTATCATTAGCCTGTCGACCAACCCTAACAAAACTCCTGATATCTCGCTCAATGCCATAGGAATGCCATAACGCATCCCCCTCTTCGTTTCCTTCAAGTCGATTTCCGCAAAGCTAAATTTAATTTGTCTAGACAGCCAATTTATAAGAAATATAGAAAACGCAAATGAGCAAATTAGGCGCGCAAAGATCACCCCTTCTGCTGCTGGCCAAAACTGGCTTAAAATCAGCAAGGTCACTACGACCGTTATCCATTTTGTTATAACATCGAAGGATGCATTAAATTTTGATTGCTCCCGTGCCCTTGAAATCCAAAGAGCATGGGACATGAATACCGTAAACATTACCTGGAAAAGAACAAAAATTATTACCGTCGGATTATCAAACTTTCCGTGCGCCTCGAGAGCAAAAGCGACTATCATGATTACTATCCAAATTGCAAAGGCTATCATCGCCGGCGCAATTAAAAAACTGGACCAAAACTTCATAAATTCTTTTTCATTTCCCTCATGTGGATAAAATCGAACCATTGTGTCTCCACACCCAAACTTCAGTAATGCTGCAATTAGTAGCCCACACGTATCAAAGTAGCTAAAAATACCGAACTGCTCCGTATCTAGAAGCCGAGCCGTAATCGGAAATGATACCAATCCAGCTCCTAGCACTAGGAAATTTCCTATTGCATAGCGGAATACATGGATGGAAAATCGCGTTGATCCTTTGCTAGACATATTTGGCATCAGTCAGAAGACCCAGTTACCGCACGCGGATTTTTATAGGGCCCTGACCTACCTTAGCCAACTGTTTCCAATTTCGTATGTCTGACGGGTTACTGTGCACTGCACGAATTGCTGAAGTCGCCGATCGACGAAAATCGCCTATACCCATATAGCTTTCGGAACTTTCGCGCCAGACAGCTGCATATGCTTGCCTGATAACTTTACCTTTCATATTCTCGGATCCGTGCTTGTGTATCAATTTCATCCGAGCCTGATGCATTTTATCAATACTCTTGCTCATATTGCTTTCATGTATGCGGTATTTCGCATGCACAGCATCGATATAATGCACATTCGATACTTCGCTGATACGTAGCCACATGTCACGATCCTCACATCCGAGGCGATTAAAATCGCTATCGAACGCTCCAACGCGATCGATGACAGACCTTCGAAAAACGGCCGTAGCGCAAGACACGTGTTCGTTCCGCAGAAATATTTGCTGCCAGGCCTCTTGTTGATTAGTGCTCCACCTTCTATTGGTCGGTGCATTTAAAACGTCGCCGTCGCCATTAATCAGAATTATGTTCGCGTGCACGAGGCCGACCGCTCTTTCTTTCTCGAATACTGCTACGGATTCGCTTATGTGATTTGGTAGCCATATATCGTCAGAATCTAACAGAGCCAACAACTCCCCTGTCGCGTGCGCAATTGCAGTATTACGCGCACCTACCAGACCTGAGTTAGCCTGATGTACAGTTCTGACTTGTTGAGGAAATTCTTTCGCCAATTGGTTCGCAATTTCCCCGCTCTCATCAGTTGAACCATCATCGACAACAATTACTTCGACATTCGGATAGTTTTGTGTCAAAGCACTTTCCACTGCCTGGCGGAGATACCGCTCACCGTTATAAACCGGAACTATTGCGGAGACCTTTGGTAGTTTATTCATCCTTATCAACTTTTGGTTGCAATTTACTGCTCTCGGTAATCGTCATTGCTTGTGCTCCGATGACCTTGCTCACTCTTTTTTTAAACTCAATATCATTTCGTAGCCGTAGAACGGCCTCGGGGGCTCGCCCAAGGAGAAGTGATGCCTCTTCGACTGCTAATCCTTGCTCATTCGCCCACATCGCTAGGTCAATCTGCTGCCAAGGGAATCCAAAATAGAACTCGTCCTGTCCTTGAGACATTGAATAGGTATCGGTTGAGGGCGTCGCTTCCCGAATCGATTGGGGTAAATGCAGAAATTCAGCCGTAGCAAAGACTTGTGTTTTATAGAGATGTGCAATCGGTTTGATGTCTGCAGAACCGTCGCCATTGCGTACAAAAAACCCCAATTCATATTCGAGCTTATTGGGCGTGCCTAAAACTGCATAATTCAGTCGATCCGCATGAAAGTACTCAACTGTCTTTCGCGATCGCTGTTTATAACTGGTCGCAGCGACAATCTGCAGCAGTTCACGGTGGGACAGACGGTCTTCGAATCGCTCACCCGAAGGTGATTCGGCAATCAGCCGAAACGAAGCAATCTGCCCTTTGCCGCTTCCCGCAATCGCAATCTTCGAGCGCCAGCCATCACCATAGGCAGGGATGACCCGCTTGATCGCCGCATCGCGTTGGGCATAACATCCAAAGGCGGTTAGTACCGGCGTGATATCGACTTCAAGATGCTCGATTCCAAGCATCTCGACCAGTTCACGTCCTCTCGTCGTGCTGCCTGGTGAACTCTCGCGCTCAGGCAATAAAAGCCCGAAGACCTTTGAAGGACCAAGGGCCTTTACTGCCAGGGCTGCACAGACCGCACTGTCGATGCCACCTGAAATGGCTACGACGACGCCTCGCTTGCGCAGTTCACGCGATAGCGCGTCCTGCATCCAGCGACCAATTCTTGCAACTTCAGCCTCGGCATCAATCGCCAGAACCGATGCGCCCACCACTCCGCCTTCGTTTGACACGGGTGGAGTCATCAGCCGAGCTTGTGCGCTACAAATTCAGCGACGCCATTCAGACTGTCGAGATTCTCGGGGGTCATGTCCTCATCGGTGATTTCAATGCCGTAGTTCTCTTCCAGAAAGCCGACAAGTTCGAGAAAGCCGGTCGAATCCATGATGTGCATCTCGAGGAATGAGTCACTGTCTTCAATCGGCGCCGGTTGGCTTCCCATGATGAAATTCTCGGCAAGAAACTTTCTGAGGTCCGATTTCACCGCCAGCTTGCGTTGGTCGTCATTCATTGGGGATGTCCGCTTGGTTCAATTTGATGGAATCCTCGTGCAGGCCGCCTTGATAATCTCGGGCCAGCATGCGTTTGCTGATCTTTCCGGTGTCGGTTGTTGGCAAGACCGAAACAAAACTCACATGCTTGGGAACAAGATGCCCCTCAAGCAAGGCTCGACAGTGCACGATCACCTCGCGTTCGGTCAGTTCGACACCTTCCCGCAATACAACAAAAGCCTTGACTGCCTCTCCAAGCACCTCATCAGGAACCCCGACGACCGCGACATCAGCGATGCCTTCGAGATGATGAATCGCATTCTCGACTTCGCGCGGACTGACCTTTTCGCCCCGGCTCTTGATAATGTCATCGGTGCGGGCGACGAAATACAGCCAACCCTCACGATCAGTACGAAAGATATCGCCGGTGTGGAGAATCATGTCGCCACTGATCCGATCCTTTCTTAGACGCTGGCCACTGGCCTCGGGTTTATTCCAGTAACCGCGCATCACGTTTTGCCCTCGCACCACCAGCTCACCGGTACTACCAAAAGGCAAACGTGAGCCAGTCTCATCAGTCAGCCAGACCTCGACATTAGGCATACCTCGCCCCACGCTGGTTGGCCGACGATCGAGCATCTCGGGCGGCAGGTAGGTCACACGCTTGCATTCAGTCAAGCCGTACATCAGAAAAAGCTTTGCTGTCGAGAACAGTTGGCGCAGGCGTGCAATCTGCGGCTCTGACAGTGCTGCGGCTGTGTTGGTAACCGTCCTGAGTGCAGGAAGCTTAAGCGCTTCAGGATTACGCAGTGCCAGCAGCATCGCGAACATGGTCGGCACGCCCGGAAAGACCGTTACAGCTTCGCGCTGCATCGCTTCCACGGCTTTAACCGGAAAGGCGAACCCTCGCTCAAGGACGACACAGGCACCTTTTCGGGCGGCCATCAGGACTTGATACAAACCATAGTCGAATGCCAGAGGTAAGGCACAGAAGATCACATCGTCTTTGTTGATCCCGAGATAGTCACTGATCGAGCGGCCTGCACTCAGCATGTTCAAATGGCTGAGCATCACGCCCTTCGGATCGGCAGTCGAACCCGATGTGTAGATAATGCTTGCAAGGTCCTGATCGATGCATTCACCCGGCGCAAATTGTGGCCGGCAGGGAAAGTCTGTCGAAGGATTGGTTTCGCACTCGGGCCACCGAACGACACGGACGCCGTCGGCCCCCGAGATTGCCTGATCCGCTTTTTGCCTTGCCACAACACAAAGCCGCAGCTCTGGTGTATCGCGAATTGCGTCCAGCGAGAACTTCCAGAGTGAGCCCTGCGCGAGCAAGACACATGCGCCAGAGTCTCGAAGCATATAGGCGAGTTTTTCGGACTTGGTCATCGGGTTGATCGGCATGAAGACACCGCCAACGCTCAGCGTCGCAAAGATCCCGACCACTGCTTCAATCGAATTCTCAAGAAAAATCGCGACTCTCTCGCCGCGCTGAACGCCATTCTCTCGAAGCACCGTGGCAAGCGCTTCGACATGGCGCCCGAGCGTCGACCAGTTGATTCGCTCACCGTCACAGATCAGCGCGATCCGATCACCATGCTCGCACGCGCTGCGTTCAAGCCAATGATGCAGCAGGCGGACCGTGCCAAACGCGCTGCTCATGATCAGACCGCCATCGCCGGTCTGCTGACGAATTGATGCTCGAGCAGCAAGGTCGACAAGATGCCCACAAACGCCATATTGTCGCCAAAGCCCAGTGACCGGCCATTGCGACACTTTTGCACCAGGCGACCGACTGCATCCGGATCAAACAGACCTGTCGCCCGCAGGTGCGATTCATCGAGCAGCGCCTCGACATAATCAGGGGCTCGTCGATCGACGAAAAAGCACTGACTATCGGGGGTGCGATAGGGCTGCTTGGCTCGTTTGACGATGCTCTGAGGCACGAGACCGTTCGCGGCTTGCTTAAGCACGCGCTTTTCAAGCAGGCCACGCATCTTGGCTGCGGCCTGTAACTTGCCACCCCATTCGACCACTCGATGATCAAGGAAGGGATAACGCCCTTCGACCCCATTGGCAAGGCTCATGCGGTCTCCCTGTGCAGCCAGCAGGTAGCCGTCCAGAAGGGTATGCGCTTCAACGTATTGGTCTCGCGCAAGTGCGGACCACTTGGGCATCGCTTTGGGCAGAGTCGATTCAAAGCAGGCAACCGGATCATAGGAACCAATCTGATCGCGAAGATCATCACTGAAAAACTGCATTGCACGCGACGTTGTCGACCAACGAATCGCATGCCCAAAGGTCGGCGATGAAAGAGCTTGCGGTTCGGCATGAAAAAATTTTGCCGACAGCGCCCGCCCGGCACCCGGCGAGTGCCTGAGCCAGGGGTAGAGGCGGGTGAGCAGGCTCGCCCGCCAAGTGGAACCGGGATGATTCGCCATCGAGCGCCGTACCCGCGCCTCTTTGAACAGATCGTAGCCGCCGAAGATTTCGTCTGCGCCTTCACCGGTCAGCACCACTTTGAAACCGGCGTCACGCACATGCCTGGAGAGCATCATCATTGCAACAGGGGCTGTGCGAACAACAGGCGTTTCAGCGTGAAAGATAGCCTTCGGAAACTGCGTTGCAATATCGGCAGCATTCACACGCATCGAAGAATGCTCAGTACCCAATTGCCCAATCACCTGCTGCTGATACAGGCTCTCATCGAACTCAGCATCCTCAAATGTCATTGAGAAAGTCCGGATCGGGATGCTGCGATAGCGCGCTGCAAGCGCTGCGATTAACGCCGAATCGAGCCCGCCGCTGACATAGGCACCAACCGGAACGTCCGAGCGCAATTGCAGTCGAACTGCGTCGTCAAGCAACTCAAGCAGGGCTTCGGGTCGAGTCGAGGCCGCAGTGATGTTGTCTGCAACCGGGTCAACCTCAAACTGCCAATCCCAATAGCGAGTCACCTGCACCCTGCGCGAATCGCAACTCAGCACATGCCCCGCCGGCAATTGGTGCACTGACGCGAACATTGTATCGGGCGCAATCGGCGCCCAGAATGTGAAGACCTGAGCGAGTGCCCTCGGGTTGATCCGGCGTGACATGTCGGGCAAGGTCAACAGTGCCTTGATCTCCGAGGCAAAAGCGAGTCTCCCGGCAGCTTGTGTGTAAAAAAGCGGACGGATGCCAACCCGATCACGGGCCAGCAACAGCCTTTCACGAGGGGCATCCCAGATGGCGAAAGCGAATTGACCATTGAGGTGCTGAACCATCGCATCGCCATAGTCCTCGTAAAGATGAACCAGGACTTCGGTATCAGACTGTGTTTTAAAGCGGTGTCCTCTGGCGATCAGGCACTCTCTCAGCTCGATATAGTTAAAAATCTCGCCGTTCAGAACCACCTGAATGCTTCCGTCTTCGTTGCCGATCGGCTGAGCACCGCCTGACTGATCAATGATGCTGAGCCTGGCATGACCGAGCCCCGCCGCCCCGCCAGTCCAGATTCCTGTGCCGTCGGGACCACGATGGCTGATCGCCGCGATCATGGCCTGAATGTCTTCAGCACTTATCGGATGGCGACCACCATGGTCGACAATTCCAGCGATTCCACACATTCGACAGTGGTCCCAGTGTCAGGCGATTGATTGACTCGCTGAGTCTAACAAGCAGCGCCATGCAGGTCTGTGCACGATTTGGGGATCTCCGACAGCCGGACGTGACCGTTTCGACATACGGTCGTCAGGGCGCCACCTATAATCAGTTTGATCACTCCAAGCAACGAAATTCCGACAAAGTATCTTGAGCCAATCACTCATCAATGGATTTCGCGTGGCCGGCATCAGCACCTGCCTGCCACCCAAAACCGTCGCCAATAACACCGAGGCACCGAGATTCGGTGGTGATGAAGTCCGGAAGGTTGTGTCGATGGCGGGCGTCAAGCAGCGTCGAGTCGCTGAGCCGGATGTGACCTCTGCCGATCTTTGCTTTGAAGCAGCGACTCATCTGCTCAAAAGCCTCGACTGGGCACCCGAAACCATCACCGCGCTCATCTTCGTGACGCAAACGCCCGACTATTTGATGCCATCCACCAGCTGCGTGGTGCACAAATGGCTCGGACTTTCTGACGCTTGCGCTGCCTTCGACATGGGCTTGGGTTGCTCGGGCTACCCCTATGGCCTCTATCTGGCCGCATCAATGCTCAAGGCGGGCGGGCAAGGTCGAATCCTGCTTTTGCACGGTGAAACACCAAGCCACTATGCCAGCACTGATGACCCGGCCGCCACGCTGCTTTTCAGCGATGCCGGATCGGCCACAGCCCTCGAGGTCGGTGACGATCACGGCGCTTTTTGCATGCACACCGACGGCTCGGGTCATGGTGACCTGATCATCCGTGGTGGTGGGTTCCGGGAGCGATTTCCTGAGAAGGCCCGCGACCTGTCGGTACGGATGGATAGTGCAGCGATCTTTGCGTTCACGATCATTCGCATGCCAGAACTGGTGAAAGAAACCCTTGGGCTCGCTCAGTGTGGCATCGAGGATGTCGATGCTTTTGTTCTGAGCCAGTCGAACCGCTTTACGATGCGGCATCTCGCAAAAAAATGCGGACTGCCCGCCGATCGGGTGCCGATGACAATCGAGGAAGTCGGCAATTGCGGCGGCCCGTCGATTCCGGTCACGATCACTCATCGGCTGGCCGATCAACCAAACGATGATGGCTTTTCGCCACGACGGCTAATGCTCCTGGGCTACGGGGTCGGTCTCTCGTGGGCGTCGGCACTGATCAATCTGGATTCTCAATGTCACCTGATGCATCACGACTATCGTTCACAGGCGAAGCCACAATGAGCATCGGGGCTGAAAATATGACGATCAAACCTATCTCGACTCATCAGGCTATCGCGTTGCTGGCAGAAGCGTTCATGGTGCCAACCGAAAGTCTCTCACTCAATACACGCCGCGAGGACCTTCCGGGTTGGGATTCAATGGGGGCACTGGTGCTTATCGCCGAGCTTGACGAACGCTTTGGTGTGCTTCTGTCCGCTGAAGAATCCAGAAAATTGCACTCTATTGGCGATGCGGTGCACTTCATGGAACGAAACGGCATTGTTTCGCGCTGAGTCTCCAGCATTGACGGGTATGCGAGTCCCAAGCTTCGACGCGACCACCTCGCTGGTCTCGCGTGGCCTGGCAATAACACCATCGTTGCTGATCGATTCATTTGGTCCCGCGTCGCAGGCGGATCTGCTCGAGATCGTTTCGATGCGAGCCGCAAACCGTGCTGCAGCCACACCGTGGGACGACGAGGCTTATCTGCGGTGGCGATATCAGCTCGATTGCACTGAAGCGGGCTGGGGACAACTTTATGTGCTGCGCCACCAGCGTCAGATCATCGGCCTCATCGGTACTGAATCGATCATGCTTGATGTAGGGGGGCGCCAACGCTCCGGGCAGCGAGTTCAGGACATTCTGATTGCGCCGCATACCCGCGAAAGCGGGCTGGGTCTGTGGCTGAAACAGGCCCTTTTCAGAGACGGCGATTTTACAATGACGGTTGGCTGCAATGCCAATTCGATCGGCACTGTTAGGCGAATCTATGATTCGGTCACTCGTCGCGAAACTTTCGTCATGCCGCTTGATATCTCGACTCTACTGCGGAGCAGACTCGGCAATCGGTCTTGGGTCGAGCCGCTCGCAACGATTGGCAACACAGCTGCCGGACTGTGGCGCTCGGGGCATCGGCTGTGGGACTGGCGGGGGACGCGACTCGAGTTGGCAGACCGATTTACCGATGAAATGCTCACCGGGCTGCAAAGCGCGAAAGATAAGTCTCAGATCGGCATGGTTAGGAAGGCAGACCATCTCAACTGGCGTCTGATCGATAATCCCAGAGGGCGCTACCGGATCAGTTCGGCATGGATCAAGGACCGCTGCATCGGCTATATGGCAGCCTCGGTCACCAATGATCTGGGTGGCACCAGTCACATGACCGCATTGAGGCTGATCGACTGGTGCTTTGCGCCAGGCCTTTCAACCCCGGCAGTCTCAGTGCTTCTGCCAGAGTTGTGCCACTTCGGACGGGAAAGCGGTTGCGAGCGAGTAACTACCACGGTGCTGGGCTGCGAATCGGATACATGGCTCAGTCGAAGCGGTTTCCTGCGTCGGCCGGCTGGCGAGTTTGATGTGCTAGGTATTCGCTGGAGTGATCGGAGTTTCGCGCAAGGGCAGGCGAAAAACCTGGATTGGACGATGACAGAACTGGCAGGGGACTCGGATGGCTGACGCGAATTCCGACAACAGCGACGACATTGACCAAGTGGTCATCAATAGCCAATCTGCTCTTGTCGAGAATCCGTGGCAGGATCTTATTGCCGACTTTCGCAGATTCGCATCAGCAAGTTCACATCGCAGCGGAGTTATCGGTCTTCTTGCTAATTGCCTTGATTATGGATTCATGGCAATCGCAATTTACCGGTTTGGTCGCTGGTGCCGGATGATCAGCCCGCGCTGGCTATCCATCTCGCCGAAATTCATTTATCAGCTATTGCGGGTATTCAGCAATTTGATCCTTGGGATCGAACTCTCGACAGCGAGTCGCATTGGCCCGGGCTTCTACATTGGCCATTGGGGTGGCATCGTTGTCGGGGCAGATTGCGAGCTCGGATCGGGTTGCAGTGTCGGACAAGGCGTAACGATCGGCTACAAAGGGGCTGGTAAATCAACTCGCGGCCCCGTCATCGGCAACAACGTCTATGTCGGAGTTTCTGCGGTTGTTGTCGGTGAAATCCGGGTTGGCCACGGGGTAGTCATTGGAGCCAACACGACCGTCGTGAAAGATGTTCCGGATAACTATCGGGTTGTAAGCGCCGCCGTCCGCATGGATCCAATCGCGGCAAAACCATCGTGAGTTATTGCGTCAACTCGGTATATAGCTGGTCGTAGCCGTCGGCCATCGCGCGAAGCGAATAGCTATTCTCGATGCGCTGGCGACTGACCTCAGCGGCATGAGGTGCCCATATTGGATCAAGTGCCTTCATCAAGGCTGTGGCTACTGACGACGGATCGCGGGCAGGAACCAGGTATCCGTTTTCTCCATCAGTCACCAGGTCGGGGTTGCCACCAACCCGCGTCGCGACCACTGGCAAGCCGCAGGCTTGCGCCTCGATGATCGCGTTTGAAAGCCCCTCGGTGTCAGAACACAAGGCGAAGACATCGGCACAGTGGAGCAGCCGTTCGACATCACCGCGATTGCCCGCAAATGTTACTGCCTCGCGAATTCCAAGGGCTTCAACTTGGGCAATCAGTTCGCTTTCGAGTGGCCCTGAACCTGCCAGCAGAAGGTGAACGTTTGGCTGCCTGACCCGTAACTGCGCGAAGCCCGCGATCAGGTCGCAATGACGTTTGACCTTGGAAAAGCTCGCCACACAGACAATGACCAAATCCCCATCGCGAATACCGAACAGAGATCGCGACTCTGCACGCTCGGCGGCAATCGCTGGAACGAATCGAGCCGTGTCGACACCATTCGGAATGCATTGCATCACTTCAGGGGAGATGCCTTCGTCATCGGCCAGCGCAGTGAGGATCGCGTTTGTCGGTGCCACAACCTTATGAAAGCGGGCATTGATCAAACGAAAAGCGAATCGAAGTTTTGCCGACTTCTGAAAGCCCATGTCGCGCCGGCATGAAATATGTGCGGCATGACCGGTGCCACGCGGCAACAACGCATTGATCAGATCGGACTTCTCATGCTGGGATTGCACGATGTCATATCGCCTGCTCTTCAACAGACTCGCACAATGGCGGAAGGCCGCCAATCCTGCGCGCCCATAGATCGCATCAACTGGAAAGTGGGTAGAGTGAACATGGGCTGTATCGATGCTTACATCGACATGCCGAGCAGGGTCGGCAGCAACCGCAAGCTGCAGAACGTCAATTTCGTATCGGTCAGCTGGCAAGTGCCGGATGAGATTACGCAAAAAACGCTCGCTGCCCCCTGCCCCCAGAATTGAAGTGTCTGTCAGCAGGAGAAGTCTGGTCATTGCCCGGGGCAACTTTCTACTCGCGCGACGCGGGGATGAATCCCACGTACCAGTCCATCGCGGCCTCAAGGCCGGCGGCAATATCGTAGGTCGGTGAATAGCCCAGCAGCGTGGCTGCCTTAGAGATGTCTGCCAGCGAATGCTTCACATCCCCAGCCCTGAAGTCACGAAACGAAGGTTCGACATCGAGCGATCGACCGAGTCGGGTCTGAAGGCTGGTTAGAATGGCACCATAGAGCTCATTCAAGCTTGTGCGACGACCCGCTGCCACATTAAAAACCTCATGCGGCGAAGGCAGGTCGGCAACCAGACCCGATCGGATATTCGCCTGAACCGCATTCGCTACGAAACAAAAATCGCGACTGGTCTGCCCGTCACCATTGATCCAAACATCATCGCCCCTCAATAGCGAGGCAGTCCACTTTGGAATAACAGCTGCGTAGGCACCATCGGGGTCCTGGCGAGGGCCGAAGACGTTGAAGTAGCGTAACCCGACGCACTGAATGCCATAACTTCGAGAAAAGGCGTCTGCAAGAACCTCATCGATTGCCTTGGTCGCGGCGTAGGGCGACAGCACCTTACCGACCTGATCTTCGACCTTGGGCAACGCCGGATGATCGCCATAGACCGAGCTCGATGAGGCATAGACAAAGCGCTTGACACCCGCCTGACGGGCAGAGTCCAGCAACTGCACAAAACCGGTGGCATTCGATGCGAACGAGCGCAGCGGGTCCTCGATAGAGCGCGGCACGGACCCTAAAGCTGCCTGATGCAGCACAACATCGACCCCTGCCACGGCCTCGCGACATGCTGACAAATCGCAGATATCCGCCTTCAGGAATCGGAATCGGCGCCATGCAGACTCACCCACCAATGCCTGCACTTCATCGAGATTGCGCTGGTGGCCGGTCGAGAAATTATCAAGGCCGACAACATTCTGCCCAAAGACCAGAAGAGCCTCAACAAGGTTTGAACCAATGAAGCCAGCCGCGCCGGTCACCAGCCAGGTCGCGGGCGACCGATCTGACAACAATGAAGCGATAGCGTTAGCCCCAGGGGTCTGACGACCCGGATCAGTCGCATACATCGACGCCGTCATCACAATCTCCAGACCGAATAACCAAGCTTTTCGAGCGCCGCTCGCTGGTAGGCGGCTTTGACATCGGCAAAGACGCCACCGCGCACAAGTCGATGGGTCAGCGACTCAAGCGGCAGCGACCGGTACCAGTCGTGATTGACTGCAGCGACCATGGCGGCTGCAGGGGGAAGCTCGTCAAACGGCACAAGGTTGACACCGTATTCGTGCATAGCCTCTTCAGGCGAAGCAATCGGGTCATGCACGCAGACCTTCACACCAAACGATTCGAGTTCGCGAACAACGTCGATCACCTTGGAATTGCGCAAATCCGGGACGTTTTCCTTGAAAGTCAGCCCCAGCACGATGACCGATTGATTGGCCACCGGCTGTGCTTGCTGAATCAGTCGCTTGATCACCTGCTCGGCAACAAATTTACCCATGCCGTCATTGATGCGCCGACCGGCCAGGATCACCTGAGGGTGATAGCCGAGCATCTCTGCCTTGCGCGTCAGATAGTAAGGGTCAACACCAATGCAGTGTCCACCGACGAGGCCCGGGCGAAATGGCAGAAAATTCCATTTTGTACCGGCCGCTTTCAGGACTTCCGCCGTGTCGATGCCTGCTCGTTCAAAGATCAAAGACAGTTCGTTCATCAAGGCGATATTCAGATCACGCTGGGTGTTCTCGATCACCTTCGCAGCTTCAGCGACCTGCAGGCTCGACGCGCGGTGAACGCCCGCTGTCACCACTGCCGAATAAAGCTGAGCGACTTTCTCAAGAGTAGCTGGCGTATCGCCGGCAACGACTTTCACGATCGTCGTGAGCGTGTGCTCCTTGTCACCGGGGTTGATACGCTCAGGCGAGTAGCCAACAAAAAAATCCTTTTTCCATTTTAGCCCAGACGTATTTTCAAGAATCGGAATACAAATCTCTTCCGTTGCCCCGGGGTAGACAGTGGACTCATAGATAACCACTGCGCCTTGCTTCAGATTCGCGCCCGCACTTCGACTGGCTGAAATAAGCGGGGTGAAATCAGGCTGGTGAGCTTCATCAACCGGAGTTGGTACCGCGACGACGATGTAGTCAGCACGCTTCAATTCGCTGGCGTCGGTCGTGACAGTCAAAAGCTTTGCCGCCTTGAATTGATCAAGACTCACTTCTCCCGTCGGATCCTGGAACCTACGGAAATTGGCAATTTTTTCCTCTGCCAGATCGAAGCCGATGGTTTCAAACACTCGGCCGAACTCAACCGCGAGCGGTAAACCAACGTAGCCCAGACCGATAACTGCAACCGTTGCCATGGGAAACCCCAAAGTTCATTCGAACCGCGAGTTTACAAAACGAACCGGGTCGCGGGTAATCAGCAATGCCTTTTCATTCGGGTCGGTCACTGCAAACGACACACAGGCGGATCGACGGTCATTTCAGCAGGCGGGGCGGCGTTGAAGCTCGTCGTGCTGGCGCTTGGGTTCAAGCGGCGCACGAAACCTGCTGCGTCCAACTGAACTGTTATTGACATTCAGCAGATCTCCTGAAGTTCGTTGACAGTAACGCTGATCAACCGTCCGGAATGGTGCACACAGCAGGATCATTCGCCGAATCCGCATTCGAAAGCGTCTGAAGCAGACTCGCTGGTACTGCCGGTTGGCTCGAAATATTGGGCGCGGACGATGCGCTGGGAACCGAGCCACCGGATTGGCTGGAAAACAGGTCTGAGAGGCGCGCGGCAGGCGATTCGGATGTCGAAGATTGAGCTGCAACATGAGACGAGCCGGGCTGCGACAGCCCGATATCAGGAATAGGCTCACCCCCATCACCCGACTCACTGATTCCACCCTCCCCGCCCTGCCTCGCCGGCGACTGCATCCTGACCGTCGCGACAAGGCTCATCGGGAGCCGAGGGGTATCGTCCGCGACGCCCGATGCCGCGGCAAGCCCGTTGCCATACATCGCACAGGAAAAGGGTCGTGGCCCCAGGTTGACCTGTGGCGCATCCAGCCTGATGAGGCCAATCCGTTTGGGCGACCCGATCTCGCATCCATTCCAGACCCTCATCGCCGACGAGATCAGACGCCCCACGACCGGCACCACCAGCGGCACGCCATAGTCGAGCCGCAATCGCAGCAGATTGGCATCAGCCAGGGTCTGGCCCGACGCGGCACCCACCGCCGGCGCACCACTGGCTTCAGCTCGCGCCACCAGGTTGTCATTCGGGATCTCACGCACATCGGCCATCAAGCCGCCATTGGCATCGCGCGCAGGTTCGGCCCAGTCATCGAATGACGCGTTGGTGGGCGAGAGTTGCGCCACCCGCATCCAGCCGATTGCCTCGCCCTGCCTGATGTGCACGGCGGCGCGCGCCAGATTGAGGGCGTATTCACCGAGATCGTTCGCGCCGTAGAGCCAGGGCACCAGCCCGCGAGACAAGCCTGATCGTATGGCGCCGGCCTCAGCATGGCCGACACTTCCTGCGCGCGCTGCCTCGATCAACGCAAAATTGAGGGCCTGGCGAGCGTGCATGAGGAGTGCAAATTGCACAGCGCCCAGGCCAACGATGAAAAGCAGTGGGAGCGCGATCAGCGACTCGATCATCGAGATACCGCGACTTCGCGCGCATGGTCGCATGACGGGCTTCATTTGGAGATTGGGGCTGGCGAGGCCGGCACTCCTCGCAAGGTCGGCACTGAGGGCATCGGCGGCAACGGTGTTTCGGTAATCGGATCAATCACCCCTGGGCGCGCGACCTCCCGACGAACCGTGGTCCGCGGCGTGCGGGCGATCCATCGATCGACGGTGTAGGGCTCGAAAGCCGGTGGCGCCTCCACATCGAAAGACGCTTTCGCGCTGCGATAGGCGCGATGCCGCTGGGCACCCACCTGAAGCGCGGTGTCGTCACGCGCTGGCTTAAAACCACCAAGGCGCATGGCATCAAGCTCGTCAATGGCGCGACTAGCGCGCGCGACATTGAGCAGCGCCAGGTTGAGCAAGGCCTTGCCGCGGGCCTCGCGCTGGGGCAGGCCTTGGGGCGCAATCGCTATCGCTGTCTGATAGGCCGACAGCGCCTCATCGACGCGTGCTGCCTGCTGATGCAGATTGCCCAGACGCAGCCAGGCCTGCACGTTTACAGGGTCGAGCTCGACCACGGTTCGAAACCCCTGCAAGGCCTGATCGATGTCGCGCGCCTGATAGGCACGCTCGGCTTCGTCGGCCACACGGGCGATCGTCATGGGATCGAGGGGACGCGACATCGGCATTGGCGATAAGGTCTGTAAAGATGAAGCAGACGTCGACGAAGGCGCAGACAAGGTCGTGGACGCAGGCGCAATCGACGAGGCCCCGCCGACCGCCCCCACTGCCCCTGCCTCCTGAGCCCTTGCCCTTTGCACACTCACCGCACTCACACACATCAATGCAGCCGCCAGCCACCACCTGTGAGTCATGTTCATGCGCGACGCTCCTGATCAATGAAGAGCACGCGACAGCCCTTCCATAGCCCCAGCCGCCAGGCGTCGCCAGCAGCAAGCTCGAGCACACCGGCAGCCTCACGGCACCACGCCAGGCGCCCTGCCCCAACGCCGCGACGCAGCTCGAGCACTTGCCCGTTCGATCCGACGAAAACCACATCGATCGCGCGTCGCATGCCAACGGTGTGCACCGCGCGACACCGCTCGATCAACAGACCACTGCCCGCCGGCAGCGACTCCTTGCCCAACAGACCTCTGAACCGCGCCCAGGGCGAACGCGCTCGAAACACCGGCACCATCACCGCATTCATCGCAACAAACCCTCCTCGAGTAGTCGCACTGCCACCGGGAAAAGCAGCAGTACGAACGTGCATGGAAAAATGAACACCAGAAGTGGAAAAAGCATCTTGACCGGCGCGCGCATCGCGAGCTTTTCGGCGAGCTGAAAGCGCTCCTGACGGCGCTGCTCGGCCTGCGCCCGCAGGATCGGCCCCAGATTCGAACCCTGGCGCTCAGCACTCACCAGCGCGGCCACCCAGCTCGCGATCGCGGGCAGGTCGATGCGTTCGGCAAGCGCTTTTAAGGCTTCAGCGCGCGTGCGCCCTGCCCTCACATCGCTCAGCACGCGCTCAAGTTCGGCCTGTAAAGGCCCTCCCGGGCCCTTGGCCACGGCGTGCGACAAGGCGCCGGTAAGGTTGGTACCCGATTCGACCGATAGGGTCACGATGTCGAGGTAAAAGGGCAGTGCACGTGAGATCGCACGCAGGCGCTTTGCGCGACGCTCGCGGATCCAGGCCAAGGGCCAGAACGCACCGAGGCTTGCGGCAAGCAGCAACGCGGGCATCGACCAGGGGTTGCCCGACGGGTTGCCAGACGAGCTTTGATCCGCATCGAGCAGCGCATCGGGAATCACCAGCCACACCGAGACAGCAAGCGCGGTCGCGGCAATCATCTGCCCGGCGATCAATTCGCCTGGCGTGATCGCCGCATCAAGTCCTGCCTGGCGCAGCAGCGCCGTCGACTGGCGCGCCATTCGCGCCGGCAGCAAGGGCTCGATCGAGGCTGCGATGCCTCGCACAAGCGGCCCGCTTGCACGCCACAGCAGCGGCGGCTTGTCGCGCCAGCGTGCGTCTTTAACCGGCGCGAGCAGCACGACCTGCCTCAGCCACAGCAAGCACAATACCGCTGCGCAGGCGCACGCCCCCAGCACGATAAGCAGTTCAGGGTCAGACATCGATGCTCACAATCTTGCGGATGAAATAAAGCCCCAGACCTTCGAGCAGCAAAACGCCGGCACACACACACCAGCCCTGCCAGGTGCTCACCAATGGACTCATCGCCTGCGGCTCGATGGCAAAGAGCGCCGCGCCCACCGCAAGTGGCAGCGCCGCCATCACCCATCCCTGCATGCGGCCTTGCGCGGTCAGCGCATCGATCTTTCCTTCGAGCGAGGCCTTGCGACGCAATGTGTCGGCCAGGCGCTCAAGCGTCTCGGCCAGGTTGCCGCCGGTCTCCTGCGCGATGCGCACCGAGGCAGCAAAAAGCGTCACTGCTTCAAGCCGTACCCGGCGCTCGAGATGCGCCATCGCGTCGTCCAAGCTCACGCCAAGGCGCTGCTCGCGCACGGCTAGACTGAGTTCGAGTCCTGCGGGCGCAGGCAATTCGCGGGCGGCCTGGCCCAGGCCTTGCGCGAGGCTTGAGCCTGCGCGAAGCGCGCTGGCCACCAGCATCACTGCATCCGGCCATTGCGCGGAAAGCTTGCTGAGGCGCTCCCGACGCAGCCAGGCGAGCGCCACACCCGGCACCGCACCGAGCGCCAGCAAGGCGATGAAGGCGGCCATGGCCTGGCCAGTCAGCCACAGCACGCCGCCTGCCGCCGCGCCCAGCGCCAACAGGTTGAGCATAAAGAGCCGGTCGACATCGAGATAGACGAAGGACTGACGCAGACCCAACCCAAGGTCGGCACCGAAGCGCTCACGCCATCGGGCGCCTTGCAGGCGAACCGCATTGACGAGCGACGCAGCCGCCAGTGCCACCGAAATGAAAGCACCCAGCAGGACAGCACTCAGATGCGCGACATCGAGATGCGCTGCGCCGACATCAAACAGCCCGGCCTGCGCACTCACCAGTTCAGCGGCCATGCGTCACCTCCTGGAAGGGGCGCAGATCAAGCTCAAGGCCCGATGCACGCAGCCCCTCATAGAAAGTCGGCACGTTGCCGCAACCGATGAACTCGCCGGCTGCAGCCGCGCCGCGCGCGCCCACGCGCGCCCGATAGTCGAAGAGCGGCTGCATCTGCACCCTGCCCGACTCGATGCCGGCGACCTCCATGATTGAGGTGATACGCCGTCTGCCATCGGCAAAGCGCGCCTGATGCACCACCACATCGATGGCGGCGGCCACCTGCTCGCGGATCGCCGAGACCGGCAGGTCCATGCCGGCCATCAGCGTCATCACCTCCAGGCGCGAGATCACATCGCGCGGGCTGTTGGCATGCACGGTGGTGAGCGAGCCGTCATGCCCGGTGTTCATCGCCTGCAGCATGTCGAGGGTCTCTCCACCCCGGCACTCGCCGACCACGATGCGATCCGGGCGCATACGCAGGGCATTGCGTACCAGGTCGCGGATGGTGATTTCGCCGCGCTGCTCGAGATTGGGCGGCCGGCCTTCGAGCTGCACCAGATGCTCGTGGCGCAGACTGAGCTCGGCGGCATCCTCAATCGTGATGATCCGCTCGCCCGGCGGAATCAGATTGGAGAGCACATTGAGCAGCGTGGTCTTGCCTGAACTTGTGCCACCCGAAATCACGATATTGCGCCGCTGCTCGACGCACACCCGCAAGAAGTCGAACATTTCGCTTGAGGCCGCGCCCGCGTCGATCAGGTCTTGCGGACCTTTAAGGCTGCGGGCAAATCGCCGGATGGTGAGCGCCGGCCCGCGCAGTGCAAGGGGCGGGATGATCGCGTTGACCCGCGAACCATCGGCCAGCCGCGCATCGACCATCGGCGAGGACTCATCGATGCGCCGGCCAAGCGGTGCGACGATGCGCTCGATCACGCTGCGAACTGCGGCATTGTCAGTGAATGCGCTGGGATGGCGCTGCAAGCGGCCAGCCCGCTCGACCCAGATTTCATCCGACGCATTGACCATGATCTCGCTGATGGCGGCATCGTTGAGCAGGCGCTCGAGCGGACCCAGTCCAATCGATTCATCCAGCACATCGACGATCAGCTGCTCGCGATCGATGGCCTCAGGCAGGCTGATCGACTCATCGAGGAGTTGATTGATCACGCCGCGAATCTCAACGCGCAGCGCGTCGGTGTCGGCCAGGCGCAGGTCGCGTCGACGCAGATCAAGGGTCTGCAAGACCTGACGATGCACCAGACGGCGCCAGCTCAGGGTGTCTTGCGCCAAGCTGGGCGAAGTGGGTTGCGAGCCGCTGGTCGCCGCACTCGGCTCCTCAGACTCGAGCTGCACCCGCAGCCGATGCCCCGCGATCTCGATCAGATCGAGTGGCGAGAGCGGGCCGAAATCGGTGATGCGCTCGCCATTGACCAGCGTGCCACCGAGTGTCCCGGCGTCTGTCATACGCACCGCGCGGCCTTTGGCGCCCAGCTCGATCTGCAGCTGCGCATGCACCCGTCCAACCCGCCATCCAGCGAGCACCAGCTCGCAATCGCGGCTGCGACCGATGCGACACGGCAGTCGCTCGATGCGATGGATGAGCGCGGGTTGATCGGCTTGTTCGATCGAGATCAGCAGCATCTTCTTGACTCCTTCTCAGTCGACCATCCGCAGCCGCTCACGGCTTGCGCGATAGCGGGTGGTCGTGCCGCGGTCTTCTCCGGTGATGTCGAGCGGTGTCGGGATCGGTACGGGCGGCGTTAGGGGTGCGGCTTGCGGCCGTGGCGTGTCGTCCCAGGGCAGTGGTACTGGCGCGGGCGACACCTGAGGCAGCAGACGTATCGGCTCGGGCATCTGAGTGGGTCCAATCGTCGCGCCCTGCGGCGGCATCGGGCCACCGGTCACGAAGCGCGGCGTGATGAACACCACCAGATCGGTCTGCCGATCGCGAAACTGCCGCGAACGAAAGAGTGGACCCAGCACCGGCAGCTCGGAGGCACCGGCCACACGATCCATGTTGCGTGTGCCTTCCTCGGAAAGCAGACCGGCGATGACCAGCGTCTCGTTCTCGCGCAGATTGACGTCGGTCTCGGCGCGTCGTTTGGTGAGCCCTGGAATCTGCTTGACCGCGATCTCAAAATTGATCGACGAGATCTCGGTGGCCACCCGCGCGGCGATCACGCCGGTTTCGCTCGCCACCGGACTGACATCGAACTTGATGCCGTATTCCTTGAACGCCACTGAGGCTGTGCCGAGCGCCCCGGTGATCGGGATCGGTAGCTCGCCACCAGCAATGAAGCGCGCACTGCCACCTGAACGACACGACAGACGAGGCTCGGCGAGGATCACCGCATCGCCGCTCTGCACCAGCAGATTGATCATCGAGGCCAGCGACGAGGCGATCGACAGGCTGCTCGCAAAGGGCCAAATGCGCGGGCGGATCTCAAGGCTGGTGCCATCGGCTGCGCCACCCGGCTGCAGGGCCGTGCTTCGCCAGGCATCGCCAATCACCTGAAAATTCGGGCCCGCTGCAGAGGTATTCCACTTGATGCCGATGTCTTGCAGCAGCTCGCGGCGGATCTCGACGAACTTCACATCCATCGCGATCATGCGTTCCATGCCGATGCGCGGCAGCATGTTCACCACCTGCGGGAAGCGCTTGCCGATCTCGTTGATGCGGCTGGCCAGCGCCTCGGACACCTCGCCGCCTTCGAGTACCACCTTGTCGCCCACAATGCGTGCGCTCACCTTGGGCGTATCGCCCAGCATCGACTGCACCTCGCCAAGCAAGCGACCGGTGTCGGCCGCCACGACGTTAAAGACGAAGCGCCGCTCCGGCCCGCTCTTGCCCCAGAGCACCAGCGTGCTCTGGCCGGGCGCTTCGGGCAGCACCAGCACCTGCCGATCATCGAGCGCCGTGGCTTGAATCACCTTGCCGTTGCCAACCGCCATGCGGCGCACATCGCGCTCATTGAGCACATGGGCTTCGCCGACGTAGAGCGTGATGGTTACGGTGGTCGATTCCGAAGACGGCGGTACCGATACCGGAATGGATGAGCCTTGCGGCGGCCTGGGCGACTGCGCGGCCGCCGTCATGGCGGTCAGCGATGTGGCAAGGCACGCGACAACCAGCGCGGCAGGCCTGGTGGCAAGCCGGACGCCCACCGACGCTGCAGTCGGCCGGATCAATCGAAAATCGTAACGAGAAAAGGATGGGAAGAAGTCCATGAGGGCAGGTCCTGGGCGTGAAGGTCGATGACCCGCTCAGCGATAGAACGGCACGACGGTGGGCGGCTCGAGCGCACGCTCGAGTTGCTGCAGCGGGGAAGGATTGGTGGCGTCGGGTTGGCCTGACATCGGCACGGCAGGGCTCTGTGTCGACGATTTAGGCAGCGATGAACTCGGACCCGCGGCATCCACCGTAGCCACACCACCTGCAGCCGTCGCCCCGCTATTGGCAGGCAAGGGCCCCCGCCCGCCCACGATCACTTCGGTTGCAGGACGCGGGCCAGCGGCGACCTGCACTGCAGGCGCCTGCGGCGGGGGCAGCCCGAGCAGCATGTTGACGTCCAGGCGCTTGTCGCCGACCGGCATGCGGTCGTTCGGATTGCGCAGCACCGCAGTGAGCTTGCCGCTGCGCTGCGCGACGACCAGCTTTTGTGCGCGCTCAGGATCAACTTCCACCGTGATTGAGGTATAGCCGCGCGGATTGGCAGGCTCATCATTCGCGCTCGCCCGCGATTGACGCCCGACCGCCATCACCGCGACATCCTGCATCAGCGTGCGGGTGATCTCGGGCTGCATCACACCCGCCGCAGGGGCAGGCCGCACCGAGAGCATGAGGTCGATGTGATCGCCTGGCTGCAGCATGCCGGAGAGCGAATTGACCTCGTCGACCACAATGGTCATTGCGCGTATGCCGGGCTTGATACGGGTCGATATCGGGCCGGCCTCGACGCTGGCCAGACTCGCCGCAAAGAGCGGCTCACCGGCCTTCATTGGCAACTGCAGTTTCGAACCTGCCACGCTATCGAAACGCGCCGGCGTGATCGCACCGCCCGGCGCGAACTCGCGCGGCATCGATCGCGCCGCCATGGTCTCGGAGCCAACCAGGTCGCCCCGACGCAAATCGCGACGCGCCACCACCACCTCGACCATTTCGCTCTTTGGCGCAAGGCGCGCCTTTTCAAGCGCCAGTCGGTCGCCGATGTAGTTGCGTGCCCCGACCACCGCGATGGCACCGAAGGCCAAGGCACCGAGCGCCATGGCGAGTGTGCGACGGGCTTTAAACCAGCCCCAGAGGCGGCTAAAGGATTCAATCGAAGGGAGTCTCATGATCTTGGATTCATGGGGTTGATACGGTTACGGGCAGCGCTGATGGCTGTGCTTGAGGTTGTACTCAGGGCTGTGATATCGCCCAGGTAAAGCGTCGGTAGTGCTCGGCCACCGCAGAAACAAGCTCGTTGACCGGTCCTTGTGCACCGAGACTCATCGCGAGTGCGACGAGTGCGAGCACGAGCAGGTAATCGGTGGCGGCCTGGCCCATTGATGACGAGCGCATAAGCAGGCGATGACACGGCCGAAGCAATGCGCGCGTCATCGCCCCTGACTCCAATGCATCACGACAGCGGTCGCACCGCGATGCGCTGACACCGTGGCGACCACGGTTTCTCCGCCACGCCGCAGCGCAAGCGCCTCGCCCGACGCCGATGCCGCATCGCCACCGCGATACCAGGCCGCGCGCTGTGCGGGCATCCCTGACGCCGGATCAGCGACAAAGCCTGCGGCCTGCGCACTGGCCCGCAGATGCGAGGCCGCCGCCGAGGGCGATGCCCCGACCAGCGCCACCAGTGTGGCTGCGTCACGCCCCGGATCGTGATGGTCGATGCGACGCAGCAGCTTCGATGACGTGGGCAGCCAATCGAGCAGGTGACTGGCCGCCGCTGCAGAAGCTTGCAAGTTGATTGCGGGAACCCACCGCGAGCGCAGACCCTCGGTGCCGGATGCAGTAGCCCGCACCTGCACGGTCTCGATACCCTGCCCCGAACGTACAGACAGCATCGTCCAATCACCTGAGCGCGCTTCGACCACCGGCACGCCCTGATTGCGCCATCGCTCGCGCATCGGCGCCAGCACCTGACCCGGCGCTTCATGCGAAGAGAAGCGATGGGTCGTCACCGCATGCTTGTCGAAGGCAGCTGCGGACATGACCAGCTCGGGCGGGGAAGCCTCAGGCAGACTATTTGGAAGGGTATCCATGCGTCATTGACTCAAAGGGCGTTGGCGCCAGCCGAAGGCATCTCGGCTGGCAAGGACGGAGTGAGGGGATCGGCATTGGAGTCGGTGCTGGCCGCGCCGCCTGTAAACAGCCCGAGCCGATCAGGCGGCACCAGATCGACATCGATCTGGTAGGGCTTGAACTCGCTGGCACGCGACTCGAAGCCCAGCAACGCACCAGTGCCAAGGAGCGCGCGCACCGGCAGCCAGGCCGCCCGCAGCGCCGGCTCGACACCCGGGAGGCGCGCGCCGGCATCGACACGGGTCTGCACACTGTCGGGCGCGTTGCCATAGGGGCCGGACGCGGTCCAGGCATCTGTGAGGATCGACAGGCGCGCCTTGAGGGTGATTGGCATCGCGGTCATGCGCCTGAGCCAGCCGTCATCTGGCCTGCTTCGGGCCACATCAACCTGCACCCGCGCATCAATAAAACCGGCCTCCAGATCGAGGCCGAATCGCCCGGGGCCACCCAACTCAGAGAGCAGACGCACCGCCCCCGGAAAACTGCGATCGCCCTGCCCGCCGGCAAAGGCAAACGGACTGTTGAAGCGCACCGGCGCAATCTCGATCGAGACGTCTTCAAAGCGCTCGAGCAGCGGCTTGCCGGTGCGATCGACCCACAGCGCATTGCCATTGGAAGCGTTGACGTCGCCTGCGGCGTTATCGTCGCTGCGCAGGCCCGCGCGAGGCGCAGCGAACAGTCGCTTGCGCAGTTCGGCGGCGAATTTCTCAGACTGTGCAGACTGCCCATTTTGAGCACCGCCGCCCGACTCACCATGGCCTTGCGCCGCAGCACTGCACTCCTGGGCCCTGACCGTGCACTCGAAGGCCAGCGCTCGCGCAGCGGCGATCGTGGCCTGCTGCATGTCCTGCATCCGCGCCAGCCACGCCACGCCAAAAAACACCGGCACGATCGCAAGCATCGCAACCAGAAGCTCGAGCAGAGCCTGGCCACCCTGGCCGCGCTTGCCGTGACGATCGTGCTGATCACCGAGCGTCTTAGTGCACATAGGCTTGCGCCACCCCGCGCTGCGCAGCAGTCGGTGCCACCAGACGCACCTGCCAATAAGGATTGAACAAGCTCGCGTATTCGGTGCGAGCCGGCGCGCCCGGCGGGCGACTGAAATAGACCTCGGCAGCCGAAAGTGCCCACAAATGCGGGCTGGAATCGCCGGCAAAATGATCGAGCGGCAACAGGCGGCCGGAGGCAAGCGTGCGATTGGCAGCGGTTGCCACATCAGCACCAGCCTGACGCGCCACCACCGCCAGGCCGCTGGTTGGAAAGGCGGCATTGGCAAGCTGCTCGTAATCAAGCTCGCGAACCCTGGCGATGCCGGCATAAGACGCCACCCCGGTCATCGCGCCGCTGGCCAGACCATTGGCACGCGGATTGGTCCAGACATCGCTGCCGGTCTGCACGATGCTGCGCATCTCGGTTCCAGCCTCGGCAGCACCCCAGCCAAGCGGAATCGATTCACGCTCGCGGCAGCGGAAAAACGACAGGCTTTGCAGATGAAACGAGAGCGTGTCGACTGCCTCCCACCGCTGCAGATCGGGCGTGAGCGCGGTGCCGCCGCGCTTTCGCATGCGCATCAGCTTGAAACACAGGCTGGGGATGGGCGTGAGGATTTCGTCGGACCGCGGCCCGCCGGTAAAACCATCGAGCGAGGCGACCACCAGATTGGCAAGGCGCTGGCGATCGGCCTCAGTTTCCCCACGCTTCGTGAAGGTCTGCCAGCTCTGGCCGGGGTCGGGCAGCACCCAGGCAAACAAACCACGGTCATTGGCTCGCGCGACTTCCGCGGCGACCATGCTCAGGCCGAAGCTTTGCGTGGAGAGCTGCAAAATCTCCTGACTGGTCTGAAGGATCTCCTTGTAGCCCAAGGCCTCGGCGCCTCGCGCCGGCACCTCAATTTCGGCCGCGACCTGGGCAGCCTGACTGGCAAGCGCCGCGGCTTCAGCCACCCCGGCGAACACCGCCTCGGCCGCCGGCAGAATGGTTGCGAATTGCGCCGCGTTACGGGTCAGGGTCTCGAAATAGCGAGCCCAGGACACCAGTGTGACTGCCTGCGCAATCGCCACTTCGTTGGCGATGATCGCGCGGTTGGAATAGGCGTGATAGTTGAGCACCCGGGCTCGCCACAGGCCGGCGCTGTAGGCCGCGGCATCGGCGGTGTCGGTCAGGCGCTGCTTGGCCGCAGCCACCTGACCGGCGCTGAACATCGCAAAAAGCACCGCACCACCTGCCAGCAGCAGGCCGAGCGCTACGAACAGCGACTGGCCGGCCTGCCTGAGACGGCCCTTAGCACCTGCCCGGCCGGCGGACGCAGATGAACTGCCAGCACCGCGAACAATCAGCCCGGCAGACCGCTTCGATCTGGAGGCAGCAGTCGGCGATGCGATCAACAACGCGGTCGGCAACGCGGTCGGCAACAAGTTGGCGCGATTCATCATGAGCGGGCACGAAGGCGGCAGTGGTCGGCGGGCCTGGGCTCAGCGGTTATCGGCGTTGTAGTTGTCGAGCCCTTTGCGCGTGGCCGCCTGGCTCTGCGCGGTGTTGGCCTGCGAGCGCGCGCCGCTGATCGCGGACGCCGCATCCTGCCCAGAAACTTCGAGCGCAAGCCCTGCGGTCTGATTGCGGATGGTCTGGCCGAGCAGCGTGTAGACACCGATCGCGGCGACCGCGATCAGTGCCACGACGATGAGGTATTCGGTCATGCCTTGGCCACGATGACCGAGACGACCAGAGCGGAGAGTACGCCGGAGAAATGGTTGAGAAGCGAGGGGTTCGAGCAGGTTCATGAGACGTTCCGAATCAGGGTGAAGGGGCACCCATGATCGGGAATCCGACCGCTTTCGAACATTGCACCGAAGGCCGAGAAAACCGGCCGACGGCTTAGGACTAAGGGCTTAGCGGTATCAAAACGACCGGGTCTAATCTGCGTGCAGCAGGAACTCGACCTTCACAGCTTCAAACGGAAATTCGATGCTCCCACCTTCGGCTCTGCTCAGTACACCCGCTGCCAGAAGCGCCGTGACATCGCCATGAACAGCCTCCACTCTTCCAGGCGGCTGCGAAATCGTCCAGCGCGTCAGAGGGGTCCCGGATATCAAGCGTCAGTGTTTTGAATGTTGCACCTCGCAATGCCCATCCAACAAAAAACCCGCAGAAGAATCGCTTCCTCTGCGGGCTGTCGAGCGGCATCGCTTATCGCGACACCGGCTCCTGATAAACCGATTCAGTAACGCTGATCAGGCAGCTTTTTTGGCGTGACCGTGATCGTCGTCATGGCCGTCGAAGAACTGCTCATCTTCGGTCGAGCCTTTGAGGGCTGCGGTCGACGACTCGTTCTCGATGGTGGTGGTCACCGCATCGAAGTAGCCGGTACCGACTTCGCGCTGGTGCTTGACCGCGGTAAAGCCCTTGTCGGCGGCTGCGAATTCGGCTTCCTGCAACTCGACGAACGCGGTCATGTTGTCGCGAGCATAGCCATAGGCCAGGTTGAACATCGAGTAGTTCAGGCTGTGGAAGCCGGCCAGGGTGATGAACTGGAACTTGTAGCCCATCGCACCGAGTTCGCGCTGGAACTTGGCAATGGTCGAGGCGTCGAGGTTGCGCTTCCAGTTGAACGAGGGCGAGCAGTTGTAGGCCAGCATTTTGCCCGGGAACTGCTTCTGGATGGCTTCGGCGAACTGCTTGGCAAAGGCCAGATCGGGCTTGCCGGTTTCGCACCAGATCAGATCGGCATAAGGCGCATAGGCCAGGCCGCGCGAGATCGACTGCTCGATGCCAGGACGGGTGCGATAGAAGCCCTCGACCGTACGCTCACCGGTAATAAAAGGCTTGTCGTTGTCGTCGACATCGGAGGTGACCAGATCGGCGGCTTCGGCATCGGTACGAGCCAGCAGCACGGTGGGCGTGCCCATCACATCGGCCGCCAGACGGGCTGCGGTGAGCTTGGCAACCGCTTCACGCGAAGGCACCAGCACCTTGCCACCCATGTGGCCGCATTTCTTCACGGCTGCCAGCTGGTCTTCGAAGTGAACGCCCGAGGCGCCGGCTTCGATCATGGCTTTCATCAGTTCGAAGGCATTGAGCACGCCGCCGAAACCGGCTTCGGCATCGGCCACGATCGGGGCGAAGTAGTCGGTATAGCCCTGCTCGCCCGGGTTTTTGCCTTCCATCCACTGAATCTGGTCACAGCGCGTGAGTGCGTTGTTGATCTTCTTGACGACCTGCGGCACCGAGTTGATCGGATACAGCGACTGGTCGGGATACATCTCACCGGCGAGGTTGGCATCACCTGCGACCTGCCAGCCCGACAGATAGATGGCTTTCAGGCCGGCCTTGACCTGCTGCATCGCCTGGTTGCCGGTGAGCGCGCCCAGCGAGTTCACGAAAGGCTCTTCGTTGATCAACTGCCAGAGTTTTTCGGAGCCACGCTTGGCCAGTGTGTGCTCGACCGCGACCGAACCGCGCAGACGCACGACGTCGGCAGCCGAATAGCTGCGCTTGATACCGCGCCAGCGGGGGTTATCGGACCACTCCTTCTGGAGCTTTTGGGCTTCGAGTTCACGTGATGACATGCGAGGGACTCCTGGGTGATTGAAAGCGGCGGTCAATCTGCAATGACCATCCCGCTACCATAGCAACCTTGTGCTGCGTGGCAGCAGGCTTATGTCACAACAGGTAAACCCGGCATTTCTTATACTTTTCAAATACTTGACAAGCTCGTTTCATATCGCGGTATTTGTGCTGACAGTATGAAATCGGC
Organism: Burkholderiales bacterium; assembly: GCA_947487165.1. Classification (GTDB taxonomy): domain Bacteria; phylum Pseudomonadota; class Gammaproteobacteria; order Burkholderiales; family Burkholderiaceae_E; genus UBA4615. Next base: position 63,774 of record CANKWX010000009.1, read on the forward strand.
TTTTGGTGCAATGCGCGACCAATATTCCATATTGCGAAACGATATTTTTGCCAATAGAAAATCGCGCTATGGGTGAACCGAAGCAGTCCTTTCGCGGAAACAAGTCCGCGCTGCCCAGCAAACCCTGCCTGGCGTGCGGGCGACCGATGGCCTGGCGCAAGGCCTGGGCCAAGAACTGGGACGAGGTGAAGTACTGCTCGCAGCGTTGCCGCAGCAACAAAGCCAAGCCGCCCGGTCAATAAGACTTAGGCAATCCGAGCACTCTTTCGGCGATGAAGCACAGCACCAGTTGCGGGCTGACCGGCGCGATGCGAGGGATCAGCACTTCGCGCAGATAACGTTCGACATGGTATTCGCGGGCATAGCCGAACCCACCGTGGGTCATGACCGCGGTCTCGCAAGCATGAAAGCCGGCCTCGCCTGCGAGGTATTTGGCAGCATTGGCCTCGGCGCCGCAGGGCTGGCCGCGGTCGTATTGCCAGGCAGCCTTCTGGATCATGAGGCTGGCAGCCTCGAGCTCCATCCAGCATTGCGCCAGCGGATGCTGGATGCCCTGATTCTGGCCGATCGGACGACCGAAGACCGTCCGATCCTTGGCGTATTTGGTCGCACGGTCGAGTGCGACCTGCCCCAGGCCCACTGCTTCCGCGGCAATCAGGATGCGCTCGGGGTTCAGCCCTTCAATGATGTATTGAAAGCCCTTGCCCTCTTCACCGATGCGGTCCTCGATCGGAATTTCGAGCCCTTCGATGAAGAGCTCGTTCGAATCGACCGCCTTGCGACCCATCTTCTCGATCTCGCTCACGCGAATCCGGCTGCGATCGAAGCGGGTGTAGAACAGGCTCAGGCCCTCGGTCGGGCGCTTTACTTCTTCAAGCGGCGTGGTGCGGGCGAGCAGCAAGATGCGATCGGCGACCTGCGCGGTCGAGATCCAGACCTTCTGGCCATCGACCACATAGTGGTCGCCCATGCGCCGCGCCCGGGTTTTCAAGTGAGTGGTGTTCAGACCGGCATCCGGCTCGGTCACGCCGAAACAGGCCTTCTCAAGACCCTGGACCATCGGCGGCAACATGCGGCGCTTTTGCTCCTCTGTGCCGAAGACCACCACCGGATTGAGTCCGAAAATGTTGATGTGAACCGCCGAGGCGCCCGACATGCCGGCACCAGAACGCGAAATCGCTTGCGCCATGATTGCGGCCTCGGTGATGCCAAGGCCCGAGCCGCCATAAGCCTCGGGAATGCAAATGCCCAGCCACCCGTCGTCGGCCAGCGCCCGGTAAAGTTCGTGCGGAAAACCGCCCTCGCGATCCTTGTTGAGCCAGTAGTCGTCACCGAAGCGATCGCAGATGCGCTCGATCGAGGCTTTGATGGATTCCTGTTCGGGGCTGAGCGCAAAGTCCATTGACGACCTTTGGGTAATAGAGGGTGATGAAAGGGTGTTGGCGGGGTGAGAGAACTCCCGCGAGAGCGGTCAGGGCAGGATGCCGCACGCCTGCGTTTGCGACAAGCCGGTCGCACCGATTCGCGGAATCGAGCCCGAATCGCCAGAAGAGGGTCTGGCACGACGAGCGGGCCTGCGATCCCTACAGCTTTGCCTCGGCCAACGAGGTCTCGCTGTTTCGCAGGCACCAGAGCCTGCGCGACCAGTCCAGCCGTGCGGTGAGATCGCAGGGGTCGCCGGCTTCAAAGACGAGATCGGGCGCGACCCGGTGCAGGGCACCTGCTCTAGCTGCCGCTCTATACCCTGCGCAACAAGGCGACATTCGCAGCGGTTCGGAAAACGACGTCGCGCAGCTGGTGCGCTTTTGCGTCCGGCGATGCTCGATCGGCCTGAGCGGCCAGGAGGTGACCGACCTGAGCGCCTTGCTGAAGGCGCTCTGAGCCGATCACACCGGGCCGTTGCCCACCTGCGTCAGCATCCGGTCGACCTCAAGCTCGGCCTTCAGCCAATCATCATCGGCACCGCCGTCTGCGAAATCACGCCTTTCGGCGATGAAATAGGCTGCCTGCGAGATCATCTCGTGGCGCTGCATCGGGTCGAAGGGAGTCAGGCCATTACCATGAAGCTCGGGATGCCACTCACCTTCAGACGACTCCCCGAGGAAGGTACGCATCGCTTGCTGCGCCGAGGTCTGCACAGCAGTGCGAGCGCCCGCGTTGCCGGCGGTGCCCGCCCCGGTCGATGCGGCACCGGTCTGAAGCCCTGCCCTGCCCCTGGCCGCTGCGCGCGAGGCGCCATCACCCGGATGGTCGGCCGCCGATTGCCGCGCCGAGGCCGACTGATGCGAGGTGGAACGCGCAGTTTTGGAAGTACTGGTACCCATGACAGATCGTCTCCAGATAAGGATGGTTGGTGATGCGATAGGGCTCATGCGACCCAGTGGACGCGCAACTGGTAGTCGCCTTCCTGAAAGCCGTAATGCAGTGAACCGCCGAAGGCGCCATGCAAGGCCCGTCCGATCGCCTGCACCAGATGGATATCGGTGGTGCTGATGACCAGTCGACCGTCAAAGGTCTCGATCGACATGATTCGCTCAAGCGGGTGCTCGGACTCGACCTTTTCAGCCACATTGCGCGCAGTAGCCAGCACGTCATCGCGCTTTTCGTAGGCGTATGCCCCTTCGACGGTCAGGATGCCGGCGGGCAGCTTGTCTGCAATACGCCGGCATGCCGGACAGGAAACCGAATGCGCTTGCGACGTGGCGGGCGCACGCATCCAGCGGCCCCGCCGATTGACCAGCCCGCAATCGGGACAGACCTGCTCGCCCTGAGGCTTGTTGTCGGCACGATAGGGATCATGCCGGGCGGGCATCACGAACTGGGGCGGGCGCCCCGGTGAGTAGCCATGCGCTCGCGCGCCTTCGTCTTGGTGCTTCACGAGACCTCCTGGAGAGGTCAGATGCGGCAGGCAAAGTCGCGACGATGCGCGAACTCAGCCTGATGGGCCCGACGGACCCGATGAGTCCGGCGAGGGGTCCGACACCTGATCCGATGGATCTTCGGCAAGCAACTCTCGTGCCCCGTGCTCGGGCAGCGATTCGACATCGCGCAGTCGGCGCACGATGGCACGCGAGCGCACCTCGGCGGTATCGAGCGACTGGCTGACGGTCTGCAATTGCTGCCGCGTACGGGCCAGCACATCGCCGAATTTGCCGAATTCGGTCTTGACCGCACCCAGCACCGCCCAGACCTCGCTGGTTCGACGCTCGACCGCAAGCGTGCGAAAGCCCATTTGCAGACTGTTGAGCAAGGCCGCCAACGTGGTCGGGCCGGCCAACACGACACGGCTGGTGCGCTGCAAGTCGTCGACCAGACCGGCTCGACGCACCACCTCGGCATAGAGCCCCTCGGTCGGTAAAAACAGCAGCGCAAAATCGGTGGTGTGCGGCGGCGCCAGGTATTTGTCGCGAATGCGCCTGGCCTCGGCACGGATACGCGCTTCGAGCGCTCGCGAGGCTTCCTCTGCAGCCGGCGCATCGGCCCGGTCGTGGGCCTGTTGCAAACGCTCCCAGTCTTCGCGCGGAAACTTGGCATCAACCGGCAGCCAGACCGGCGCATCGTGGCCAGGCAGTCGGATCGCAAACTCGACCCGGTCCTTTGACCCCGGGACGGTCGCGACATTCGCCTCGAACTGGCCCGGCGCAAGCATCTGCTCGAGCAGCGCGCCCAGTTGCACCTCGCCCCAGACGCCGCGCGTCTTCACGTTGGTCAGCACGCGCTTCAAATCACCGACGTCGCCGGCCAGCGCCTGCATCTCGCCCAGCCCTCGATGAACCTGCTCGAGCTTGTCCGAGACCAGCCGAAAGCTCTCGCCCAGGCGCTGCTCGAGCGTGGCGTGCAGCTTTTCATCGACGGTCTGACGCATCTGCTCGAGCTTGGCCGTGTTGTCGGTCTGCAGCTCGCGCAGCCGGGCTTCGAGCACCTCGCGGATCTCGGTGAGCCTGCGGTCGTTGGCCGCATTGAGGCCTGAGAGCTGCTGGGCGAATCCCTCGATACGGGTGTTCTGCAGCGCGGCCACCGTCCCGATCTGATCGGTCAACTGATGGCCAAAGCGGCCGATCGAATCGGCCAACTCGGTGCGGTTGGTGCGGGCCTGCTCGAGCACCTCACCGCGAAGCTCACGAAGCGTGCTCTCGGCGGCCTGCGCCTGCGACCGGGCAAGCGTCTCGAAGGCCTCCCGGGTCTCACGCGCATCGGCCGGCCGGCGCGCCAGCAGCACGCAGATCAACACCAGTACTGCGATCAGACCCACTGCGACGGCCACGGCGAGGGCCACCAGCACCGGCATCTGATCGACCGGGGTCATGGTCGATCAGATATTGCGAAGCGTGGCCAGCGGCGGGCTGTCGACCACGCTTTTCAGGCTGAACCAGCCGGCAATCATCGACAGCGCAGCGCCTGCAAGCATTGCCAGCGGCACCGAGCCCCAGCGCGCCGAAAACTCGAAACCGAAAACCTGATGAGCGAGCGCCGCACCAATGGCAATCGCGCCAAGCGCGGCTAAAAACCCTGCGAGCGCGCCGGTGGCAGCCAGCTCGAAGAGCTGCGCCCGCTGCAGTTGCCGCCGCGATGCACCGAGCGCGCGCATGAGTGCCGCCTCGCGCACGCGCTCATCGCGCGAGCTGGCCAGCGCGGCATAGAGCACCACCACGCCTGCGGCCAGCGTAAAGACGAAGAGGAACTGCACAGCGCGAATCACATGATCGAGGATGGACTGGGCCTGGCGCACGATCAGGCCAGTGTCATAGACGGTCAGATTCGGAAACCTGGCCAGCAGCCGATTGACGACTGCGGCTTTTTCATCGGGCAGCCTGAACGAGCTGATCCAGGTCTGGGGCCGATCGCCGAGTGCGGCCGGACTCAGGATCATGAAAAAATTGACCTGCATCGAGTCCCAGGCCACTTTGCGCGCACCGACTGCGGTCACCTCAACCGGCTCGCCCGCAATCTCGAAACTCAGCTTGTCGCCGACCGACAGGCCGAGCGTCTTCATGATGCCGATCTCCATCGAGGCCTCGGGCCGCGCCGGGTCGAGCCAGCGCCCAACCACATTGCGGTTGTGCGGCTGCATCGCGCTCATGTACGACAGATTGAATTCGCGATCGACCAGACGGCGAGCGCGTTCATCCTCATAGTTGGCGGGGTCGACCGCCTTGCCATTGATCGCGGTGAGGCGACCGCGAATCATCGGCGACAGATCGGCCTGCAAGATGCCGGATTCGCGAAGCGCCTGCGCGATCGGCTCGCGCTGATCGGGCTGGATGTTGATGATGAAACGGTTGGGGGCATCGGACGGCGTGGCACGCTGCCAGCTCTCGAGCAGATCGCCCCGCGTTACGGTGAGCAAGAGCAGCGCCATCATGCCGACCGACAGCGCCGCGGTCTGAGCAATTGACGCCCCCTGACGACGACTCCAGGAGGCGAGCGCCATACGCAGCGCGGCATTGCCGCCGCCGGCGCCCACCAGATGACGCAGCGGCGAGATCAACCTGATTGCCAGCCAGGCCACCCCGACGAAGATCACGCCACCGGCTGCAAAGCCGCCGATCGCAATGCCGGCGAGCTTGCGATCACCCGAGACCCACAGGAGCAGGGCTGAGAACGCGAGCAAGGCGGTGATCGCAGCGACCCAGGCTGCGATTGGCGGCGCGCCCAGATCACGCCGCAGAACCCGCAGCGGCGGCACACCCGCCAGTCGCATCAGCGGCACCGCGGCAAACCCGAGCAGCAGCAGCAGACCGGCGCAGATCGCCTGCACCGCCGGCACAAAGGAGGCGGCAGGCAACTCGAGGTTGATCATCGGTGCGGCGACCTGAGTCAGCGCCAGATGGCCGGCCCAGCCAAGTACCGCACCGACCGTGCCGGCGGCCAGCGCGAGCCAGACCATCTCGAGCATGAGCGCGGCCAGAAGCCGCCCCTGGGTGATGCCGATCGCCCGCATGACCGCACAGCCATCGAGATGGCGCTGAGCGAAGCGGCGCGCAGCGACCGCAATCGCGACCGCCGCGATCAGCGCCGCGAGCAGTGAGACCAGCGCCAGGAACTGCTGGGCGCGATCGATGGTCGAGCGCATCTCGGGCCGACCGTTCTCGAGCGTCTCGATACGCTGGCCCGAGGCCAGGCGCGGCGTGACCCAGGCCTCGAAGTCAGCCACCTTGCGCGGGTCGCCGGCGAGCATGGTGCGGTAGGTCACTCGGCTTGCCGGCTGCACGAGTTGCGTGGCCTCAAGGTCAGCCATCGCGATCATGGCGCGCGGCGCGAAATTCACGAAAGAGCTGCCGCGATCGGGCTCGATGCTGATCAGTCTCTCAATACGAAAGGTCTTGTCGCCCAGCATCAGCGAGCCGCCCGGCTCCAGCCCCAGGCCCTGCATCAGCGGCGGATCGACCCAGACCGAGCCGCGAGAGGGGATACCTGTTGCGGGCACATCTGGCTCGGTGACCGACGACGTGACTCTGACCGCACCGCGCAGCGGATAGCCCTCGGAGACCGCCTTGAGGGAGGCCAGCAGTGCCGCCGGCGGCTCGCTCGCCCCGGGCTTGGCCTCGACCAGCGCCATGCTCGGAAAGTTGAGGGTTTTGACTACCGACAAACCCTGCGCGCCGGCCTGCTTGAACACCTCGGGCGACAGCGGTGTGGTGCTGACAATCACCAGATCGCCGCCCAGCAACTGGCGCGCCTGCAGATTGAGGGCTGACTTGATCCGGTCGACAAAAAACCCGACGCTGGCGATTGCGGCAATCGCCACCACCAGCGCGGCAGCGAGCAACTGCAGCTCGCCGGCCCACCAGTCGCGACGCAAAAAGTTCCAGGACAGTTGTACCGGCTTCATCTCAGCATCCCCTTGATTGCATCGCGCACCGTACCCGCTGCCGGCGGCTGGCCGACGCCGCCGAAGCTCGCACAGGGGCCATCGCCACTGACCGCCAGTTGGACCGAGTCGGAGTCGCAATAGATGCCGACGGTCGGGCGCCCGAGTGCAGCCGCCAGATGCGTGAAACCGGTATCGAGTCCGACGACCACCTCGGCGAGTGCCAGCAACCCGGCGGCATCAGCAACCGACAGGAAAGGCGGAATGATCGACTCGACCTCGATCGGCGGCGCCGCTGTCGCGGCATGGGCGGACGGTCCCTTGCCTGTCGAAGCGCCAGGAGTCACCTCATCATGAACACTGCCGCACTGGCCCGCCAGCGCCACAACACGCGTGTATTCGTCCGTACCGCCCCACAGCCAGACCAGCACCAGCCCGCGTGCCGACAAGTCGCGCGCCACGTCGAGCCAGTTCGCGTCGGCCCAAAGCTTGCCCGGGCGGCTTGCACCGGGCGCGAGCACCGCATAACGGCGCCCCAACGCCAGGCCCGCAGGACGGTAATCCGGGGCGACCAGCCCGAAGTTGGCACGGCTGTCGGGCGCAATCGCATAACCGAAGGCGCCTGCTGCAATCGCCCGGTTGCGGGACACCACCGGCATCGACCACGGCACCAGGGCGCGTCGGTGGTAGGCCAGCGAGGCGATCGGCTCGCGGGCCGAGGTCCAGGACAGTCCGGCCAGGCGACCATGACGGCTGGCCATCGCCACCGCTGCGCTCTTGATGAGCCCCTGACAGTCGATCACCCAGTCATAGCGGGTCTGACGCAGCCTCGAGATGAAATCCGAGATCGCGGCTCGCACGCTTTCGTCGCCGAGCTTTTTTCGCCAGGCGCGCAGCGCGATCGGGATCACGCGGTTGACACCGGGATTCATCGACGGGATGGGGACGAAGGGCTTTTCGCAAACCCAATCGATGGTGACCCCAGGCACGTTCGCATGCAGATCAGCCACTACCGGCTGGGCATGCACCACATCGCCCATCGAAGACATCTTGACGATTAGCACCCGCATGACACCACGGCCTGAGCTGCTCGCTCAGGCGCCCGAGCGCACCTGACGCTCGGCAACCAGCGCCGGGTTCAGGTTCGGGTCGTTGTACATCTTGAACTGGCGATAGATCCTGAAAAAACCGGTACCCGCGGCCATTTCGTCGAGCAGACGATCGAAGCAGGACGCCAGATCGGCTCGCTGCTGAGACAGCGTCGCCTGTCGCGACAGCGCGTTATCGCGATGGGCCTGGTCGACATCGGTGCGAGTGGTCTGCAGGCCCATGTGATGCACCTTGAGCGACAGGATCGAGAGTCGATCGATCATCGCACCTGCGGTTTCGCTGGACGCCCGCGCCGACGCCTCACGCGGCCAGTCGGCGGCAAGCTTGAGCAGAGCATCGTCGATGCGCTCCATCGCGTCATTGCGCGCCTGGTTGAAGCGATCGATATTGCGCTTGTTGCCGGCGATCTCGGCGTCACCGGCCTGCGTGCGTCGGGCGAGGTCTTCCTCGTTCCAGAGGGAGCAGTTGAAATGGTGATTGACCAGCACCCACTCCCAGGCCTGCGCAAGCGGCCCCTGAGGCACGGTGCGGGCGACCTCGCGCATCGCAGGCGACATGCCGGCAGCGTCGATCGGCGTCGGCCAGTCGGGGCGCGACAGGCAGGCGTCATGCAGGGCAAGGATGGCAGTGGCAGGGAAGTCGAGACTCATGGGGGCCAAGGATACCTGCATCAGGAAGCCGGCCTTCAACCGGCTGCCTGAGTCGCTGAACCCGCCGACTCAAAAGGCAGGACGGCCCAGGAAGATGTACCAGAGCCGGCTGCCTGGCATGCCGGACGGATTCGCATAACCGTAGCCGACGTACACCGGGCCGATTGCGGTATTCGCGCCCAGAAAGGCAGTGGCGCCCGGCACCCAGCCCTGCGTAGTCGAGCCCACAGTCAGGCCAGACATCTGGGCGCTTTCAAGTGCCAGGCCGGCATAGACACCGCGGCCCAGCGGTTGCGGCAGCGTGAGCAAGCGGTACTGATAGCTCAGGCTGCCATAGCGCAGTGAGGTGCCGAGCGTCTGGTTGATCTGAAAGCCCGACAGATTCATGAAGCCGCCCAGGCTGAAAGCCTGATTGAGGGCGATGTCGCCGTAGGCCTCGCCCGCTCGAACCGAACCGGCAACCGTGTGATCGCCCACGCTGCCGACCCACTTGGCATTGACCTGCACCAGCCTCGTCAGGTACTCCTTGGAAGGCTGTTGCTGATAGTCCTGCTCAAGGTGATAGCTGGTATTGAAGCGATAACCGTGGCGCGGAAAGTCGGTCGAATCGAGCTGATCGATTGTGGCTGACGCCTGGGTCGCAACAAAGCTGGTCTTGACAGTCGGGACGCCGAGCGCGCCAGTGGTTGGCATCTGCTTGCGCAAGCCCCCAAAAACGCCGATTCGAGCCTCGCCCAGCAATCCCTGAAGGCCGAAGTCCAATCCAGCCTGCTCTGTCACCACTGCATACTCGGCAACATTGGTGTTGCCGTTATAAATCCAGATCGGCACTTTCTCGGCCAGCAATTGCGGCGCCACGAAAAGATTGAATCGGCCGAAATCGAAAGGCTGGAAGAACTCGACGAAGCCACGATTGATCGTCCCGACCTGAACTTCAGCCTTGAATTCGCCGCCATAGCCGTTGGCATTGGGGCGCCGGAACCCGGCCATGACATTGAACATGCTGGTGTTACCGGAATCGGCCGCCGCGTTCATGCCGAAATGCAGAAAGTCCGGGCCCCAGGCTTTCTCGATGACATTGATCTGAAGCACCTGCGACGGATTGCCGGGCTGCAGGGAGTAGCCGATTCGATCGAAATCGGCATTGGCATTCCAGCGATTGATCACGGTCTGCATGCGAATCGGATCGAGCTCGCCCGAGGAAGGCACGTTCGCCTGTTCGAGCAGCAGACGCTCAACCGCAGGGGTCACACCCACGATGCGCACCGATCCATAAGTGTTGTCCGGGCGGCCTCGTTCAGCGCGGGCTGTCTTCCAGACGGCGTAATCGGTCTCGGAGAGGATCAGCCGGGATAATTCACCGCGTGCGCCCAGCATGGCCGCCTCGCCGGCCGGTATGCCTTCGATGCCGCGGGTGAAATTGGCGGCACTGATATCACCGAGTTCTGGGCGCACCAGCACATCGATGCCGGGCCTGATCTCAGCCCGTGAGTCGCGCATATTGCGCTCCATCAGGATGCTGATCATCTGGCCACCGATACCAAAAGGATTTGACAGCTCCTGTCGCGTGAGAAGCGGGCTGCCGATATCGACCGCAATCACGACATCAGCGCACATCTTGCGCACGATATCGACCGGCATATTACGGGTCAGTCCACCATCGACCAGCAGCTTGCCATCGCTTTGTACCGGTGCAAACGCCGAGGGCACCGCCATGCTGGCGCGAACCGCAGTGACCAGGCTGCCACGGTCCTGAACCACCAGTTCGCCGGCTTCAAGGTCGGTCGCCATCGCGCGAAACGGGATCGGCA
>CANKWX010000010.1 GCA_947487165.1 Burkholderiales bacterium
CCCCCAGGTCTGACCGACGGTGACCAGCCAGGCCGGATGGCCGGCTTTGACCCAGTCGCGGGCCTGTGCGAGCACTTGCAGATCGAGGCTGTCCATGGGGGTGGGTCCGGTAAAGGCGTTGAAGGAGCGCTGGATGGGGGTGCTTGCGTTGTCGCTCAACGCACCAGGTAGGCAATCAGTGCGGCTGCGGCGATAAGCACGATAAAAACGATCTGCCAGCCGCGTGTGTCCGAGCCGGCCGACGGCGCAGCCGGCTCGTGACCGGCATGATGCGCATCAGCGCCGTGCGAAGGGTCCTGGTGTGCGTCGGCCGCCCCGTGCGCTGTCGAGGCTGCAGCCGAATGAGGCTGGTCAGCGCTGGCCTGCGCAAGGCTGGCCGCGGCGGCGGCGGCGGTTTCGGTCAGCTTGGTCTCGAAGGTCTTGAAAAACTCGTCCGCGATCTTGGCGGCGGCCGCATCGACCAGACGCGAGCCAATCTGGGCGATCTTGCCACCGACCTGCGCATGGGCTTCGTAGTCGAGCATCGTGCCGCCTTCGACCGGCGTCAGACGCACCGCGGCCGTCCCTTTGCCAAATCCGGCAACGCCGCCCTGGCCGTCGAAGGCGAGCGTGTAGGACTCTGGCTCGACCACATCGCTCTGGGTCAGACGACCCTTGAAGCGGGCTGACACCGGACCGATGCGGGCTGCCATCAGCACCTCGAAGGTATTGGGATCGGTCTGCACGATCGAATCGCAACCCGGAATGCAGGCTTTGAGCATCTCGGGGTTGTTGAGTGCGTCCCACGCCTGTTGGCGCGGAACCGGCAAGAGGCGTTGTCCGGTCATTTGCATGGTCGAAATTCTCCAGTAGGTGCGATGTTTGAAAGCCCGGCGACCGATAAATCTATCGGTCAGCGGATCGGTTTATGCGATGCGCTGCTGCCGCTTCGGATGGCTCGTGCCAGGTCTTCGAGGCTGTTGAGCGAATGGACCGGCAGGTGCCGATCGACATGCGGCAACAGCGCTTTGACGCCCGAGGCCCTCGGCTCGAATCCTTCATAGCGTAGCAGGGGGTTGAGCCAGATCAACTGCCGCGTAAAGCGCCCCAGCCTGGCCGCCGCCGCGCCGAGGCTGCCGTCTTCGGCGCGATCGAGGCCGTCGGTGACCAGCAGCAGGGCCGCATTGCCGGTCAGCACACGGCGTGCCCAGCGGCGGGTGAACTCGTCCAGACACGGGCCGATGCGCGTGCCGCCGCTCCAGTCGCTGACCGCGTGCGACGCCGCGGCCACTGCCTCATCCGGGTCGCGATGGCGCAGTGCGCGGGTGATGTCGGTCAGCCGCGTGCCGAAGGCAAAGACCGTGACACGGGCCTTGCCCTGCATCAGGGCATGGGCGAAATGCAGCAGGATCCGGGCATAGCGGTCCATCGACCCAGAGACATCGATCAGCACCACGATCGGCGGCGGGCGCACGGCGCGGGTGCGCCGGGCGACGCTGGCGCAAAGCGGGTCGCGCGCGGTCTGTCGCAGGGTGCCGCGCAGATCGATGCGCCCGCGTGCTCCCGGCCGATAGCGGCGGGTGACGATCGGATCGATCGGCAGCCTGATTTCGCGGACCAGTCGGCAGGCGGCATCGAATTCGGCGATGGTCATCGAGTCGAAATCGCGCTCCTGCAAGCGCTCGCGATCAGACCAGGTGAGCAGCGCATCAATCTGATGCTCGTCGCCTTCCTGTTGCTCGGGCGGCGGCGGCTTGGGCTTGGCGGTGGCCGACAGGGCTTGCTCGAGCCTGGCCGGGCGCTTGGGCTGCGACATGGCATCGCCACGCCCCGAGATCTTGGGCAGCAGCGCAGCCATCATGCGCTCAAGCATCTTCGGATCGCGCCAGAAGGCGTCGAAGGCGGCATCGAAGATGGCCTGCTGCTCACGGCGGCTGAGCAGCACCGACGAGAGTGCGGCATGCATATCGTCACGCCGCGACATGCCGACCGCCTCGATGGCGTGAATGGCGGCAAGTGTGCGGTCGAGTCCGACCGGAATACCTGAGGCCCGCAGAAGCCGCGAAAAATTCACCAGATTGCGGGCAAACATGCCGATCGACCTGTCGGTCTCACGCGGCGATCCTTGTCGATCCGACCCCGGTCCTGATGCGGCTGCCGGCGAGCGAGCGTCTGACATCGACGTCGAGCCCGCGTCAGTCGGGGCGGCTTGCCGCTGCCGCTTCACGCAGCAGACGCTGAATCTCGTCGCCTTCGACGCGGCCGATGTCTTCCTGATATTTCAGCAGCACGCCGAGCGTATCGGCCACGGTATCCGGATCAAGGCTGATCTTATCCAGCGCGACCAGCGCATTGACCCAGTCGATGGTCTCGGCAATGCCCGGCGATTTGAAAAGGTCCATGCTGCGCATGCGCTGCACGGTGGCCACCACCTCGCGCGACAGCGCTTCGGGGGCCTGCGGCACCTTGCTGCGCACGATCTCGAATTCGCGTTCGAGGTCGGGAAACTCGACCCAGTGATAGAGGCACCGCCGCTTGAGCGCGTCGTGAATTTCACGCGTGCGATTGGAGGTGATGATCACATGCGGGATATGCCGCGCCTTGACCGTGCCGAGTTCGGGAATCGTGATCTGCCAATCGGAGAGCACCTCAAGCAGAAAGGCCTCAAAGGGCTCATCGGCGCGGTCGAGTTCATCGATCAGGAGTACCGCAGGCTGTGGCGACGACAGGGCAGCCAGCAGCGGCCGCTCGAGCAGCATCTCGCGGGCAAAGAGCGCCGCTTCGGCGCTCGCCTGCCCGCTTGCGCCACCCGCCTCGGCCAGGCGGATGTGCAGCAGCTGTCGGCCGACATTCCATTCGTAGGCCGCCTGCGAGACATCCAGCCCTTCATAGCACTGCAGCCGGATGAGGGGCGCGCCGAGCAGCCGGGCCAGCGCCTTGGCCAGCTCGGTCTTGCCCACACCCGCTTCGCCTTCAAGAAACAAAGGGCGATTCAGGCGCAGGCTCAGAAAGAGCGAGGTCGCCAGGCGCCGGTCGGCCAGGTAGCCATCACTGGCCAGCTGCGCCTGCAGCGCCTCGACACTGGCCGGTACAGTGCTCAAGTCACCACCCGCTCAGCCACCAGTGGCTTGCGCAACCGCCCGGGCGGTCATCGTCGCCACCATAGCCGCCCGATACTCGGAGCTGCCATGCAGGTCACCGTTGATGTCGCTCGCGTCGATGCTCAGGCCATTGAGTGCGGCCGGCGTGAAACTGCCCGACAGCGCGGTTTCGGCCGCCGTCCAGCGAAACGCATGCGACTTCGCACCCGTGACGCCGACCCGAACACCCGAGGCACTCTTGCTGACGAAAACACCGACCAGTGCGAAACGCGAGGCAGGATGCTTGAACTTCACATAAGCGGCGTGCTGCGGGATCGGAAAATCGACGCCCACGATCAGCTCACCGGCTTGCAGTGCGGTCTCGAACAGACCGGTAAAGAACTGATCGCCCGGAATCGAGCGCCGGTCGGTCCGGATGGTCGCGCCCAGCCCCAGGATGGCCGAGGGATAGCAGGCCGCCGGGTCCGAGTTGGCGAGCGAGCCGCCGATGGTGCCGGCATTGCGCACCATCGGATCACCGATGCCGCCGGCCAGCGCCGCCAGCGCCGGGATGGCGCGAGCCACCTCGGCCGAGCGGGCAACCGTGTCATGACGGGTCATGGCGCCGATGCTGACGGTGGTGGCCGACACGGTGATGCCGGCCAGATCGCCGATGCCGCTCAGATCGATCAGATGCGAGGGCTGCGACAAACGCAGCTTCATGGCCTGGACCAGGCTCTGGCCGCCGGCGAGATACCGGGCTTCCGCACCGGTTTTGGCAGCACCGACGGCTTGGGCCGACTGGCTGGGACGCTGATAGTCGAATGAGTACATGGGGTCGTCTCCTGTCGGTCAGGCGCGTTGGGCGATGGCACGCCAGACGCGTTCCGGGGTCGCCGGCATGGCGAGGTCGCGAACGCCGATGGCGTCGGTGATGGCATTGATCAGTGCCGGGGGCGAACCGATGGCACCCGCCTCGCCGCAGCCCTTGACGCCCAGCGGATTGTGCGTGCACGGCGTCGAGCAGGTGTCCACCGTGAACATCGGCAGATCGGTGGCGCGCGGCATGGCGTAGTCGAGATAGGAGCCGGTGAGCAGCTGGCCCGACTCCGTGTCGTAGACCGCCTGCTCGAGCAGGGCCTGGCCGATGCCCTGGGCGATGCCACCATGGACCTGACCTTCGACGATCATCGGATTGACGATGTTGCCGAAGTCATCGACCGCGGTGAACTTCTCGATGCTGACCACGCCTGTGGCCGGGTCGACTTCAACCTCGCACACATAGGAGCCGGCCGGATAGGTGAAGTTGGTCGGATCGTAGAAGGCGTTCTCGTTCAGACCCGGCTCGAGCGTCTCAAGCGGATAGTTGTGCGGCACATAGGCCGACAGCGACACCTGCGCGAACGGCACCTTGCGGTCGGTACCGGCCACCTTGAACTCGCCGTTTTCAAAGACGATGTCGGTATCCGAGGCCTCAAGCAGGTGCGCCGCGATCTTGCGGCCCTTGGCGATCACCTTGTCGACGGCTTTGACGATGGCGCTGCCGCCGACCGACAGCGAGCGCGACCCGTAGGTGCCCATGCCGAAGGGCACGCGGCCGGTGTCGCCGTGAACGATTTCAACGTTTTCGACTGGAATGCCCAGACGCCCTGCCACCACTTGCGCGAAGGTGGTCTCGTGGCCCTGGCCGTGGCTGTGTGAGCCGGTGAAGACCGTGACCGTGCCGGTGGGATGCACCCGCACTTCACCGGCTTCGAACAGACCCGCACGGGCACCCAGTGCGCCGGCAATGTTCGACGGCGCAAGGCCGCACGCCTCGATGTAGCAGGAATAGCCCATGCCGCGCAGCTTGCCGCGCTTGGCCGACTCGGCCTTGCGTGCCGCAAAGCCTGCGACATCGGCAATTTTCTGTGCCTTGCTGAGCGTCGCTTCGTAGTCGCCGATGTCGTAGGTCAGACCGACCGGCGTGGCATACGGGAAAGTGGTGATGAAGTTACGCCGACGCAGTTCGGCCGGATCAAGTTTGTGATCGCGTGCCACTTGCTCGACCAGACGCTCGACCACATAAGTGGCCTCGGGGCGTCCGGCGCCGCGATAGGCATCGACCGGCGAGGTGTTGGTGAAGACCGCCTTGACCTCGCAGAAGATCGCCGGCGTCTTGTACTGCCCGGCCAGCAGCGTGGCATAGAGGATGGTCGGCACCGACGACGCGAAGGTCGAGAGGTAGGCGCCCATGTTGGCAATGGTCTTGACCCGCATTGCCAGGAAGTGACCGTCCTTGTCGGTGGCCATCTCGGCGGTGGTCACATGATCGCGGCCATGCGCGTCGGTGAGGAAGGATTCGCTGCGCTCGGCGGTCCATTTGATCGGACGACCGACACGCTTGGAAGCCCAGACCAGCGCGGTTTCTTCGGCATAGAGGAAGATTTTCGAGCCGAAGCCGCCGCCGACATCGGGCGCGATCACACGCAGCCGCGACTCCGGAATCCCGAGCACGAAGGCGGCCATCAGCAGGCGCTCGACATGGGGGTTCTGGTTGGCGACATACAGCACATAGCTGTCGTCGTGGCGGGTGTAAGACGCGTTGGCTGCCCGCGGCTCCATCGCATTCGGAATCAGCCGGTTGTTGGCGAAGTCGAGGCGTGTGACCTGCGCTGCTTTGGCAAATGCGGCATCGACCGCGGCTTCATCGCCATGGCCCCAGTTGTAGCAGACGTTGTCGGGTGCGACCGCATCGTGCAGCGCTGTGGCATTGGCGGCGGTTGCGGTATCGACGACCGCGGTCAGGGTTTCGTAGTCAACCACGATGGCTTCGGCGGCGTCTTTGGCCTGCACGACCGATTCGGCAACGACGAGCGCCACCTGATCGCCGACATGCAGCACCTTGTCGGCCGCGATGATCGGATGCAGCGGCTCTTTCATCGGTGAGCCGTCGCGGTTGTGGATCAGCCAGCCGCAGGGCAGTCCGCCGATTTTCGAGTCGGCGATGTCCTTGCCGGTGAAGATCGCGACCACGCCAGGCATCTTGCTCGCGGCGGCAATGTCGACCGACACGATGCGAGCATGTGCATGGGGCGAGCGCAGGAACACCGCATAGGTCTGCCGGGGCAGGATGACGTCGTCGGTGTACTGGCCGAGGCCGGTCAGAAAGCGCTCATCTTCGCGGCGAACGATCGACTTGCCGATCGGTGAATTGGAGAGGTCGGTCATGGATGGCTCCTTAGACGCGGCTGGCGGCAGACTGCACCGCACGAACGATGTTGTGATAGCCGGTACACCGGCAGATATTGCCTTCGAGCGCTTCGCGGATCTGCGCCTCGGAGGGCTTGGGGTTGTCCTGCAGCAGCTGAACCGAAGCCATCACCATGCCGGGCGTGCAAAAGCCGCACTGCAGGCCGTGGCACTCGCGAAAGGCTTCCTGCACCGGGTGCATGGCGCCGTCGGTCGACAGGCCTTCGATCGTCTGGATCTCGGCACCCTCGGCCTGGACCGCCAGGATCGAGCAGGATTTGACCGCACGCCCGTTGATTCGGACCGTGCAGGCGCCGCACTGAGCGGTGTCACAGCCGATGTGGGTGCCGGTCAGGTGGAGTTGCTCGCGAAGCGCTTGCGCAAGCAGCGTGCGCGGATCAACGTTCAGTGACACAGCCGTGCCATTGACCGTCAGGTTGAGTGTCTGACTCATCACGGGATCTCCTGGTTGACTCTTGGCAAACTGACTGGCAGATCACCAGGCAATCGCCTGTTGATCTACCTGCTGATTTGCATGGTTGATTGTCTGGTTTATCTGGATATTGGCTCGGTCGATGGGTCGATGGTCGCGGGTCTGAACAATGTCAGAGCCGAGGCTTACATCGCCGCCGAAGGCGATCATACGCCCTAATGCAGCGGTTGCGATGTCAGACTGATGGCGTAGTGCCCGGCCAGTGTTGATCCGGTTGGGCAGCGGCGAATCCGGTTGGGTACCAGCGATTTGCCTGCGCTGCCCGGAACGCCGAGAATCGCAGACCAATCTGCTGCGAGCCGCTTCCCATGAGCATCAAGTCTGACCGCTGGATCCGCCGCATGGCGCAAGAACACGCCATGATCGAGCCTTTCGAGCCGGGCCAGGTCCGCGTCTCCGACGGGCGTCGGGTGGTGTCCTGGGGCACCTCGAGCTATGGCTACGACATCCGCTGCGCCGACGAATTCAAGATTTTCACCAACATCAATTCGACGATCGTCGACCCCAAGAACTTCGATGAAAAGTCTTTTGTCGACTTTAAGGGCGACGTCTGCATCATTCCGCCCAACTCCTTCGCGCTGGCGCGCACCGTCGAATATTTTCGGATCCCGCGCAGCGTTCTCACGATTTGCCTCGGAAAATCGACTTACGCGCGCTGCGGCATCATCGTCAACGTGACACCCTTCGAGCCAGAGTGGGAGGGCTATGTGACGCTTGAGTTCTCCAACACCACCCCCTTGCCTGCCAAGATCTATGCCCACGAGGGTTGCGCGCAGGTGCTGTTTTTCGAGTCGGACGAAGTCTGTGAAACCTCCTACAAGGATCGGGGCGGAAAGTATCAGGGCCAAAGCGGCGTGACGCTGCCAAAGACCTGAACTGCGCACGCCGGTGGCGTCTTCCGCTCTCGGTATCGTTGGCCTGGCAAGGCGCTACGGCGGGCTTGCGCTCGGTGTGCTGATCGTCTCCACTGCGGCGCTGCTGATTCGCTATGCGATCGGCGCCGGGGCCGGGCCGCTTGCGGTTGCCGCCGGCAGACTTACGCTGGCTGCACTGGTGGTCGTGCCGCTGGCGCTCTGGCGACGCGGCCCCGAGCTTGCCCGGTTACGCCGCCCGGACTGGTCCATCGCCGCGATCGCCGGCGTCTTTCTGGCGGTGCATTTCGCCACCTGGGTCAGCTCGCTCGCCTACACCTCGGTGGCCAGCAGCGTTGCTCTGGTCACCACCAATCCGGTGTGGGTCGGCCTGGCGTCGTGGTGGCTGCTGGGCGAGCCGCCGTCGCGCCGCACGCTGGGAGGCATCGTCCTGGCGGCGGCTGGCAGCGCACTGGTTATTGCCTCCGATCTGGTGGCAACCCCGACTGCCGGCGGCAGCGGGCCGAGTGCGCCGCTGCTGGGCAATCTGCTCGCGCTGGCCGGCGCGATCGCGGTATCAGGTTATTTTCTGGTCGGGCGGCGCCTTAACCGCCGCGTCTCGCTGCTGGCGTATGTGGCCATCGTTTATGGCGCGTCGGCGATTGCGATGAACCTGATCGCAGCAATTGCCGGTCAGGGATTGCTCACGATTCCGACCGCCGCCTGGCTGCCGATCCTTGCATTGGCTATCGGCCCGCAACTGGCCGGTCACACCCTGATCAATGCTTCGCTGCGGCATCTGTCGGCGACCTTCGTGGCGCTGGCCATCCTGGGCGAGCCGATCGGCTCGGCGCTGCTTGCCTGGCTGCTGCTTGGCGAGACGATCGCGCCGCTGCAGGGGGCGGGCTTTGCGACCCTGCTTGTCGGCATTGTTGTGGCGGCCTCGGGGGAACAGCGGTCTTGACCGCTGCATGGCGCTCGATGGCAGGCGTTTGCGCCGACCACATGAAACCGTCACGTGAAATCATTGAAATCATCATCCGATGTGAAATCATCATCCGATGAATATTTCGAATCTTTCGAACGACCCGTACAGCTGAAATCGAGGACACTCAATGACGTTAGCCAGCATCTTTCGCGCCCTTGTCGCGCTGCTGATGTGTCTGGGCGCTGCCTCGCTGCGGGCGGCACCCGACATCCGGCTGGCGACCACGACCAGCACCGAAGCCTCGGGCCTGCTCGCCGCGATCCTGCCGCAGTTCGAAGCGCGTTACGGCGGCAAGGTGCGCGTCGTGTCGGTGGGCAGTGGTGCCGCGATGAAGATCGGCGAAAACGGCGACGCGGATGTCTTGCTGGTTCATGCGCGTGCGTCAGAAGACAAGTTCATGGCGGCGGGCTTCGGCGGTGAGCGGCGCGATGTCATGGCCAACGATTTCGTGCTGGTCGGTCCGATGCGCGATCCGGCTGCTTTACGCGGCGGGCGCGAGGTGCTTGAAGCGTTCAGAAAAATCGCCGCGATGAGCGAGAAATTCGTCTCTCGCGGTGACGAGTCGGGCACGCACGAAATGGAGAAGTCCTACTGGAGGGCGGCCGGCATTGAACCAAGGGGCGCGTGGTATGTCTCGGCCGGTCAGGGCATGGGGCCGGTGCTGACGATGGCTGGTGAACTCGGCGCCTACACCTTGACCGATCGTGCAACCTATGCAGCCTATCGCGATCGCACCGGTTTGCAGGTGCTGGTCGAGGGTGATGCGCGCATGTTCAATCCTTATGGGGTGATCACCCTGAACCGACAGCGTTACCCCAATCTCAATCACGCGGGGGCACAAGCCTTCGCCGACTGGATCACGTCTGTCGAGGGGCAGGCAGCGGTGGCGTCATTCAGGATCAACGGCGTGCAGCTGTTTTTCCCCAGCGCCCGGAGATAGTCGGCGTGGATCTGCTGGAGCCGACCCGCCAGGCCTTCACATTGCTGGTATCCGGCGACGCAAGGCTGTGGGGCACCATCTGGGTGTCGCTTTCGGTCGCGATTGCGGCAATCGCGCTCACTGCACCTGCGGCGATCGCTGTCGGATTCCTGCTTGCGAAGGTCAGATTCCCCGGTCGGCGTGCGCTGATCGTACTGATGCAGTCGCTGCTGTCGTTTCCCACGGTCGTCATTGGACTGGTGATCCATCTTCTGCTGTCGCGCCGCGGCCCCTTCGGTGCGTTTGAGCTCCTGTTCACGCCATGGGCGATCTTGCTCGGCTATATCGTGATCGCCCTGCCGATTCTGATCGTCTTTACGGTTTCGGCGGTGCAGGGCGCCGATCCGAGAATCTTCGAGACCGCGCGCAGTCTCGGCGCGAGCCCCCTGCGCGCTGCCTCGACCACGTTGTGGGAAGTGCGTTTTGCAGTGATGGCAGGCATCGTCAATGCGTTTGGCCGCGTCGTCTCTGAAGTGGGGTGCGCACTGCTCGTGGGCGGCAACATCGCCGGTCTCACCCGCAATATTCCGACCGCGATTGCGCTCGAAACCGCCAAGGGCGAATTCGCCCAGGGTATTGCGCTTGGCATGGTGCTGGTCGTGCTGTCGGTCGGCATCAACATCGTGCTGGCCGCCTTGCAGGGCCGAGGCGGACTCGAATGACGTCCCCGCTGCTGCAGGTCTCCTCCTTGCAAAAGCGCTTTGGCGACCGGGTGCTGTTTGCACAGGCTGCGCTGACATTGCAGGCCGGCCGCCGCTATGTTCTGACCGGCCCCAATGGCAGCGGCAAGACCACCTTGTTGCGCATGCTCGCCGGCCTCGAACCGAGCGATGGCTGCATCCTGAGCTTTCGCGGCGAGACGGTGCGATCAGCCGTCCTGCCCGACCGGTGGCGCCGTCGGATCGTCTATGTGCATCAGCAGCCTTATCTGTTTCACCGCAGCATCGCGTCAAATCTCGAGTACGGTCTGCGGCTGCGCGGCATCAATGCGATGCAGCGTCGCGAGCGTGTGCGCGAGGCGCTGGCATGGGCCGGTTTGACCGGGCGTGCAATGCTGCCCGCGCAAACGCTGTCGGGCGGTGAGGCTCAGCGGCTGGCGCTGGCGCGTGCAAAGCTGCTTGAGCCGGCTCTGCTGCTGCTCGACGAGCCGACCGCAAACCTCGACGACGCCTCGCGCGAGCAGGTGTTTGAACTGGTCACCGCCCTGTGTCGGGATCATCACACGGTCGTCATCGCCACCCACGATCCCGAATTTTCGCGACTGGCGATCTTCGACCGGCTGAGGGTGGCAGACCGTCAGATCATGACCGACAAGCCCTGACGCGCCGCAGGCTCTGGCGCTACCAGAACCCGATGAAGATGCCGTGCTTGCTCGCCGTCTCGGTGCGCAGCGCCACCTGCTCATCGCTGAGCGTGCCGCGATTCTTGCGCTGCAATGACCAGTGCAGGAGCCGATCGCGCATCTCGCGGGCGACCGGCCCATTGGCGCCCGATGCGCCCAGATCGTGAAGCTCATCCGGGTCTTCCTGCAGATCGAAAAGCTGCGGGCGCAGGCCTTCCCACTCGACATACTTGAAGCGCCCGGTGCGTACCATCCAGCCGCGGCACTCTCCCGGGGCGCGGCCAAGCGTCAGGCGCGCCTGTCGGAATCCGTAATCGGCCTCCGAGAAGACCGCATCGCGCCAGTTGACCGCTTGACCATTCACCAGTGGCAGCAATGAGCGGCCTTCCAGGCGATGGTCGTCGCCCGGCACCCCCAGCGCATCGAGCAGGGTCGGCACGATGTCGATGGCTTCGACCATGTCGGCGACCGCCTTGCCGCGCGTGGCCTGCGCGGGCGCTCGGGGGTCCACGACGATCATCGGCGTGCGGACTGCCTGTTCATAGAAAAGTTCTTTTTCGCCAAGCCAGTGATCGCCGAGCATGTCGCCGTGGTCGGCACACAGCACGATCAGCGTGTCTTGCGCCGCGCCGCTGGCATCGAGCGCATCGAGCACCCGGCCGATATGGTGATCGAGCTGGGCGATCAGTCCCATATAGGCCGGCCTCACATGGGCTGAGATCGCGTCGTCACCGAAGTTGCGGCTTTCCTCATGCTGATGAAAGGCGCGTACCACCGGATGCGCATCGCTTCGCTCGTGCTGCGCCTTGATCGGTGGGGTCAGGGCGGTATCGCGGAACATCGCGTGGTAGGGCGCTGGCGCCACATACGGCCAGTGCGGCTTCACATACGACAGATGCAGGCACCATCGGTCGGCGCCCGGGGCGCGCAAAAAATCGATCGCCCGATCGGTGAGATAGGCGGTCTCGGAATGGGGTTCGGCCACGCGGGCCGGCCAATGAACATTGCGCATCCGCCAGCCCGACTGCGTCTGGCCGGCGTCATCAGTGACCGAAATTGCGAAGTCTGCCCACGGGTCGTCACTGATGTAACCATGCTGGCGCAAGAAGGCCGGATAGCCGCTCAGGTGGTCGGGTGTGTGGTGACCGTCGAATCGCTCGAAGGGTACGAAGCCGCCTTCGCGCAGCAGCGCACCGCGCTCCGACTCGATCTCGATACCCATGCGGTCGAGGCCTTCGGTATCGGGCAGCACATGGGTCTTGCCGGCCAGAGTGGCCGCGATGCCGGCGCGACTCAGATAGTCGCCCAGCGTCAGTTGCGCGGCCGACAGCGGCACACGGTTCCAGCGTGCGCCGTGGCTCATCACATAGCGCCCGGTGTAATACGACATGCGAGACGGGCCGCAGATCGGCCCCTGCACGAAGGCCCGATCGAAGCGCGCGCCACGGGCAGCGAGCCGGTCGATGTTCGGTGTCGGAACCGGTGATCGGCCATAGGCGCCGACATGGTCCCAGCGCAGTTGGTCGACCATGATGAAGAGCGCATTGCGAAGCGGAGTGCCTGCCTGAGTCATCGCGATTCGGTCTCCGGGTTGGTCATTGGAGCGGCCGCCCTCAATTGCGGGCCGATGGTTTGACTGTACACGCCATCGATGCCAGCCTTCTCTGAACACGCCATCCAATCCAGATCCCATGACCTACGACATCCGATCGCCGCTGTCGCTGCCTTGCGGGGCAGTCATTCCCAATCGCCTGTGCAAGGCCGCCCTCACCGAGGGTCTGGCCGATGGACGCAACCGTGCGACCGTTCGCCATGAGCGTCTTTATCGTGCCTGGTCGCAGGGCGGTGCAGGGCTGGTGATCACCGGCAACGTGCAGATCGATCGGCGCTATCTGGAACGCCCGGGCAATGTGGTCATCGACCGCAATGGCGGACTCGCCGAACTCGCGGCGTATGCCAAAGCCGGCACGCAGGCAGGCAATCATCTCTGGATGCAGATCAACCATCCCGGGCGCCAGACGCCAAAGAACGTGTGTCAGTCACCGGTCGCGCCCTCGGCGGTGGCGCTGGCCTTGCCGGGCGATGCCTTTGCCCCGCCGCGCGAAATGAGCGCCGCCGAGATTGAGGAGGCGATCAGCCGTTTTGCACATGTTGCTGCCATCGCGCGGGCCACCGGTTTTACCGGCATCCAGATTCACGGCGCTCACGGCTATCTGATCAGCCAGTTCCTGTCGCCGCTGGTCAACCGTCGCACCGATCAGTGGGGCGGCAGCCTCGAGAACCGCGCGCGCTTTTTGCTCTCTGTGGTCAAGGCCTGCCGTGATGCCTGTGGCGACGATTTTCCGATTGGCGTGAAGCTCAATTCTTCCGACTTTCAGCAGGGTGGCTTTAGCACCGAAGACTGTCTGAAGGTGGTGCAATGGCTGGGCGAGGCCGGTATCGACCTGCTCGAATTGTCCGGCGGCAGCTACGAGCAGCCGAGCATGATGGGTGCGCGTGGCGTCAAGGGCGCGCCAGAACGCGCCCCTGCAGGTACGCCAGTGGCCGAGAGCACGCGCAAGCGCGAGGCCTACTTCCTCGACTATGCCAAGGCCATCTGTGCGGCAGCCACCATGCCGGTCATGGTGACCGGTGGGTTTCGCAGTCGCGCCGCGATGGACGAAGCCTTGTCGCAGGGCGAACTCGACATGATCGGCATCGGTCGGCCAATGTGTGTCGATGCCGATCTGCCGAATCGTCTGATGCGCGGCGAGTGGCCCGAGGGTCGGTCGTATGAGCGCGACATCGATCCGCCGCGAGCCGGCCTGGCCTGGTTCTGCCTGCAACTGATTGCGATCGGCGATGGTCGCGAGCCTGATCGCACACTGAGCGGCTTGCAGGCAGTGCAGGACTATGCGGCAAACGAAGCGATGACGGCTGCTGCGCTGACGGGGCGCTGACACCGCACGCTCAGCACGCTGCCCGCGCTCTGATCGTCCTGGTCCGCTGCGCTCGCGGTGCCGATCGAATCCCGATCGGCTTGCCCGAACCCTACCTGCTCAGATCGCTTCGGTGCGCAGCACGCCTGCGGCGGTCAGCGCGGCGATCTTCTGCGCGTCATAGCCCAGCAGATCGCCCAATACCGAGTTGTTGTGTTCACCAAGTGTCGGCGCAGGAGCACTGACTCCCACGCTGGCATCACTGAACTTGGCCGCGGTATTGATCACGTCGATGCGTCCCAGGACCGGATCGTCGACCGGCGCAATCATCTCGCGGGCGAGCACCTGCGGCTGGCGCGCGGCCTGCCCGATCGTCTTCACCACCCCCACCACCACATGGTGTTCGGTCAGGATGCGGTCGGCCTCGTCGCTGGTGAGGGTGGCCAGCCAACCCGACAGCAGGTTTGTCGCCTCGGCCCGGTTGCGATTGACCGACGCCAGCGATGAAAATCGCGGGTCCTCGAGCAGTTCCATTCGCCCCATCGCTTTGCAGATGCTCTGCCAGGCGCGAAAGTCAGGGCCGACATTGGCGGTGACATAGCCGTCGAGCGTGGCGTGCACCGCGTGATAGCCGGGTCGCTCGACGCCATCGATCAGGCAGCGTTGCATCGATTCATCGTTGGCTGCAAAAAGCGCATCGAAGAGCGACACATCGATGCGCTCGCCGCGCCCGGTGCGTTCGCGCTTGAAAAGCGCCGCGCAAATCGCCCCGAAGGCGGTGATGCCGGTGACCACATCGGCAATCGCGATGCCGGGCCCGGTCGGGATCTGGGGCGGATCGCGGTACATCGACTGCATCGCGAGCCAGCCGGTCATTGAATGCGCGATGTGCGCATAGCCCGGGCGGTTCGCATTCGGGCCGGTCTGACCGAAACCGCTGATCGAGCACAGGATGATTTTCGGATTGAGCGCCTTCAGATCGTCATAGCCCAGGCCGAGCTTGGCCATCACGCCCGGCGTGAAAGCCTCGATCACGATGTCCGACTGTCGCACCAGGTCTTGCGCGATCGCGAGGCCCTCAGGTCGGCCGAGATCAAGACACAGGCCCTTCTTGCCGCTGTTGTGCTGTACGAACATCGCACTGCGCCCCGGCACGATGCGATTGACGCTGCGCGAGACATCGCCGTCGGGAAAGCGCTCGATCTTGATGACTTCGGCACCGTGGTCGGCCAGCGCGCGGGCTGCAGAGGGGCCGGCAATCAGTGCGGTGAATTCGAGTACGCGCACGCCGGCGAGCGTGCCTCGGGAGTTGGTGTCATGGGTCGGGTCAAGGCTCATGCGGGTCCTGTGCAGGCGAGGGCTTCATTAGGGATGGGGCAGTGGGATCGGCCGAATAGTGTCGGATATCTTTACACGGACCGCGCAAATTCGCGTGGTCTAAGTCTGTACATCAAGCGAACATGCGGTTCTTCAGTCGGTGGCATGTTCCGTGCTTAGTTTCTGGTTAACCTACTGGGAGTTCCTGATGAATCATGCAGTCAAAGTGGTATTGGCGTCCCTGTGCGTTTCATTCCTCGGCGCCACCAGTGCAAAGGCCAATCAGTTCTTCGACTTTTCTTACTCGGTCGGGAGCGTTTCGGTGGTCGGTGTCTTCGAGGCGACTCAGCCGAGCCTTGATCCATTCGAGTGGCTTGCGGTGGGCATCACCGGCACGCGCAGCGACGGCGCAGTCAGTCCGATTTCGGCGCTCAGATCAGCAGGCACATTCGGCGGCAACGACAACCTTTTCTATATCGGCACGGCGCCCCAGCTGAACTTTGGCGGTATTGCCTATATCGCCGGTGGTAATTCCTACAATCTCTACTCGTTCCAGCCTCAGGGTGAGGCATTCACTTACCTTGAGTGCGCGATTTTGTGCGGTGATCAGAAGTCTGGATCGGCGGTATCGTTGATGACCATCACGCCGCGCACGACCTCGGTACCCGTGCCGGCGACCCTCGCATTGTTCGGCCTCGGTTTGTTCGGGCTTGGACTGGCACGGGCAAAGCGCCCGCTCTGATCGGGCGATTCACCTCGGTCGGTGAACCTGCCAAAGACTCGGTCGCAACAGGCCGGCTGCCAGGAAGATTGCGGTTGCGGCCGCCGCTGAAATGAACACCGGGCTGAAAGCCGACATGAATGCCACGGTCGGGGTCGCACCCGCTGTCTGCTCCGACATCTGAATCGACTGCAACAGCGCGATCCAGAGCGAGGCGCCGATCACCAGTCCGATCGTGCGGGTCACCATCGTCAGGCTGCCGGCGACACCGCGTGCGTTGATCGGCAGGGCGGCAATCACGATGTCGGTATAGGCCACCTGAAAGAGACCAAGCCCTGCGCCATGGACAAGCAGCGCCCCGGACATCAGCGCGATTGATGGCGTGCTTTGCCAGCAGGCGATCGTGCCCAGGCCGATGACGATGCCGAGCATCGCGACAAAGGCGCTTCGCGGTGAACCGAGCCGACTGATGACGCCTGACGCGCAGCTTGATCCGGCCAGTGACCCGATCGCCCAGACGGCCATGAGCGCGCCTAACGCGGGCGTTTGCCAGCCGGCGACGCGCACCAGAAAGTAGGGCGTGATCAGCGGCACGGCAAAGCTTGCGAACTGAACCACCACCGCTGCAAGGTTAATCAGCCAGAAGTCGATATTGCGTGTGACCTCGCGGGGCATGAAGGGCCTGTCGGTGTTGCGCTGTCTCCGGATGAAGGCGGCCATCGAGACGACGCCGGCCAGCGCGATCGGCCAGGGCGCCCAGAGCGGCACACCTTCGGCTCTGGCACCCAGCAGTGCGGGCGCAAGCAGCAACAGGGCCATGCTTGCCGCCAGCATTGCCGAGCCGCCGGTATCGAAGGGCTGCGCGCTGCGTGTCGAGCGGATCGGTTCATCGAGTGCGATTTGTCGCAGGCCAGCCAGTGCCAGCAGCGCAATTGGCACCCGAAACCAGTACACCCCCGGCCAGTCGATCATGGCAATCATCAGGCCGCCGGCAATCGGTGCCAGCACGCCGGCAACGGCTGCCATCGCGGTGTAGGTCGACAAGGCCCAGGTGCGGCGGCTCTCGTCAAAGAGCAGCGTGGCCATGGCAGGCGCACACGACAGCGTCAGCGCCACAGCAATCCCTTGCGCCACCCTTGCGGCCAGCAGCCAGGCATAAGTGGGCGCCAGTGCGCAGGCGGCAAACGCGATGGCGGCCAGTATCAGCCCGGCGCGAAAGACTCGGCGATAGCCGATGCGATCGCCGAGTGCACCGAACCCCAGCATCAGGCTGCCGTAGGTGAGCACATACGACACCGCGACCCAGCGAATCGACGCAGTCTGCAGCGCGAAGGCCTGGGTGATCGCCGGAAATGCGATATTCACCGCGAAGTCGAGTGGCGCGATCGAGGCGCCGAGCCCGACGACCGCCAGGCCGACGATGCCTGATCGCCGTGAGTCAGCCGGCTCGATGATCGATCCGCATCAGGGCTTTCTGCGTCCGTAGACGTCGTCGATGCGGTGTCCGGCAAAGCCCTTCTCGTAGGGCGCCAGCACCTTCAGCGTGATCGCCACCCGCTCGAACTGCCAGCCATGCGCCGTGCGGCGATAGCGGTCGTCATAGCGTGCAGACATCCAGTAGGCATGCTCGCCCTCGGGCAGCGCATAGACCATCGGCTGCCACAGATACCAGCTGCCGGTGGCGGTATCGCCGTCAACCTGAATGATCGGATTGACCACCATGTGCAGCGCAAACGGCACGCGCTTGGAGGAGCCCTGAAAGAAGGTGCGGATCGCCTCTCGACCATCGTGGGTGCCCATCGGGCCGCCGTCCCAGACCGCGTCTTCGGTGAAGAGCGAGGCGATGCCATCGGCGTCATAACCGGCATCGCAATAACCGCAATAAGTGTGCTTGAGCTGCTTGATGGCTTCGATGTCGGCCAGCCATCTGACCAGCATTGCGGTGTCGTCGGTCTGCATCAGGCTTCCAGCGTGTTGGAGAGTGGCCGATCCTAGGCGCCGCCCGGTCGCGGCGTCAACGCGGGGCCCTCATATTCAGCATGCAGATAGAATCGCAGTCGCTTCGCAGGGACGCACAATTGATGGCAATCGAGCCGTGGTTCTGGGTGGTCTTCACGCTGGTGGCCGCGCTGGTGCAGACCGGTCGCAATGTGATGCAGCGCGGATTGACCGAGACCCTCGGCACGCTCGGTGCCACGCAGGTCCGCTTTCTCTATGGCTTTCCCTTCGGCGTGCTGTTTTGCGTGATCGTGCTCACCGTGACCGGCGCGGCACTGCCGCATCCGAATGCCGCGACCTGGCTGTGGGTCGTAGGGGGCGGCTTGTCGCAGATCCTGGGCACCTTTCTTTTTCTGGCCGCCATGCGCGAGAAGTCATTTGTCGTGGCCACTGCGCTCACCAAGTTCGAGCCGGTCTGGGTGGCCTGCTTCGGCCTGGTCTTTCTTGGGGATTCATTGGGGATGGCGCTCACCATCGCGATTGCGGCGGCGACTGCAGGCGTACTGGTCATGTCCTGGCCGGCGCGCGGTGCGCAATGGGCGTTGCGCCCGGTGCTTCTCGGTGTGTTTTCAGGCGCCGGATTCGGCATGGCCTCGATCGGATTTCGTGGCGCGATCCGCAGCCTGGAGGACACCTCTTTTGTGGTCGGCGCGAGTTTCATCCTGGCATTGGGTCTGAGTATCCAGTCCCTGGTACTGGTCGGCTACATGCTGTGGCGCGACCGGGCCCTGCTGATGTCGATCCTGCGGGCCTGGCGCCCGTCGCTGCTTGCGGGGGCCTTTGGCGCCGGTGCATCGCAGTTCTGGTTTCTGGCGTTTGCGGTCGAGAGTGCGGCGCGGGTGCGTACGCTCGCGCTGGTCGAGATTATCTTTGCGCAGATCATCTCGCGTCGCTTTCTCAGTCAGAACAGCAGCGCGAAAGAATGGGTGGGAATGGCCTTGCTGATTGCGGGCGTCGTGATGGTGCTTCAGTCGTGAGCGCTTCAGCGGTTCAGCGCGTCCCCGGTACCAGCTTTCCGCCTTCCACGCTGACCTTGGAGCCGGGGCGAAAGCCGGGCGGCTGGTCGAGCGAGTAACTGCGGTCGATGCCATCATCGAACCGCACCAGGACCTCGTAGCGGGTGCGCAGGTCGAACATCCGGCCTATTGCGACGCCCAGCATGCCTGTGACCACCGACAGCACTGACGCTGCTGCAATCTGTCCACTGCCGCCGCCGATGTTGGCGCCGACGGTGCCGCCGATTGCCGCCCCGCCGATCGCGCCTGCCGTTGTTCCGAACATGCCCGGTTCGCTGAACTCGCGGATCGACACGACACTGCCGGTCCCGCTGAAAGGTGCTTGAGCGGTGCTGGCGCAGGCGACGAGACTCAGTGCCAGCAAAAAGACGACCAGCGAGCGAACGGGGCGAGGCAGGATAAGCATGGACATGAACACAGACAGAATGGGTAGCCCCATCGAGATATCAAGGGCTGACCAGATTGCGATTGATTGGTAGCGAATCCCAGATTCGAACTGGGGACCTGCGGATTATGATTCCGTCGCTCTAACCGGCTGAGCTAATTCGCCAAAGGGTCCGAATCCTATCCGATTTTGCCCTTGGCTTCAAGGATGGGGGCGGCGAAACAGGTTGATTGCATCACGTGTCTCGAGCGCCGCCTGTCTCGCTGCCGTGGCGAAGTCTTCGCCTTTGCCGGCATAGAGAATGGCGCGCGAGGAGTTGATCAGCATGCCCGTGCCGTCAACGTTCGATCCGGCCTGAACGGTGGCGGCGACATCACCCCCCTGAGCGCCGATGCCGGGTACGAGCAGTGGCAACTGCGGCGCCAACTCGCGCACGCGGGCAAGCTCTGCCGGGACGGTGGCGCCCACCACCAGACCCAGCTCGCCGCCCTGGTTCCAGCTGCCGGCCGCCAGTCGTGCGACCCGCTCGTAGAGCCGCTCACGGCCGCCAGATGCGCTGTGGTCGACTTCAAGCGATTGCAGATCGGCACCGCCGGGGTTGGAGGTACGGCACAACAGAAACACGCCCCGCCCGTGATGTGCAAGCCAGGGCTCGATCGAGTCAAAGCCCATGTACGGGTTGACCGTGACCGCATCGGCTTTGTAGCGCTCGAAGGCCTCGCGGGCATATTGCTCGGCGGTTGAACCGATATCGCCGCGCTTGGCGTCGAGCACGACCGGGATGCCCGGATGGTGTGCATGAATGTGATCGATCAGCGCCTGGAGCTGGTCTTCGGCGCGCTGCGCGGCGAAATAGGCGATCTGGGGCTTGAACGCACAGACCAGGTCGGCGGTGGCATCGACGATGGCACGGCAGAACTGAAAGGTGGCATCGGCTTTGCCGCGAAGATGCGCCGGCAATTTTGCAGGATCAGGGTCCAGGCCCACGCACAGCAGTGAATCGGCGCGGGCCCAGGCCTGCTTGAGAGACAATGTGAAGGAGGCGGTCATCGTCTTATTCTAAACGGGTGGCATGCCGTGAAGCCTGAGCCCGCGACCGCACAAGGTGCCGATGGGCCTGGCTCGTAAAGAACTCGTGTTGCTTGTCGTCCTCACGCTCTTGTGGGGATTCAACTGGCCGGTGATGAAAATTGGCGTGCGCGACTTTGCGCCCTTGAGTTTTCGCACGCTGTGCATGGTGGGCGGTGTTGTGATGCTCTTCGTCATGGCACGTGTGCAGGGCGAGTCCTTGAAGGTCAGGCGTGAGCATTGGCCCGAGCTGATATGGCTGACCCTCACCAACATGATCATCTGGTATGTACTGTCGATCTATGGCGTGAAGCTGCTGTCATCGGGTCGCGCGGCCATACTCGGCTACACCATGCCGGTCTGGACCGCACTCATCGGCTGGCTGGTCTATCGCGATCGCCTCGATCTGCGCAGGGGGGCAGGTGTGCTGGCCGCCGGTGCGGCTATCGCGCTGCTGCTCGGCGATGAACTCGGGCGCCTGGCGGGGCGACCCACCGGAACTTTGTGCATGCTCTCGGCGGCCTTCGTGTGGGCGATTGGCACGCAGTTGATGCGCCGGCGCAAGTTGCCCGGCTCGGTGCTGGTCCTGACCTTATGGATGATGGTGATGTCGCTGGTCGTCTGCGGTCTGGTGGCATGGGCGATCGAGCGCGACCAATGGGTGAGGGCACCCAACCTGATGGAATGGGGCGCGATTCTGTACAACGCGGTGCTGGTGTTCGGCGTGTCGCAGTTGTTGTGGTTCAGGCTTGCGACGCTCCTGCCGCCTGTGGCAAGCAGCCTGTCGGTGATGCTGATCCCGGTGGTCGGGCTTTTTTCGGGGATGTGGTTGCTGGGCGAAGTGCCGTCCTGGCAGGACTATGTCGCACTGATCTTCGTGCTGGTGGCGATTGCGACGGTGCTCTTGCCCGCCGCCGGGCCGCCAAAGGTCACCTCCGACATCTCCCCGCCGCATAATCGGGATGGGCGGCAACAGAGGCCATGAGCACACTGCTTGCAGGCACACTGCCGCCAGGTCGATGCCGGACGGTGTGACACGCTGCCCGAATGGCTTTATCGGGGTAGTGCTATCAAGTTGTCGGATTGATATGAATCAATTTTCGCAAGGAGCCGCAAAGTGAATGCGCCACTCGACCCCGCTGTTCAGGCCGACTTGCAGCGCGCGCTGCGAGAGGTCACGCTCGACGACAAATACCGGCTCGAACGAGGCCGTGCCTTCATGTCGGGCACGCAGGCGCTGGTTCGCTTGCCGATGCTGCAGCGAGAACGCGATCGGCTTGCCGGACTCAACACCGCCGGGTTTATCTCGGGCTATCGCGGATCGCCGCTTGGCGGGCTTGATCAGGCGCTCTGGAAGGCGAGCGCGCATCTGAAGCAGCATCAGATTGTTTTTCAGCCGGGGCTCAATGAAGACCTGGCGGCGACCTCGATCTGGGGGACGCAACAGCTCGACCTCACGACCAAAGCGCGGGTCCAGGGTGTCTTTTCGATGTGGTATGGAAAAGGTCCGGGCGTCGATCGCTCAGGCGACGTTTTCAAGCATGCGAATGCGGCGGGGACATCGCGCCACGGCGGTGTGCTGGCCCTGGCGGGCGATGATCATGGCGCAAAAAGTTCGACCCTGCCGCATCAGTCGGATCACATCTTCAAGGCCTGCGGCCTGCCGGTGTTTTACCCGGCCACCGTTCAGGACTATCTCGATCTCGGCCTGCATGGCTGGGCGATGTCGCGCTGGTCGGGCTTGTGGGTCGCGATGAAGACCGTCACCGAGGTGGTCGAAGCCTCGGCCTCGGTCGAGATCGATCCGGATCGGGTCAGGATCGTGATCCCGGAGGACTTCGATTACCCGCATGACGATCCGCATGGCCTGAACATCCGTTGGCCCGACTCTGCGCTTGCGCAGGAGGCGCGCCTCTTCAATTTCAAGTGGTATGCCGCGCTTGCCTATGTGCGCGCCAACAAGCTCAATCACACGGTGATCGATTCGGGCCATGCCTGGTTCGGCATCCTGACTGCGGGCAAGGCCTATCTCGACACCATGCAGGCGCTGGAAGATCTCGGGCTCGATCGCGAGGCTTGCGAGCGACTGGGCATCAGGGTGTTCAAGTGCGGCGTGGTCTGGCCGCTTGAGGCCGCCACGGTGCGCGAGTTTGCGACCGGACTCGATGAAATTCTGGTGGTGGAAGAAAAACGCCAGGTGCTCGAGTACGCGCTCAAGGAAGAGCTCTACAACTGGCGCGATGATGTCAGGCCACGGGTTTACGGCAAGTTCGACGAAAAGGACGGCCGCGGCGGCGAATGGGCGATGCCGCGCGGACAGTGGCTGCTGCCGGCGCTCGCCGAACTGTCGCCGGCGATCATCGCGCGGGCAATCAGTGCCCGGCTGCTCAACCCGGGTCAGTATGCGGCCAGGCTTGGCGGGGCGTTGCCGAGCGATCTGCGCGAGCGAATCGAGTCGCGACTGGCGATCATCGATGCGCGCGAGCAGGCACTGGCATTGCCCCATGCCACTGCGGTGCGCACGCCCACTTTCTGTTCGGGTTGTCCGCACAACACCTCGACCCACGTGCCCGAAGGCTCGCGCGCCCTGGGCGGCATCGGATGCCATTACATGGCGACCTTCATGCCCGAGCGGCGCACAGAGACCTTCACCCAGATGGGCGGTGAGGGCGTGCCATGGATCGGGCAGGCGCCCTTTACCGATGAGACGCACATCTTTACCAATCTGGGTGATGGCACCTACTTTCATTCGGGCCACCTGGCAGTCAGGGCGTCGATTGCAGCGGGTGTGAATATCACTTACAAGATTCTCTTCAATGATGCGGTCGCCATGACCGGCGGGCAGCCGGTCGACGGCACGCTGAGCGTCCCGAAAATCGTCGCGCAGATGGCGGCGGAGGGCGCCTCCAAGATCGTGGTGGTGACCGACGAGCCTGAAAAATACGAGGCAGTGAAGTCGCTTCCCCAGATGGCCGGCATCGAGATCCATCATCGGGATCATCTCGATTGGCTGCAAAAGCAGATGCGCGAGGTGCCGGGCTGCTCGATCCTGATCTACGACCAGACCTGTGCCAGCGAAAAACGACGTCGTCGCAAGAAGGTTGTCGATGGCAAGCCGGGTTTTCCTGACCCGGCCCGCAGGGTGATCATCAACGAAGCGGTATGCGAGGGGTGCGGCGACTGCAGCGTGCAGTCGTCGTGCGTGTCGGTCGAGCCGGTACAAACCGAGTTCGGTCGCAAGCGGCGAATCAATCAGTCCTCGTGCAACAAGGACTTCTCTTGTGTGAAGGGGTTTTGCCCGAGCTTTGTCACGGTGGAGGGCGGGCAGTTGCGCAAGGGCGCGAGCCATGCGCCTGCTGCGGATCGAAAGGCCGCGCTGCCTGCCTCGTTTGACGAGCTGCCCGAGCCGCAGCGGCTGCAGATCACATCGTCCGGCAATCGCACCTACGGCATTCTTGTCACCGGCGTGGGCGGCACCGGTGTCGTCACCATTGGTCAGCTTCTTGGCATGGCGGCGCACCTTGAGGGCAAGGGCGTGTCGGTGCTGGACATGGCCGGTCTGGCGCAAAAAGGCGGTGCAGTGTTTTCGCATGTGCAGATTGCACATCGACCCGACGAACTGTTTTCGACTCGCATTGCAACCGGTGAGGCAGATCTTGTGATCGGTTGTGACCTGGTGGTCTCGGCCAGCAATGACGCGCTCGCGAAAATGCGCCCGGCGGTGACCCGCGCGATCATCAACGCTGATGTGGCGCCGACCTCCGATTTCCTTCGCGACCCCGACTGGACCTTGCCCGCCGATGCGCTCAAGCGCAATCTGATCGAATCGACCGGTGAGGCCGCCACCGAATTTGTCGATGCCACGTCGCTGGCCGTCCAGCTGATGGGAGATGCGATCTACGCGAACCCCATGCTGCTCGGCCATGCCTGGCAAAGGGGTTTTGTACCCCTGGAGCGCCAGGCGCTTGAGCGGGCGATTGAGCTTAACGGGATTGCGGTTGCGAGCAACCTCGAGGCGTTCTTGTGGGGCCGTCGGATCGCGCATGATCGCAACGCAGTAGCCGATTATCTCGATCCGAAGCCGGGTGCCAAGGTGATCGAGCTGCGCCGCCCGAATGGCCAGGTCGACAGCGATCATGCCGGTCGGCTTGATGGGCTGATCGAGCGTCGCATCGCACACCTGAGCGCGTACCAGAATGCCGCCTGGGCGAGTCGTTATGCCGAATGGGTGCAGCGCGTGCGTCGTGCCGAAGGCGACAGGGTCGGGGCCTCGGGGCAGTGGCGCCTGACCGAGGCAGTCGCCGAGTGCCTGTCGAAACTGATGAGCTACAAGGACGAGTACGAAGTGGCGAGGCTTCATGCCGACCCGGCTTTCATCGCGTCGATCCGGTCGCAGTTCGAGGGCGACTGGACGCTGAAGTTTCACCTTGCGCCGCCGATTTTTTCGCGTCTCGACCCGAAGACGGGCGTGCCTGCCAAGCGCCAGTTTGGCAGCTGGATCTTGAGTGCCATGCGGCTGCTGGCGAAACTGAAGTTCGCGCGCGGAAAGTGGTTTGATCCCTTCGGGCGCACGCTCGAGCGACGCACCGAACGCGCACTGATCGGCGAGTATGAGTTGCTGATCGACGAACTCCTGGCAAGTCTGTCGCCCGCCAACCACGAGCTCGCCATCGAGCTCGCAAGGATCCCCGAGCAGATTCGCGGTTTCGGTCATGTCAAGGAGGCGCAAATGGTGAAAGTGCGTGCGCACTGGGAGGACGGCCTGGCGCGGTGGCAGGGCAAGCCATCACGCAAGCGACGCGATCCGATTCCGATTCGCAGCATTCCGGCGTAATCGGCCCGGCGCCGTGAGCGCCGGTCGACCTCACGGCGCCGCCTTCTTGCTTGAAGGCGTCGTCGATGCGAAGACCGACGCGGGCATGGCTGTCAGCTGAGACAACTGCAGCCCGCTGCGCCCGCCCAGCCCGCTGGTGCAGCGCAATGCCTCCCAGTTGCCACGGGAATCGGCCGAGATGAAGTCCTGAACATACTTTCCGGCACCCGATTTGGAGTGAGAGGCCAGCCATCCCTCAAATTTGGGAGAGGTCGCCAATGTCGTGTTCCCTGAGTTGTGGAGCATGGCAACGCGTTTGGCGAGTTCGGTTTCGATCGCGTCCTGACGCTTGATCCAGGCCGTAGTGCCGGGCTGGGCAGCGTTGACGAATTGG
Source organism: Burkholderiales bacterium (assembly GCA_947487165.1). Classification (GTDB taxonomy): domain Bacteria; phylum Pseudomonadota; class Gammaproteobacteria; order Burkholderiales; family Burkholderiaceae_E; genus UBA4615. Next base: position 25,574 of record CANKWX010000010.1, read on the forward strand.
CCGGCCAGCGCTGGGGCGGACAGAACCCGTCGCAGGTTGTCGCGCAGGAATGTTCGGGAAACATGGTCGTAGGCGTCGGTCGATGAGAAGAGTCCGACCAGCCAGTCCTTGAAGGAAGAGGCCGCCACCGCACCGGCCGGCATGAGGCGAACCGTCGCCGCCGCCGACGCTGCAAGCGCATGACGACCTTCTTCCTCGGTGCGTGCGCCCACGCCGGTGGCCACATAACCCAGCATGTCGATGAAGACATCCCGACCGAGTCCGGTGTCGTTGGTGAAGCTCGCCCGCCTCGCGGGTGTCAGCGACTCCCATGCCGCAGCCGCACTGGCTGGGTCGAGGCCCCGACCGAATTCGCGGCGCAATGCGGCGAAGGCCCGATAGGCGGCATCGACCCGCCTGCGTGCCAGCGCGAGGGCATCGCTCATGCGTGCTGCCCGGCCATCGAGTGTGATGACGGCATCCAGTCCGACGGCGTTGCGAAGGGTCGCAGCCTGCTCGCCCTCCGACGGATCGGTCAGGCGCATGAGTTCGGCAAGAAAGGTGGTGACCGTAAACTGCGTGCGGCCATAGGACGCGTAGTAGGCATGTCCATTGACTTCAATGCGCGCCCGACTGCGGCAACCGACGCTTGCTGCACAGTTCTCGTTGATCGACGCCGATGGGCTCTCCTGCAGTTCGGCGGCAGCCTGATAGCGCTCGACGCGGCTGCGTTCGAGTTCATCCTGATAGGCGACTGGCACCGCTGAGGCCGGTCGGCATTCAAGCACGCGAGCCGGGCCACGTAGATCGGGTCGGCTCGGTGAGAGCAGGGGCTGCCCGGGTCCAAGGTCGATGCCCGGCAGACTTGCCATCGTGCGGTCGATGCATGTTCGACGCTGCGACGGACTCGCCGACAGGATCAGCGCGAGCGCGCCGGCCCGGACATCATCGAAGCCTTCGATCACAAAGCGTGCCGGTGAGGCCAGTGCGCCGCCATAGTGCGCCGCAAAGGAGGCAAAGACCTGGCGGCCGGTTACGCCGGTCCAGGCGATGGCATCGACACCATTGCCGGTGACCGGTTTGGGCGGACCTTGCCCTGCAATGAAGTCGCCCCAGGGATCAAACAGCAGCCCGTCGATGCCGGACGGTTGAGGCCGCGTGAGGTTGTTGCCAAAGAGCGGCACCGGCAGGATGTCTTCGATCATGAAGGACCACCGTGCGCGATCAAACCCCTGGATTTTACCAAGTGAGCGCCCCTGCGAGTCAGTGGTCAGCGCAAACCAGGTGAGCCGGGCCAGCCCCCACGGGTCGAGTCCGTTGATCGGATCGCCGTCGGCATACAGCCGCAGGCTCTCGCGGTTGTTGTAGCTGGGCTGAAGCCCGAGCGGATCGGCTTCAAGATAGTGCCCGCTTGCCGGGTTGTAGGTCCGCGCATGGTTGTAATGCCAGGACGTCTCGGCATCAAAGTACTGTCCGGGCAGACGCAGACTGATGTCGATTTGGGCGCCAGGATCGACGATCGCGCGCCCCAGGCGATCGTATCGGGCCGACCAGACGGTTTCGCCGCGATCATCGAGTGCCCGCACCGGCGCGCCACGAAGGTCGGTGACGATGCGATAAAGACGCCCGGATACGATCAGCGCGACCGGTCGGGATCCGGCCCACAGCCAGTGACGCAGACCGCCATCGCCCGATTGCTCGCCTCGCAGGCGCCAGTCCTGATGCATGAATCGGGTTTCGGTCGGTGCTGATGAAACCGTGTCGGTGGACTGTTTGATGGCCCGTCTGCCATGCGGGTCGTCGCGGTAGCGCGAACCTGCGGCCGATACCAGATGCCCGCCTTCGAAGACCGCAGTGGGTTGTCGGACCGACGAAGCCTTCGCCTCAGGCGACGCGCTTGTGGTGGGCGCTGGATCGATCAGGCTCAATGGTGCGCGCAGCGCTTCGGCATCGATCTCGATCTCGGCTGCGCCCAGCCCTTCAACGGTCAGGCCGACGACTTCACGGTCGCGATAACGGTAGTGCACGCGCAGACCGTCGGGCAACGACTCGCCGGTCACGCGGCTGGCGATGTTGTAGTGCCATTGATAACGCAGCGGTGCGCCGGGACTGGCGGTGAAGTGATGCACTGCGCCGGTCAGGCGGCCCAGGTGGTCGCGGCTGTAGCGGATCGACACAGTGTTGTTGGCGGCCTCGATCAGATCGGCACCGCGCCAGGTGTAGCGGCCCAGTAGCGTCTTTCGGCCACCGATGATGCGGGTCGATTCGATCAGCCGCCCGGCGGCATCGCGACGATAGGCGAGTGTGCTGCCGTCGCCCGGACGGTGCCTCACCAGCCGGTCATAGGCATCGTATTCGGCCCATTGCCTGGGCTCACCGGGCTGATCGATGAAGGCGACTCGGCCGAAATCGTCAAAGCCCCTCGAATAGAGGCTGCCGTCGGGCAGGGCGACGGTGCTGGGCAGCCCCCGCCAGAGGGCGATAGCGCGAAGAGGGGGGCGGTCGGGCGCGTCGTCAGGCTGCACCCGCACCTCGCGACCCAGCGTGAAATCATGACGAACGACGGCCGCGAGGGTGCCGAAAGGCTGGTACTCGAAGTCGATGCCCTGGCGGCCGTTGCTGGCGCTGACAATGGTCGGACCACCAAGCCATTGCTTCTCGGGATCGTTGGGCAGCATGAGGCTGGTCACCCCGCGTGCCGACCGGTGCTCCTGCAGGATCCAGCGTTGCCCGACATTGAGCTCTTCGGTGGGTCGATCGGTCCCCGCGACGGTCAGCCAATCGCCTTCCTGGCGGATGGCAAGGCGATCCGCCGAGCCAGGCTGAGGGCCGTCGACCCAGCTCAGCGCGCTCAGCCATTCGCTCGGGTCCTGTCGGCCAGACAACGGCGGTTCGTCGTGCGGCTTGCGATGTCCGAGCGAAAATCGCCGCGACAGCCGCGCATAGTTGACTGCCGAGCCCCGACCCGCCACCGGCGCGAATCCGCTTTCGATGATGTCGGTGGGCCGGTCGAGTGCATCCCGCCGGATGTCGATGCGATGCCATTGGCCAGGTGCAACGGAGGGCTGCTCGATACGGCTCGGCCCCTCGAGCCGATCGCCGCCGCGATAGGCGAGCCGCCAGAGCAGGGTCGGTGCACGACCGGGCGCGGAGCGTTGCCAGGCCCGCACAGGTCTGCCCACGGCGTCACGATCGATCTGCAAGACGCCTTGCGGTGACTCGATTCCGCTCAGCCGTTGCTGGTCGTCGTAGGTATATCGACGAGGCGATGGCGGGCAACTGCTGCAGGCTTCGCCTTGCGCCTCAAGCAGGCGTGCGAGATGGTCATGGCGGCTGTAGAGCCAGGTGTAGCGGGCCCTGCGCCCGGCGCTGTCGGTGACCAGCGTGGTACCGGCCTGCGCAGCCGATTGCCGGCCCGGGTAATGGATTTCAAGGACAGACCCGCTGCCGGTTTCGGTGGTGCTGACGGCCCGCCCCTGATCGTCATACCGATAGGAGGCGACTTGCTGCGATTGCGCGTCGGGGCCGGGCTCGAGCTCGAGGACATCGGTCAGCAGCAGCGGATCGCGGTCATCGCGGTATTCGTAGCGGCGGCTGCGCCCATCGGGCCATTGAACTTGCGCCAGCTGCCCGGTTGCGTCGTAGCGGCAGTCGAGCAGCGCCGTGCCGTTTTTGAGCACCCTGGCGATTCGCGTGCCCTGGGCATGTTGGATGTATTCAAAGTCGATCCGCCAGCCGTCCGGTCCGATTAGTCCGTCGAGCCGACCGGCCTCGCCGTGATGCAGCCTGATCATTGTCATGCCGTCGCGCGATACCGCCAGCAGTCGACCACGGGCATCGAAGTGCAGTGATCGGCCGCCTGGCCATCGCCAGGTCCAGCGCACCAGATCGTGGGTGACACCGTTTGTCTGATGCAGTTGTCGCAGCGCCTGTCGGCCGAGTTCGCGAGCAAGGGCCCGATCGGTATCGTGATCGAGCGCTTTCGGATGCCGGTGCTCGATCACGCTTCCGTCTTCGATGCGGGTGGCCTGCCATTGACCTGAATGCCGGCGGTCGGGGCGAAACACGACGCGGCGTCCGTCCCCCTGAATGATTTGCAGTTCAGGGCGCTTGCCCGGGCGGGCCGGGACGATCCGGGTCTCGAAGGAGTGGCTCCAGCCGATGCCCAGCGGACCGTCGAAGCGATTGCGGCTGTTGTAGTGACGCGCCAGGACGAAGGGCACGATGGCCGAGGCACGAAGGTCGACTTCGTGGCGGTATTTGTTGCCGGTGACCAGATCGACCGGATTGCCGGCACCGGTTGCAACCCCGCCGGCGCGCACGCCGGTTGCCTCATCGGCAAAGTCGCAGACCGATGAGCCCGGCCCGGCGGGCGGGCCTCCCGCCGCCCCACAGGTGGCTTGCGCCCAGACCCTGGATGGGAAGAGCAGCGATAAAGCGATGACGCCGACCGCCAGCGTTGACGCCAAAGCAGCCCGTGCTGCGCGCGGCGAATGCCGGCGGGGCAGTGATCGAAGGGTGTGGTGCACAGCGAGGAGTTCCGAAAGCGGGCCAAGCCCGGTGATCGGAAATCCTTGCGCAACTTTGCTTTCCGCTCAATTGAGCGGACTGCCTAAGACTCAGGTACTAAGTCGATCAATGCCAGACGTGCGTCACTTCCATTGACTGATGACTGCTCGGGCAATTGGCTCGCCCCATTCCGGCGTGAAATGGCCGGCCTCGGCGATCAGCATCGGTGGCGGACAATTGCGGATCGACTGGCGCAGATTTGCCATCACTGCTTCGCCGAGTACCGGATCGCTCTGGCCGACGGCCATCAGCGTGCGGCCAGTCCAGGCGTTTTTCCACCAGTCTCGTGCCAGCCGCGACATTGCCGCGCCGGGCGCATCGGGATGATCGGGCACCAGTTGCGGAAAGCGCCGCACGCCGGCCTTATGGCGAGCATCGGGGAAGGGCGCTTCATAGGCGGCGGCTTGCGCAGCGTTCAGATGCGGCGTTGCCCGGGCAAGCAGCCTGGCGCAATTGAGGTCGGGGTTATTGGCGACATAAGCCCGCCAGTCGATGAAGCCCTTTGAAAGCGGCTGGTCGCCGGTTCCCAGCAGGGTGTTCATCACGACCAGGCCATTGAATCGATCTGCAAACTCCATTGGCAGGGTCAGGCCCAGGATGCCGCCCCAGTCCTGGCACACCAGCGTGACCTCGGTCAGGTCCAGTCGCTCGATCAGAGCGATCAGGTGGCCGCGATGAAAGTCGAAGGTATAGACCGCATCGTCAGTCGGCTTGTCCGAGCGGCCGAATCCGATCAGATCAGGCGCAACCACGCGGTAGCCGGCCGCCGCGAAGACCGCGATCATCTTGCGATACAGGAAGCTCCAGGTCGGCTCGCCATGCAGGCACAGGAAGGTGCCCGCGGCCTTGCCGGGGCCGGTGTCGAGCACCGCAGTGCGAAGTCCCTGATAGCCGGGCAGATCGTCGATGTAGCTGATTGGCCAATTGAAGTCGCGCACCGAGTCGAAGCGCTCGGCAGGCGTGCGAAGGATGTCCATGGTCAATGTCTCGACAGAAAAGGCGTGCCAGATTGTCTGCCCGTGCGGCGCAGCAGGCTGGGCGCTTGATGCACCGGATGGCGCCGCCGGTCGTGCCGACGGATCGCATGCGTGACCGACGGGATCCGATGATAGGCTAACCTGATATCAGAAAGAAAGGGCGACCATGGAGACCGGAAGCTTCGCTCAACTGCTCTACCGGTATTGGTTTTATGGCTGGCTTTTCCGAGACGCCAACCGTGGCAATCTGCTCGAACGTGCCGCTGCGATTCGCTATAACCGTACGCATTCACGTTGGTTGCCCACCTATCTGAAGCGCTGGACGGTTCTGGGCGCACTCTGCTATCTGATCGGCTGGGCGATCGAAGTGCATGCGCCTGCGCCTCTGACCCTTCTTTTCTTCGCCCTGTTCGTGCTGACCGTGCCGGTCAATGCCGTGACGCTGGCTGCCTGGATCGGTCTTAAAGTGATGCCGGGGCACTGAGCCCGCGCAGCGCATCGCCACGCAGCGCCTCATAAACAGGAAGGGCCCGACTCGCATCGGGCCCTTCCTGCGTCAACCGGACCGCAAGGGCCCGGCTGAGCGTCGATCGGCTTGCGCCGACCGAGTGCTGGCTTACATGTCCATACCGCCCATGCCGCCCATACCACCCATGCCGCCCATGCCACCGGGCATGCCGCCGCCGGCTTGTTTGTCTTCCGGGGCTTCAGCAATCATGGCGTCGGTGGTCAGCATCAGACCGGCGACCGATGCGGCGTTCTGCAGCGCCATACGGGTCACTTTGGTCGGATCGACGACGCCCATCTGGACCAGGTCGCCATAGGAGCCGTCCGCGCCGTTCCAGCCGAAGTTGCCTTTGCCTTCCATGACCTTGTTGACCACCACGCTCGGCTCGTCGCCGCAGTTGGCAACGATCTGGCGCAGCGGCTCTTCGATCGCACGCATGACGATCTTGATGCCGGCTTCCTGGTCAGCGTTGTCGCCCTTGACCGTGATGGTCGAGCGGGCACGCAGCAGGGCCACGCCGCCGCCGGCGACGATGCCCTCTTCGACGGCTGCGCGCGTGGCGTGCAGGGCGTCTTCAACGCGGGCCTTCTTCTCTTTCATCTCGACTTCGGTGGCTGCGCCGACGCGGATCACCGCAACGCCGCCTGCCAGCTTGGCAACACGCTCCTGGAGCTTTTCGCGGTCGTAGTCGCTGGTGGCTTCTTCGATCTGCGAGCGGATTGCCTTGACGCGGGCTTCGATGTTGGCTTCTTCGCCGGCGCCGTCGATCAGGATGGTGTTCTCTTTGCCGACTTCGACGCGCTTGGCGCGGCCGAGGTCCTGAAGCGTGGCTTTCTCGAGGGTCATGCCGGTTTCTTCGGCGATGACCGTGCCGCCGGTCAGGATGGCCATGTCTTCGAGCATCGCCTTGCGACGGTCACCGAAGCCCGGTGCCTTGACGGCAACGGTCTTGAGGATGCCGCGGATGTTGTTGACGACCAGCGTTGCGAGCGCCTCGCCTTCGACTTCTTCTGCAACGATCAGCAGCGGGCGGCCGGCTTTGGCAACCTGCTCGAGCACCGGCAGCAGGTCACGGATGTTGGAGATCTTCTTGTCGTGCAGGAGCACGAAAGCATCTTCCATCACCGCGATCTGCTTGTCGGGGTTGTTGATGAAGTAGGGCGACAGATAGCCGCGATCGAACTGCATGCCCTCGACCACGTCGAGTTCGTTGTTCAGTGATTTGCCGTCTTCGACCGTGATCACGCCTTCTTTGCCGACCTTTTCCATCGCCTCGGAGATGATGTTGCCGATCTCGGTATCCGAGTTGGCAGAGATCGATCCGACCTGAGCGATTTCTTTGGTGGTGGTGCAGGGCTTGCTGATGGCCTTGAGCTGCTCGCTCAGGGCGATGACCGCCTTGTCGATGCCGCGCTTGAGGTCCATCGGATTCATGCCGGCGGCCACATACTTCATGCCTTCGCGAACGATGGCCTGGGCCAGCACGGTCGCGGTGGTGGTGCCGTCGCCCGCATTGTCGGAAGTCTTGGAAGCGACTTCCTTGAGCATCTGGGCGCCCATGTTCTGGAACTTGTCTTTCAGCTCGATTTCCTTGGCGACCGACACGCCGTCTTTGGTGACGGTGGGTGCGCCGAAGCTGCGCTCGAGCACGACATTGCGGCCTTTCGGACCGAGGGTGACCTTGACCGCATTGGCCAGGATGTTGATGCCTTCGACCATGCGCTGACGCGCGTCGTCGTGGAAGAATACTTGTTTAGCTGCCATGTTGATGACTCCTGAGATTTCTGAATTCAGTCGTTAATGAGGTGCGTGATCACTCAACCACGGCCATGATGTCTTCTTCGCGCATCACGAGCAGCTCGTCGCCGTCGACCTTGACGGTCTGGCCCGAGTACTTGCCGAAGAGAACCTTGTCGCCGACCTTGACGGCCATCGCACGGATCTTGCCGTCGTCGCCGACCTTGCCGTTGCCCACGGCCAGGATTTCACCCTGATCGGGTTTTTCGGCGGCGTTGTCGGGGATGAAGATGCCGGAGGCGGTCTTACGCTCGTTGTCGAGACGCTTGATGATGACGCGATCGTGCAAAGGACGAAGCTTCATGTGAAAGGGCTCCTGATAACTTGATTGAACAAGACTGTTGAAGGGATTTGCCGAAAGCGGCCGTGAAACGGCACGCAGAAAGCGGCGCAGGCGGAAGGTATAAACGACAGGCCTTGAAATGCCTGATGATTCCGAATGACGCGGGAATTGTTAGCACTCACCGCCTGCGAGTGCTAATGATACCGACCTGAGTCGGCTTTTTCAAGTCATACCCCAACGTACGCCGACTGGCGCAAGAAGGAAATCGGGTGGATCTGCTGCTGTTGTCGTTCGGAACGAGGCTCGAAAACCATTTTCAGGCAGCCTTTTCGATCCTCAGTTTTCTGGCTCGCCCCGGCATCGAGCGGGTTTTCGTGCTGACGGATGCCCCCCGCTTTTATGCGCAATTTGACTCGCGGATCGAGATATTGCCGATCGATGAGGCGCTGATGAGCCAATGGCAGGGCGATTCCGGCTTTTTCTGGCGCATCAAGATCAAGGCGATCGAGAAGGTGGTCGGCATCAGCCGCAAGGATCTGCTCTATGTTGACTCCGACACCTTTCTTGCCGGGGATCTGACAGCCCTTTCGTCGGGATTGGCGAGCGGCAGGACCTTCATGCATCGCTTCGAGTCACGGCTCAGCCAGCGTGCGAGCAGTACCGAGAAGGCCATGTGGTCGGTTCTGCAACACCAGACCTTCTGCGGCATCACCATCGACGATCAGGCCGCGATGTGGAATGCCGGTGCAATCGGGTTACCGGCGGTGACCGCCGCCGACGACATTGCGCGCACGCTCGCGCTGTGCGATGCCTTGTGCGCCACGCCCTGCACCCGCCGGCTGATCGAGCAGTTTTCGTTTTCGCTTGCGCTCGCCACCGGCTTACGCTTGCAGCCCTGCGACGACGCGATCATCCACTACTGGGGTAACAAGCCCGACTGGAATCAGGCGATGCGGGAGTTCTTTGTCGAATCCGCGCTCACCGACGCCGATTTGCAGGCGCGCATCGAGCGGCTCGCGTCCTTCGATTTCAGAGCGCTGCCGATTCTGCGAAAGGAGAGTTCGGCGCGGCGCAGGATGGTTGCCGCGGCCGACCGGCTGTTCCCGCCGAAACGGGTCGAGTACTTCGAGTGACGGTCTCGCCGGCGAAGCTGAGGTGGGCCTTCTGGGTCGGGCTCGCAACCGTTGTCGTGTGGGGCGCCAACTTCGCACTCATGAAGTCGGTCTACAGCGTTGCCACGCCCGCCGGTTATCTCTTTGCACGCTATCTGGTGCTGACGGCGTGTGCGGTCGCGCTGCTGCTATGGCGCTATGGCCTGCGCTGGCCCAGGCCTGCGCGTGCCGACCTGATCAATCTGGCCAGGCTCGGTTTGCTGGGGCATACCGTGCATGTCAGCATGGTGAACTTCGGGGTGCACTGGTCGACCGCGTTTTCGAGTTCACTGATCCTGGCATGCGGCCCGGTTTTCACGCTGATCATCCTGCGCTGGTCGGGGATCGAGGTGCTGCGGCCGACGCAGGTCGCCGGCGTGGGTGTCGCTCTGATCGGTGTTCTCGTGTTTCTGTCGGAAAAACTGCTTGCGGGCAGTTGGGCGGCAACCGGTGGCGATCTGTTCCTGCTGGTGGCATGCAGCCTGTTCTCTTACTACACCGTGGCCAGCAAACCGCTGATCGAGCGCCTCGGTTCTGTGGTGGTGATGACCTATGCCACGCTCGCCGGTGCGCCGCTGATCCTGCTTGGCACGCTGCCCTTTGCGGTTCGCGTCGACTGGCAGGTGCTGTCTGCGCTGCACTGGGGCATGCTGCTGTGGTCGACCATGGTGTCGGCGTTTTTTGGATGGCTGACCTGGGGATGGGTCAACGGTGTGCGCGGCGTGGCCCGAACAGCGCCCCTGATGTACCTGATGCCACCGGTGGCGGCGGTCATCGCCTGGTTTGCGATCGATGAGCGGTTTACGCTCATCAAGATCGTCGGCGCGCTGGTGACCATGGCCGGCGTGGCGCTCGCCCAGTTCGGCGCCAGTCTGACGCTGTCGTTGAGGCGATCGGGTGAATCGGGGTAATCGGTTGAATCAGATCAATCGGTCGGCATGAGGTAGTTCAGCGCCAGCCGCCCACCGTCGGGATAGATCGTCTGGCCCGACAGATACGATGCGTCGTCGCTGGCCAGAAAGGCTGCCACCGTCGCCACCTCTGAGGGTTCCCCGAGCCGCCCGAGCGGTGTGCGCGACATGATCGTGCGCTCGGCGGCGGGCGAGCCCATCACCGCCTTGCGGGCCAGTTCGGTCGCGATGGTGCCCGGACCGATCGCATTCACCCTGATGCCGTGCGGCGCCAGCGAGACCGACATCACCTTGGTGAGCTGGTTCACGCCACCCTTGGAGATCACATAGGGGACCTGGTTCGGGATCGCCAGGATCGCGTTGACGCTCGACATGTTGATGATCGTGCCGCGAATGCCGGCGGTGACCATGTGACGCGCGACCGCCTGACCGAAGACGAAATAGGATCGCAGATTGATCGCCAGCACGCGGTCGAAGTCGGCCACCTCAAGCTCGAGAAATTCGGCAGCATGGGTGATGCCGGCGTTGTTCAGCAGGACATCGATGCGACCGAAGCGGGCAAGCGTCTGGCTGACTGCGTCGGCGCCCAGACGGCTGTCCGCAACGTCGCCGGCGATGAACATTGCCTTGTCGGGCCCCAGTTCAGAAAGTGCCAGAGCGCCTTGCTCTGCGTTGATGTCGACGATTGCCACACGGGCACCTTCGAGCAGAAATTGCTTTGCGCAGGCAAGGCCGATGCCCTGCGCTCCGCCGGTGACGAGTGCCACCTTGTCTTTCAGTTTCATTGCGGGTTGCTCCGATGGATGGTCGGCCTGCCAGGGTCAGGCCACATGCGATCATCGCAGATCATGAATCTTTGTCCTGTCATCCGGATCATTGCGCTGTTATCGGCCATCTCGATCGGCCTGCCTGCGCTGGCCCAGCCCGTGCCGCCCACGGTTGCAGCCGCGCTGCGCGCCGCGGCGATTGCGCCGGCTGAATACGGTGTGGTGGCCTTGCCGCTGGACGGCAGCCCGCCGCTGATCGCTCACAATGAATCGCTCGCATTCAATCCGGCCTCGACGATGAAGCTGGTGACGACCTATGCAGCCTTGTCCCTGCTGGGTGCGAACTATCGCTGGCACACGCCGATCCTGGTGCGCGGTCAGATCGCAGACGGCGTGCTCGATGGTGATCTGGTGTTGCGCGGCGGGGGTGATCCCAAGCTGGTGATCGAGGACATGGTCGAGTTGGTCTCGCGCCTGCGTGCGCTGGGTCTGAAGGTGATCCGGGGCAATCTCGTGATCGACGATTCGCTCTACGAGATCGGCGACGAATCGACCGAGAAATTCGATGGGGATCCGTCGCAGCCCTATAACGTGCGGCCCCACGCCGCGATGATGAATTTCAAGGCGACCCGGTTCACGGTTCGGCCACAGTCCTCCGGGCTGGCGATTGATCTCGATCCGCCGCTGGCCGACGTCGGTGTGGTCGATGAGGTCAAGGTCGTCGGCGGACCCTGTCGCAACGGCGTCGCCGGATTGGCGATTCGCGACGCGGGTACCGAACACAAGCCGTTGATTCGCGTTGCAGGCATCTATTCGGGTGCTTGCGGCGAGCAGTCGACCATGACAGCAGTGCTCAATCACCGCCAGTTCATCCAGGCGTTCTTTGGTGGCGCATGGCGTGCAGCTGGCGGCGTCTGGGAGGGTCGTGCGGTGATCGAGCGGCGCACCGAATCGAATCTGCCGGTGCTGCTGCAGTGGACATCACCCCGCAACCTCGGTGAGGTGGTCAAGGACATCAACAAGTTCAGCAACAATGTGATGGCCCGCCAGGTGATGTTGCAGACCTCGACCGAAACCGCACCGCGGCGTCCGGCGACGCTTGACCGGGCCCGCAAAGTGATCATCGCCTGGCTTGAAAAGCGTGGCCTGCGTTCGCCCGACATCGTGATCGACAATGGGTCCGGGCTGTCGCGCCAGGAGCGTATCGCGCCGATGACGCTCGCGCGCGTGCTGATCGATGCCTCGCGCAGCCCGGATGCGCCGGTCTTTCTGCAGTCCTTGCCGGTGGTGGGGATCGACGGAACCATGAAAGCCCGGCTCAAGTCCGATCCGGTCGCCGGCAACGCCTGGATCAAGACCGGCAGCCTCAATGACGTGCGCAGCATCGCCGGTTATGTCGATGCCGCATCGGGGCGCCGCTATGCCGTGGTCATGATCATCAACGGGCCCCGTGCCGAGGGCTCCGCCCCGGCTCAGGACGCGCTCCTGAAATGGCTCTATCTCAACGGCTGAACGGCTCGCGCGGCGACGCGGTCAGCCGATGCCGAGCTCGCCCCACAGACTGTCGACCCTGGTTTTGACCTCTTTTGACATCGCAATCGGGCTGCCCCATTCGCGATCGGTTTCGCCTGGCCATTTTCCGGTGGCATCGATGCCCATTTTCGAGCCCAGACCCGAGATCGGCGAGGCGAAGTCGAGATAGTCGATCGGTGTGCGATCGACCAGCGTGGTGTCGCGCAACGGATCGACGCGTGTCGTGATCGCCCAGATGACTTCCTTCCAGTCGCGCACATCAATATCGTCGTCGACCACGATGATGAACTTGGTGTACATGAACTGGCGCAAAAAGCTCCAGATGCCGAACATCACCCGCTTGGCATGACCGGGGTATTGTTTTTTCATCGACACCACCGCCATCCGATAGGAACAGCCTTCGGGTGGCAGATAGAAATCGACGATCTCTGCAAACTGCTTGCGCAGGATCGGCACGAATACTTCGTTGAGCGCCACGCCCAGAATCGCCGGCTCATCCGGCGGCTTGCCGGTATAGGTCGAGTGGTAGATCGCGCCTTCACGCAGAGTGATCCGGTCGATGGTGAACACCGGGAACCAGTCCTGCTCGTTGTAGTAGCCGGTGTGGTCGCCATAGGGGCCTTCGAGGGCCATTTCCCAGCCTGTGAGGGCGCGGGCCGGCAACTCGCCCTTGAAGCCGAGGCGGCGGCCATGCTCGCGGGTGAGCGCACCGTCGGGGTCGGGCCTGAGGCTGCCCTCGAGCACGATCTCGGAGGTGGCCGGCACGCGCAGCTCATTGCCCAGGCATTTGACGAGCTCGGTGCGCGCGCCGCGCAAAAGGCCGGCGAACTGGTATTCGGACAGGGTATCGGGCACCGGTGTGACCGCGCCCAGAATCGTGGCCGGGTCGCAGCCGAGCGCGACCGAAATCGGAAACGCCTGTCCGGCATGGGCGGCGGCATGATCGCGAAAGTCGAGTGCGCCGCCACGGTGGGCGAGCCAGCGCATGATGGTCTGGTTGGGCCCGAGCACCTGCTGTCGATAGATGCCCAGATTCTGGCGGGTGCGCGCCGGCCCGCGGGTCACGACCAGCCCCCAGGTGATGAGCGGCGCGACATCGCCCGGCCAGCAGGTCTGGATCGGCAGTCGGGAGAGGTCAACCTGATCGCCTTCCCAGACGATTGTCTGACACGGTGCGCGCGAGACTTCGCGCGGCAACATGTTGAGCACCTGGCGCAGCACCGGCAGCTTGTCCCAGGCGTCCTTGAGTCCCTTGGGCGGATCGGGCTCTTTCAGATAAGCCAGCAGATTGCCGATCTCGCGCAGTGCGTCAACCGAGGTTTCGCCCATGCCGAGTGCCACGCGCTTTGGCGTGCCGAAGAGATTCGCGAGTACCGGATAGGCATAAGCTCGACCGTCCTGGATCGGCCGCTCGAACAGCAGCGCCGGACCCTCTGCCCGCAGTGTCCGATCGGCGATCTCGGTCATCTCGAGCGCAGGTGAAACCGGGGTCGCAATGCGTTTCAGCTCACCTTGCGATTCGAGTTGGGAGATGAAGTCGCGCAGATCGATGTATCGCATGAATAGGTGAACAGGAAGTCAATGGCCTCCGATCTTCGCACGTGCCCGACTTTGACCCTCCACCGACCGCTGTTATAATCGAACTAGGCTGTATGACGTCTTAGACGCGTCAGCCTCCATCGGGCAGAAGGTCCGATGTCGTTGAAGACCCTGTCGTTGAACGCCACCACACAGTACTTCGGCGGGTCATGTCTCCTCAGCCCTTCGGCTGAGTCCCGGCGCCGAGCAGCGCCAAACCGGGCGGCGGACAAAGTTCCGCCCGACACCAGACGGTCACTGACCGTCACCGCCCCGTGGCTGTCACAGCGCGGGAGGTTCGAGTGGTCGCCAGCATGATTGGCGGTTTGTGCAGCGTTCGCTGCCAGGAGAAAGGATGTCTCAGCAACGCAGAATCGATCTGCTTTTCACAACGACTGTCACGGTCATGAAGCTTGGCCGCATCATCAGGTCAGCCGGGCCGTCACTCGCCATGCTGCTGGTGGCTGTCGTCGCGATCCACGGAACGCTCGGCGGTGAAGGGGGGCTGCAAGCCGCCCTGTCATCGCATCGCGAATCGGTCGATTTGGCTGCGTCGCCGCAGTCGGATCGGTCGTTGACTGACGTTGGCCAATTGAGTCATGCCACGTCCGATCGAGTGCTCAGCGATGGCCTTGCGCAGTCTGTTGATGAGGCAGCGCAGACTGAAAACAGGTTGCCCGCTGCCGTCAGCGTGCGACTCGATCGCGAACAGAGCAACATCGCCCGATTCATTGCGTCTCGTTACCGCACCACGCTCGAGACCACCAACCAGTTCGTCTTTCACGCTTATCAGGCCGCACGCGATGCCAAGATCGATCCGATGCTGGTCCTGGCCGTGATGTCGGTCGAGTCCAGCTTTGATCCGCGTGCCCAGAGCTCGGCCGGCGCCCAGGGCCTGATGCAGGTGCTGACCAGGGTGCATGCCGAGAAGTTTTTGCCCTTCGGCGGCATCCCTGCGGCTTTCGACCCGGTAGCCAATATTCGCGTGGGCAGTGGCATCCTCAAGGAATACCTTAAGCGGGAAGGAACGGTTGAAGGCGCCCTCAAGTCGTATGTGGGCGCGGCCTTCCTGCAGGACGACGGCGGCTATGGGCAGAAGGTGCTCAATGCCCGCGACCGGATTGCGGCGGCAGCGGCCGGAAAGCCTTTGCCTCCCGAGTTGGTGACCGCGGCCAAGCCTGTGCGCAACGATGCCGGCGCGCCTGATGCGCCGGCAGTGGCCGCCAGTGTTCAGGTCGAGGTCAGGGTCACTGAACGGGTTGCGCCAGTGCGAATCGATCCCGATAGCCGGGACGCCATGCCGGGCGTCCCGGCGACGGAGTCGTCGACGGCCGCTCAGATCCGCGGATCGGGTGCGACGGTCTTCGCGCCGGGATCGGGCGAAATCTGAGTCCGCTGTTCTGACCGGTCAGTCGCGCACGGTTCCCACGACAGCACCGATTCGCCGCGCCGCTTCAAGCAGATTGTCCATCGAGTTGGCATAGGACAGCCGCATCCAGCGGCCCGGCTCGTTGGCGCCGAAGTCCTGGCCAGGCACCAGCGAGACATGCGCCTCTTCAAGCAGCCGTTTGGCCAACAGCCGACTGTCGCCGAATCGGCTGCAGTCGAGCCACACATAGAAGGCCCCATCGGGGATCACCGGCACGCCGAAGCCGAGCGCGGTCATTGCAGTGACGATCGCATCCCGACGCTGCCTGAACTCTTGGCGACGCGCTTCGAAAATCGCGCCTGACTCCGGCGTGAAGCAGGCGAGTGCCGCCTGTTGCGCAAGGGTCGAAGCACAGATGAAGAGGTTTTGCGCGAGTTTTTCAAAGGCGCCGACCAGCGTCTGCGGTACCACCAGCCAGCCGAGTCGCCAGCCGGTCATGCTGAAGTACTTTGAAAAGCTGTTGACGACGATGAGGTCGTCGCCAAGCTCGAGCGCGGTGCGCGCGGGGCCGTCGTAGGTCAGGCCGAGATAGATTTCATCGACCAGCGTAAAACCGCCTCGCGCCCTGGCGAACGCGACAATGCGTGAGAGTTCATCGAAGGGAATCGAGGTGCCGGTCGGGTTGGCCGGTGAAGCCAGCAGCGTGCCGCGTGTGGCGGGCCCCCAGTGCGCGGCCAGCAGTGCTTCGGTCATCTGAAAGCGCGTGTCGGCAAAGACGGGTATGGCACGCGGTATTCCGTCGAAGGCGGCAACGAAATGCCGGTTGCAGGGATAGCTCGGATCGGTGAGCAGCACCTCATCGCCCACGCCCACCAGCGCGCAGCAGGCCAGCGTGAGTGCGGCTGACGCTCCGGCAGTCACGATAATGCGTCGCGGATCGATGGTGATGCCATGTCGGGTTGCGTAGTCGCGTGCAATCGCTTCGCGAAGCGGTGTGATGCCCAGGGCCGGTGTGTAGCCGGTCTGGCCCGAACGCGCTGTCCGCTCGAGTGCCGCAAGCACCGGCTCTGGCGCGGTGAAGTCGGGCTCCCCGATCGACAGATGGATGATCGGCTTGCCCTGCTGCTCCAGGGCCAGGGCCTGCTTGACCAGTTCCATCACTTCGAAGGACGCGATGTTGGCGTTGCGGGCGGCAAGCGGATAGCCGGGCAGTGCGCCCGGGCCGCGCTGCTGCGGCGAGATGAGCGCGCTCAGGATTGCACCCACGGCAAGCCTGCGGCGCGCCAACCCCCTTTGCTGCCGCGCTGCTTGCGCTCATCGAGATCGCCTTCGAAGCCTTCGAGGATGTTCATGGCTTGCGCATAGCCGGCTGCAGTCGCCACGCTGGCTGCCGACTGCGAACGCACACCGCTGCGGCACAGGAACATCACCGGTTGTTTGGTGGCTGCATGCTGACCAAGTTGCGCCAGAAAATCAGGGTTGGGCTGCTCCGCGCCATACGCTCGCCATTGCACCAGCGGCACCGCCTCGATGTGACCGACGTAAGCCCATTCGGCCTGGGTTCGTACATCGATCAGGGTGGCTGCGCCGGCCTGATGCAGCGCCCAGGCCTCGGCAGGGGTGACATCGCCGAAATAGTTCAGACCCTTGGCGGTGGCGCGTTGCCCGGCGCGTGCCAGGATGGTTTGCGGGTCGCCGAGATCGGCCGACCCAGCTTGAGGTCTGCTTGAGGGATCGCTTGTCATCAACGCACCTTCTTGTGTGAGGGAAGTGGTCCGAGGCTAGCACCACCGAAGCGACATCGGATGATTCAGCCTTCCTGAAGCGCTGCGCCGCCGGCAATCAGCGCATCGATCTGCGCGTCGGTATAGCCATGCTCGGCAAGCACCTCACGGGTATGTTCGCCAAGCGAGGGCGCATGCCGCGTCACCGAGCAGGGCGTCTCCGAGAATTTGATCGGTGCACCGATTGCGCGGGTTTTGCCGGCCACCGGATGCTCTAGCTCGACCACCATGTCGCGGGCCAATGCCTGCGGATGCGAGAGTGCTTCGCCGATCGAATGGACCGGCCCGGCCGGCACGCCTGCCGCCTCGAAAGCGGCCATCCAGTCGGCGCGGTCACGGGTCACCATGACGCCATTGATCGCCTCGACCAGCGCCGGCAGATTGGCCATGCGGGCGGTGTTGTCGTGAAAGCGCGCATCGGTGCGCCATTCGGGACGGCCGAGCACCTCGCAGATGCGCTCCCAGTTGGCTTGATTGGCGCCGCCGATATTGAGCCAGCCGTCGCGGGCTGAAAAGGCCTGGTAGGGCGCTGCCAGCACATGGCCCGAGCCGAGCGGGCCCGGCGACTGGCCGGTGGCAAAAAAGATGGCCGCATGCCAGTAGGTCTGTTGCATCGCCGCTTCCATCAGCGAGGTGTCGACGCGCTGGCCCTGACCGGTTTTGAGTCGGTGCACATAGGCCGCGATGATGCCGGTCGCAGCCAGGATGCCCGAGTTGATGTCGGCAACCGAATTGCCGGGTTTGGCGGGTGGGCGGCCCGGCTCGCCGGTGATGCTCATCAGTCCCGAAAACCCTTGCGCGATCAGGTCGAAACCGCCGGTGCTGGCCATCGGGCCCTGCAGACCGTAGCCGGTGACGCTGCACAGGATCAGTCCCGGGTTGCGCGCATGCAGTACGTCCCAGCCCAGGCCGAGCTTGTCGAGCGTGCCGGGGCGATAGTTTTCGATCAGCACGTCGGCCGAATCGATCAGCCGCAGCAGCGCCTGCAGACCGTCCGGATGCTTGAGATTGAGGGCGATGCCGCGCTTGTTGCGATTCAGGATCAGGTAGGGCGCGGACACGCCGTTGACCCGCGGCTCGCGGTAGGCGCGCGAATCGTCGCCGCCCGGAAATTTCTCGACCTTGATCACCTCGGCGCCCATGTCGGCAAGCATCATGCCGGCGGTCGGGCCGGCCATGATCTGGGCGAGTTCGATGACGCGCAGGCCGCTCAGCGGCCCGCTTGCAGGCGTGTTCATGTCAGTGTCCGGTGAAGGTCGGCGGCTGCTTGGCGAGGAAGGCGGCATAGCCGATGCGAAAGTCTTCGGTGTCGAAGCAGTCGAAGCAGGCATCGTTCTCGATGTCGGTGATCGGCGCGCCATTGCCCAATCGGCGGGCGAACTGCTTGTGCCAGCGTGCCACCAGCGGCGCGCCATCGGCGATGCGTCGCGCGGTCGCCAGCGTCTCGGCAGCCACCTGGTCGTCAGCCACGATGCGGGTCACCAGGCCTTTTTCGCGGGCCTCTTGCGCATCGAAGATCCGGCCTTCGAGCAGGATTTCTAGGGCAATGCTGCGGCCCACCAGTTGCACCAGCGGCGCCATCTCGGCATAGGCCATGACCAGCCCGAGATTTTTGATTGGTGCGCCGAAACGGCTCGATTCGCCGCAGATGCGCAGATCGGCCAGCGCCGCGATCTCGAGCCCGCCACCGACGCAGATGCCGTGTATTTGCGCCACCACCGGATGCCGGCAGGCCGCGATCTGGGCGGCCGTGCGGTGCATGTCCCGGCCGTATTCGATGCCCTGTGCCTTGTTGCTGCGTTCGGTTGCAAACTCGGCGATATCGTTGCCCGGTGAAAACGCCCGCGTGCCGGCGCCGCGCACGATGATGCAGCGAATGTCGTCGTCGGCCGAAAGCGCCTCGAAGGCCTCGCCCAGGCCGCGCCACATCGGACGCGTCATGGCGTTGAGCTTATCGGGGCGGTTGAGGATGACGGTCGCGATGTCGCGGTCTCGTTCGATCAGGATTTCGTTCATGTCGCAGCCGGAAGATGGTGGGCACCGCGATGGCTTATTCGGCCTTGATGTTCAGTTCGCGGACCATCCTGGCGTATTTGGCGTTCTCGGCGCGGATGAATTCGCGAAAGGCCTCGGGTGTGCGCGGCCCGCCAAACTGCACACCCTGAGGGTCGAGCTTGGCACGGACCTCCGGGTCGGCCAGCACTTTCTTTACCGCAGCATCGATCTTCATGACCATGTCGGCGGGCATCCCTTTCGGGCCCATGATCGAATACCAGTTGGTGACATCGAAGCCGCGAATGCCTTTTTCTTCGAAGGTCGGGACATCGGCGAGTTGCGCCAGCCGTTGCGGTGTCGAGATCGCGAGGGCGCGCAGTTTGCCCGATTTGACCTGTTCGAGTACCGGCGGCATGGTGTCGAAATTCGCGTTGACCTGGCCTGCGACCAGGTCGATCACCGCCTGCCCGCTGCCCTTGTAGGGAATGTGCGTCATCTCGGTCCCGGCGATCTGATTGAAGAGTGCGCCGGCCAGATGCTGAGTACTGCCCACGCCCGAGGAGGCATAGGTGAGGGTGCCGGGTTTGGCCTTGGCCAGTCCGATCAGCTCTTCCACCGATTTTGCCGGCAGGCTCGGCGTCACCACCAGCACGTTCGGCACATAGCCGACATAGGTGATCGGTGTGAAGTCGTTGAGTGCGTCGAAGGGCACCTTGGGCAGCACATGCGGTGCGATCGCATTGCTGTTGGCATGGCCTGCCAGCAGGGTATAGCCGTCTGGCGCGCTCTTGGCGACCTGGTCGGCCGCGATGGTGCCTGAGGCGCCGGCGCGGTTTTCGACGACGATCGGCTGCCCGAGCAACTCGCCGAGCTTCGGGGCGATCGCCCGCATGACGATATCGGTGCCCCCACCGGGTGCAAATCCCACAAGAAGTCGGATCGGCTTGGTGGGCCACGATTGCGCAGTGGCGCTCAAGGGCAGGGTGAGCGCGGCCGCAGCCAGCAGGCTGATGGCTGAGCGCACCGCGTTGCGTGTTGCGGCGCGACGCGCAAGGCGTGTCTGGTTCATGGCGTGTCTCTGTCTTGTTGTTTGAAGGTGTCGTCGCGCAGACTGACCGGTCAGGCCGAGGGTGGGCGTCGTGCGGTGTCGGCAAGATAATCGATTGCCGCCTGCGTGCCGCCACGAGTGTGCGGGACGCCCGCGCGCTGCAGCCCCATCTCGACGCCGCCCAGCGTGCCGATCAGCGTGAGATCGTTGAAATCGCCGAGGTGTCCGATGCGAAACACGCGGCCGGTGAGCTTGGCCAGCCCGGCCCCCAGCGACATGTTGAAGTGTTCAAGGACGATGCGGCGCAGTGCATCGGCATCGTGCGGTTTGCCTGCTGCATCGGGCGGCATCATGACTGCGGTGACCGCACTGCTGTATTCAGACGGATTGCGACACAAAATTTCGAGGCCCCAGCCGCGCACCGCCCGCCGCGTGGCTTCGGCGTGGCGGTCATGGCGGGCAAAGACGTTGTCCAGGCCTTCGGCGAGCATCTGGTCCATTGCCGCCGATAAACCGTAGAGCAGGTTGGTCGAGGGGGTGGTCGGCCAGAAGCCGCGGGTGTTGGCGGCGATGATCTCGTCCCAGGCCCAGTAGGCGCGAGGCAGCCGAGCGTTTTTCGAGGCGGCCAGCGCCTTGGCCGAGACCGCATTGAAGGACAAACCCGGCGGCAGCATCAGCCCTTTCTGGGAGCTGCCGACCGTGACATCGACGCCCCATTCGTCGTGGCGAAAATCGATGGCACCGATTGAAGAGATGGTGTCGACCAGCAGCAACGCAGGATGACCGGCCGAGTCGATTGCGCGCCTGACCGCCGCGATATCGGAGGTCACGCCGGTCGAGGTCTCGTTGTGCACGACGCAAACCGCCTTGATGCGGTGTTCGCGGTCGGCGGCCAGTCGTTCGTGCACGAGTGCGGCATCGACGCCGCTGCGCCAGTCGCCGGCGATGAATTCAGGGGCCAGTCCGAGTCGTTCGGCCAGGGTCCTCCATAGCGAGGCGAAATGGCCGGTCTCGACCATCAGTACTGCGTCGCCAGGCGACAGGGTGTTGACCAGTGCGGCTTCCCAGGCGCCGGTGCCCGATGCCGGGTAAATGATCACCGGCTGGGCCGTCTTGAACACCTTGCCGATGTCGGTGAGCACTTTGAGCCCGAGTTGCGCGAACTCCGGCCCCCGGTGATCGATGGTCGGATGGTCGATGGCCCGCAGGACGTGATCGGGCACGTTGGTCGGGCCCGGGATCTGCAGGAAGTGCCGGCCAGCCGGATGGGAATTGAGTGCGAGCATGACTTCTCCGTTTTGCATACAATATGCGAAATGGAGGGGCGAAGCAAACGCCCGACTCACGATCATGCAGACAGTTTCGCTTGCCGCCAACGATGTCGATGACGCTGTCGATGAGCAGGCCCACACTCAGGTTCAAGGTCGGCCCGGTGCCCGCAGCAGAGCAGCCGACAGGGCTGCGGGCATGCCGACCGACGTCGGTGCGGTCGAGCGGCGCGTGCTGCATGAGGCGGTCGCCGATCGTTTGCGCGAGCTGATCATCGAGGGCGTGCTCGCCCCGGGTGCGCACCTGAACGAGCGCATCCTGTGCGAGCAGTTGCAAGTCTCGCGCACGCCGCTACGCGAGGCCTTCCGAACGCTGGCCGGCGAGGGCGTCATCGATCTCATGCCCAATCGTGGCGCGGTGGTCGCGGCGCTGTCGCGCGACGATCTCGAGCATGCCTTCGAACTGATGACCGCGCTCGAGGGCCTGGCCGGCGAACTGGCTGCCAAGCGTGCGACACCGGCTGAAGTCAGACGCATCCGCAGCATGCAGGCCGAGATGACGCAGGCTCATTCACGGCGCGATCTGCCTGCCTACTACCGCCTGAACCGCGCGATTCATGCCCTGATCGTGTGCCTGGCAGGCAATCCGATGCTCACCGAGTCTCACAGCCGACTGAACGCGAAGTTGCAGGCGGTGCGCTTTCGATCCAATTTCAACCGCGAGAAATGGGATGCGGCGCTCGCCGAACACGCGGCGATGGTCGAGGCGCTTGCCGCGCGTGATGGCGCACAGCTGGCTGCGCTGCTGCGCGGCCATCTGGCTGGAAAGCGGGCGACGGTGCTTGCGCAACTCGACGCCACAGGCGTCAATCGCGACAAATCTCCGGCCCGTGCCGGCATTCAGGAGCATCGCCAATGAGTCAGCCGGTGAAACAGTCCGCTGCCGTCACACCCGGTCGCCGAGTGTTCCTGTCGCCGCAACTGGCGCGCTCCGACCTGGCGATGCGCCTGTCGCGCGAGATGCGAGGCGATGTGCTGTTTGATGCCGCCTCGCGTGGCCGTTATTCCACTGACGCCTCGATCTATCAGATCCAGCCGCTGGGCGTGGCAGTACCCCAGTCCGAGGCCGATCTGGCGATTGCGCTGGATGTCGCACGCGACCTGAAGGTGCCGGTCCTCGCCCGCGGTGGCGGCACCTCGCAGTGCGGCCAGACGGTCGGGGCGGCGCTGGTGATCGACCATTCGAAACACCTCGATCAGCTGGTGTCTTTCGATGCCGACGCCGCCCGACGGGATCCCGACAATGCCACCGTAACCGTTCAGCCAGGCATGGTGCTCGATCGGCTCAATGCCTTCCTCAAGCCGCACGGCCTGTGGTTTCCGGTCGATGTCTCAACCGCGGCGCAGGCCACGCTCGGTGGCATGGCGGGCAACAACTCCTGCGGATCGCGCTCGATTGCCTACGGCAACATGGTCCATAACGTTGCCGGTATCGACGCCATTCTGGCCGATGGCACGCAGGGCTACTGGGGTACCTTTACCCGCGGCGATGGCTCAGCCGGCGACATGAGCCTGACCAACCAGCGCATCCGCGACATCGTGAGCGGACTGCATGCGATTGCCGACCGCGAGCGCGACGAGATCGGCCGTATCTGGCCGACGGTCATGCGACGCGTCGGCGGCTACAACCTCGATATCTTCGAGCCGCGCTCGCAGCGGCCCTATACCGCCGACGGCGGCCTGAATCTGGCGCATCTTCTGGTGGGCTCCGAAGGCACGCTGGCCTGGACCCGGCGCATCACGCTCAAGCTGTCGCGCCTGCCCGCCTCGCGGGTGCTCGGCGTGGTGTCTTTTCCGACCTTTCACCAATCGATGGCGCTCACGCGGCATATCGTCGAGCTCGGCCCGGTGGCGGTCGAGCTGGTCGATCGCACCATGATCGATCTGTCGCGCGCCAACCCGGCGTTTCGGCCGGTGATCGATTCGTCGCTGGTGGGTGAACCTCAGGCGGTGCTGCTGGTCGAGTTCGCCGGCGATTCGCCCGATCAGCAGCGCCTGCAGCTCGCCCGACTGGTCCAGCTGATGGCCGATCTCGGATTGCCGGGCGTGGTCAAGGAGCTCACCGACGAGGCGAGCCAGAAAGCGCTCTGGGAGGTTCGCAAGGCCGGTCTGAACATCATGATGTCGATGAAGGGCGACGGCAAACCGGTGTCCTTCATCGAGGACTGCGCGGTGCCGCTCGAGCATCTGGCCGATTACACCGCGCGGCTGACAGAGGTCTTCGAGCGCCACGGCACCCAGGGCACCTGGTATGCCCATGCCTCGGTCGGCACCCTGCATGTCCGACCGATTCTCGATATGCGGGCGGCCGGACCCGAGGGCGGTGCCGCGAAAATGCGCGCGATTGCTGAAGAGGCTGCCGCCCTGGTGCGTCACTACAAGGGCGCTTTTTCGGGCGAGCATGGCGACGGACTGGTGCGCAGCGAGTGGGTTGCCTGGCAGTTCGGAGACCGTCTGACACGGGCGTTCGGCGACATCAAGCGCCTTTTCGATCCGGATAATCGAATGAACCCCGGCAAGATCGTCAATCCGAGTCGCATGGACGATGCCAGGCTCTTTCGCCTTGGGCCCGGCTACGCGGTGCAGCCGATCGCCACCGCGCTCGACTGGTCGGACTGGAACCGCAGCAGCGATCCGTCCTCAGCCGGCGCCCGGCGCGAGGGGTTTACCCTGGCCGGAAACGGCGTGGCGCTCTCGATGCCGGGTACCGGGGGTGATCCGGCGCAAGGCTTCGGCAAGGCGATCGAGATGTGCAACAACAACGGGCACTGCCGCAAGTTCGATGCCGGCACCATGTGTCCGTCCTACCGCGTCACCCGCGACGAACAGCATCTGACCCGTGGCCGCGCCAATACCCTGCGGCTGGCGGTCACCGGGCAGCTTGGCCCCGAGGGGCTGGCCTCGGAGGCGGTTCGTGATGCGATGGACCTGTGCGTGCAGTGCAAGGGCTGCCGACGCGAATGCCCGACCGGTGTCGACATGGCGCGCATGAAGACCGAGTTCCTGCATCACTGGCAGGCGCGTCACGGGCTGTCGCTCAAGGATCGCCTGATCGCCAGCCTGCCGCACTGGGCGCCCTGGGCGTCAAGACTGGCGCCGCTGTCCAACCTGCGCGATGTCTTGCCGGGTCTTCGGGGGCTGTCCGAGCGATGGCTTGGTCTGAGCGCGCGGCGAACCCTTCCCCGCTGGCGCCGAGACCGTTTCATGCGCACGCTCGTCCCCGCGGCGGATATCCCTGCATCACAGCCCGAAGTGGTGTTGTGGGTCGATACTTTCGATGAATACCTCGAGCCCGAGAATGCGCATGCCGCGCTCAAGATCCTGCGCGCGGCGGGTTATCGCGTGCATGTGGCCGGAGCGCCGGGTTCGCAGATTGCCGAAGGCGAGCGGCCACTGTGCTGCGGGCGGACTTTCCTGGCTGCGGGTCGTACCGAGCAGGCGCGCGCCGAGGCACTGCGAACCCTCAAGGCGCTGCTGCCCTTTGCCGAGCGTGGTGTGCCGATCGTGGGGCTTGAACCCTCTTGCCTGCTGACCCTGCGTGACGAGTTCCTGGCCTTGCGCCTCGATGAGGCCATTGGCATCCCGGGCGCTGCCAGGCGCCTGGCATCAAAGGCGATGCTGCTCGAAGAATTTCTCGCCACCGAGCATGCCGCCGGGCGTCTCGTGCTCGCGCTCAAACCACTGGCTCAGACGCGTGCGCTGGTGCATGGGCATTGCCACCAGAAAGCCTTCGATGCGTTTTCAGCCACGCTCACGGTGCTGCGGCTCATTCCGGGCTTGCAGGTCGAAGCGATCGAATCGGGCTGCTGCGGCATGGCCGGCAGTTTCGGCTACGACGCCGGGCATTTCGAGACCTCGATGAAGATGGCCGAATTGTCCTTGCTGCCTGCGGTGCGCGCCGCCGATGCCCAGACCCTGATCGTGGCAGACGGCACCAGTTGCCGCCATCAGATCGCCGACGGTGCCTCTCGGCAGGCGATGCATGTGGCGCAGGTGCTTGCCCTGGCAATCGACTGAGTCCGTGCGGATCAGCCGATCGTGCGTGGATGCGAGTGCGATCGTGTGCGCATCAGCGCGTCGCGCAGCGCTTCCTGCTTGAAGGGTTTCGCGACGAAATCGTCCATGCCGGCGGCCATACAAAGCTGACGGTCCTGTTCGAAGGCATTGGCCGTCAATGCAATGATCCAGGGCTGCGCCACGGTACTGGGCAGTGCCCGAATCGAGCGGGTGGCGTCCAGCCCGTCGAGTTCAGGCATCTGGACATCCATGAGCACGACGTCGAACTCGCGAACGCTGACCGCCTGTAGCGCTTCGTAGCCATTACGCGCCAATTCGGCCTTGATGCCGAACTTGGACAGGATCGCAAGCGCCAGGGTCTGATTGACCGCGTTGTCCTCGGCAAGCAGTACCCGCAGCTGCGAGACCGGCACATCGGTCTCAACAGGACGCTGGTCATTCCCTTCGTCTTTGCTGTTGACGCTGTCGAGTTGCATCGAAAAGCCGAACCGGCTGCCCACGCCGGGCTGACTTTCAATCGTGATCTTGCCGTTCATCAGGCGAGCCAGACGTGCCGAGATGGCCAACCCGAGGCCGGCACCGCCACCGGGGACGCTCGCGGCCTGGGTGAAGGCCTCGAAAACGCGCGACTGCTGCTCGACCGACATGCCGATGCCGGTGTCCGAGACGCTGCCATGCAGGCGGTTGTCTCCGGTTGCGCTGCGCTCGGCAAAAAGCTCGAACCTGACCTCGCCGCGCTCGGTGAACTTGATTGCATTGGACAGCAGGTTGAGCCAGATCTGCTGCAGGCGCGTCGAATCACCGAACAGACGCTCGGGCAGTTGGCCGGTCCACAGCAGCAGCGAGATGCCTTTCTGATCGGCCTGTGGCCTCAGCAGGGCGACGACTTCCTGAGCAACCAGCAAAGGAGAGAAGGGGCGCCTGTCGATCTCGAGGCGGCCGGCCTCGATCTTCGAAAAGTCGAGCACTTCGTTCAGGATCGACAGCAGCGTGTCCGATGACTGCGACAGGGTATCGAGCAGGATTCGTTGTTCGCTGTCGAGGCGCGTGCTGCGCAACAGTTCGATCATGCCGATCACGCCATTGAGCGGCGTGCGGATCTCATGGCTCATTGTCGCGAGAAACTCGCTCTTGGACCGGTTGCCCGATGCCGACTTCGCAAGCGCTTCCTCCACCGTGATCCGGGCACTTTGCTCGGCCTGCAGGCGACGGGTCAGCTCAGCAATTCGGTCATCGGCGACTGTTGGGGACGCTACCGATTGATCTGAGGTGCTCTGTTCGAAGGTGGGCAATGTCCTGCTCCACAGCAATGGACTGATCGGAATAAGGAGACTCATTCGGATGTTAGCCGATGCCACTGCGATTTCGGTTGTCGCGGTTGTCCGGTCAGTCGGCTGCCTTTGGCCATCCGTCGGACACGACTTGGTATCTGATCGGCAGCGGAGCAGGGCACGGTTTTCAGGCCTGGTGTGTGTGAATTCTCATCTTTTGTCTGAAACAGACATCGGGTTGCCGTCCATCGGATTGGCTTGCACGTTGAAGGGGATGCCGCGCCGCAAGCTGTCCCGCGAATTTATTCTGAGGACCAGATGGACTTCCTGACCATGGGCACTGCCATGGGAATTGTGATGAAGCCCATTGTTGACATCAATACGGACTAGAAGGATGGATGCCGTCCGCGACCTCGCTGACAGAGTGAACCGAAGCGCCGGGCGCGGTGATCCGCCTTTGGGGTCTCGCGCTGCCTTGCTCGATGAGTGCAGCGGGCTCATCCACGAGCGCATCAATGATGTCATCGCGCAGGCGCTATCTCGTGTCACCGAAGACCTGACGTCCGAGGCGCTGCGTGCCAAGCGCTATGACCACAAGCTTGCGCTGCTCGAGGCCGTCATGCTGGTTCGAGAGAACCGTCTCGAGCTTGAAGAGCGATTCAGAGAGAGCTTTGCTGCAGTGTACCGACGGCTGCTGAACGCCGAAGGCGGTGATTCGCCCACAACGGCTCACTCGAGTCCGGACGAACTGTCGCTGGTGTCGGAGGCTCAGGTCGCCGATCAACTGCAGCGCGAGCGTCTGATCAACAGCGCGCGAGCAAGCCTGGACCCCCAACAGGTGCTGGGAGTTCGAGCGCGTCTGGCTGCCTTGATCGACCGGGACTGGTTTGACGAGACGGAGCATCCTGTGTCGCCGGAGGCGATCGTCGAGGCACTGCGTCTGATGCTGCGGGACGTGTCCCCGCGCCCTGAAATCCAGTCGGCACTGCTCGGTGCTTTGGGGCCTTATGTTGCACGAAACCTCGATGGCATTTACCGATCGATCAACGATCTCCTGAAGTCGAACCATATCCTTCCTCAGATCAAGCAGCCCTTCGTCTCCGATGGCCCGACGAACCGCGGCGGTTCTGACTCGTCCCAGGGGGCGCCTCAGCCTGCGGTGACCGAGTCGGCCAATTCGGCTGTCGATGCATCAGGCATCGATCCGTCCTGGACGGCAGCGTCGATCGATCGGCTGCAAAACGCCCTGGCATCGGCCTTCTCAGGACGGCCGGGAGGCCTTACCCAGATGGCCCAGATTCTGTCGAATCCGGCGATGCTTGAGACCGAAAGGCTGCCCATGCAGCCGGTCTGGGCACCGCTGGTCGATTCGCTGACGGCGCTCCAGAAGGCCGCTGCCAGTCAGTCTGACGATGCTTCTTTCCCTGC
Organism: Burkholderiales bacterium; assembly: GCA_947487165.1. Classification (GTDB taxonomy): domain Bacteria; phylum Pseudomonadota; class Gammaproteobacteria; order Burkholderiales; family Burkholderiaceae_E; genus UBA4615. The sequence goes on from CANKWX010000010.1 coordinate 53,867, forward strand.
GCTGACGCAGCAGGTCCGTGATCAGGGCGCGCCGATCGACCTGATCACGGTCGAGATCGTCGGCATGGTGTTCGACTACATCTACAACGATCGGCGCCTGCCCGACACGATCAAGCAGCAACTTCTGCGACTTCAGGTCGTGGCGGTGAAGGCGGCACTGCTCGATCGCGGCTTTTTTGCGCGCCGACATCACCCGCTTCGCAGGCTGATCGACCGCATTTCCGACGTCGGCGCCGATCCCGATTTTGATTCCGCCAGCGGTTCACCGATGCTGACCGGTTTCGATCAGTTGCTCGCCGAGGTCATCCGGACATTTCAGTCCGATTTGCAGGTCTTCGAAGACGCCATCGAAAAAGTCGATGCGATCGAGCGCGAGGCACTGGCGCGCAAGGCGGATTTGCACGCCGACACGGCAACTGTCGCGGCGCGGCAGGAAGTCGAACAGCTTGCTGTCATGGATGCGCGATCGGAAATCGAGCAGCGCCTCAACAAGAATGTGCCGTCATTCGTGCGTGATTTCCTGCTCGATACCTGGTCTGGCGCGATGGCGCGGGCTCGCGCTGAGCAGGGCGACACCAGCGACTGGGGCCTCGCGCTGAAGTCGGCGGAATATCTCATCTGGAGCGTACTTCCGAAGCGCAGGGACGATATCCCTCGCCTCGCGTCGATCTTGCCCGGACTGATCCGTGGCCTGAACAAGGGGCTCGACCTGATCGAGTTCGAACCGCAGACGCGGGCGCAATTTTTTGATGCGCTCATGAAGACACATACCCGCGAGATCGGCGACGCCAAGCAGCGGGCGACTCAGGATGAGCCCGATCCGCTGCAGGTGTCGATTTCGATTTCGCCGGACGGCACTGTTCACTTCGTTCCGAATGAAAAGCTGCAGAGCGCTGCCTTGCCGGAAAACGACCAGATCGATGCATTGCTCGACGGCTTGAAACGGGGCAACCGAATCGAAATAGCCGCCGAGGGTGAGTCCCGGGTCTTCAAACTCGCATGGGTCAGTCCGGCACGCACGCTTTTCATCCTCTCTCGTCATCCCGATGACAGCATGACCCTTCAGGGCTCCGAACTCGCGTCGATGCTCCATCGCGGTCTGGCAAGAGTGCTCTCGCAAGCGTCCACGCTCGATCTCGCCATCACATCGGTGACTGCCGAATCGTTCGCTGCGGCTTAGCCTTCGTCGAGACGCCCCGCGTCCTGCTGAGGTCTGGCGGGCGCTGCCGGCATCGGTCCGGCGGCAATGTCTGCCGCCGGTATCCGCAGCGGTCAGCGACCTTGCCCCAGACGAGCCATGATGTCGGCGATATCGCCGAGATCGCCTTGCGGCGCCTGGCCGTTGGGCGTGAGACGGTCGATGAGCTGAGGCAGCAGCTCCGACAGGCCGGATGCACTGGCCTGAGGCGAAAGGCCGAGCTGCTGCGCGATTTGCCCGATCGTGCCTTGTCCGAGGACCTGCTGCAGCTGATCGGGCGAAATCGGCATGTTCTGGCCGGTGCCGATCCATGACTGCATCTGGTCGCCCATGCCGTTGCGTTGAAACGCATTGATCAGACCGCCCAGGCCACCCAGGGAGTCGCCCAGGCCACCGACGCCACCGTTAGCACCCCCGGCGGCACTGCCGGATCCGCTGTTGGCCAGCATGCTCAGCGCAATCTGGAGCAGGGGGTTGGGTGCGGCACTTTGCCCGCTACCGGCTGCGCCACTCATGGCGCCCAGAAGATTGTCGATCAGGCTCATCGTATCGGTTCCTTTTGCAAGTGATTGCCGGGATAAATGAAGAAAAAATGATTGCTTTCACGCAACTGCGCCAGACAAGGCTACAACACCTTCGTGACCGCAAGACGCGGCTCGGGCCAGTGGTTCAGAGATCGCCGAACCTCGCCTGCAGTGCGGCCAACATGGCCAGACCTGCCGTCTCGGTTCTCAGGATGCGCGGCCCCAGGCGCAAGGGCTGCCAGCCGCATTCGATGGCAAGCGACTCTTCCGGTTCGCTCAGACCGGCTTCCGGTCCGACGAGTATCCAGGCAGCAGTGGCCGGCGGCCCAAGCGTGGCCAGCGTGGTCGAGCCTCGCGGAGACAGCACAAAGCCGACGGGGGCGGTGTCGCCGGTCTGCCTGGCATGATCCCGTCGCGCGAGCAGCCATCGGTTGATATCGAGCGGCGCTGTGATCTCGGGCACGCGATCGCGTCCGCACTGCATGCAGGCTGCGATCGCGATGCGGCGCCAGTGGGCGAGCCGCTTTTCGCCGCGACTGGCATCGAGCCTCAGGATTGATCGGGTGGACAGCAGGGGCTGGATGGCATGCACGCCCAGTTCGATGGCTTTTTCGACGACCCAGTCCATCTTGTCGCCGCTTGGCAAAGCCTGGGCGAGGCACAGCGTGAGCGGACTTTCGGTGTGGGCTGCGATGGGCGTGCCGACCTGCACACTGGCTGCGCGGGCATCGGTATCGAGCAACTGCGCCGGATAGCGCAGACCATCACCGTTGAAGAGCTCGATGGCGTCACCGCGCGTGAGTCTGAGCACCCGAAGCGCGTGATGGCTCGTGTCGGCATCGAGTCGGATGGTCGCGTGTGCCGACAGGGGGCCGGCGAAAAACAGGCGGGTCATCGAGGCGGCTATCGGCGGGTTTGCGCCACACGGCGAGGCTGGCAAGCCGTCGAGTGTAGCGCGCCGAATTCGGGCGCAGCAGCACGGCGTTTGTTAAAGTCGGGGATTACCTTCAGTCCGGCCGAACAGGGCCGCTCATCCGATGAACACGTCCTCTGCTCCCCAGCCCACCGATGCAGGCCAGGATCGATTGACCGATATCGCGAGTTCGCAGAGCGAATCGCACCGCATGGCCTGTGCCATCCGGGCACTCGCCATGGATGCGGTCGAAAAGGCTGCTTCCGGGCATCCCGGAATGCCGATGGGTATGGCCGATATCGCGGTCGCGCTCTGGGGGCGACACCTCAAGCACAATCCGGCGCAGCCCGGCTGGTTCGATCGTGATCGCTTCGTGCTCTCCAATGGGCACGGCTCGATGCTGCTCTATGCCTTGCTTCATCTGACCGGCTACGATCTGTCGATCGACGAACTGCGGGCGTTTCGACAGCTTCACTCCAAGACGCCAGGCCATCCCGAGATCGGTGTGACCCCGGGGGTCGAAACCACCACCGGCCCGCTCGGGCAGGGGCTGGCCAATGCCGTCGGCATGGCCCTGGCCGAAACCATCCTGGCCTCCGAGTTCAACCGGGACGGCTTCGATATCGTCGATCACTTCACCTGGGCCTTCGTCGGTGACGGTTGCCTGATGGAGGGCATTTCTCATGAAGCCTGCTCGCTCGCCGGTGTCTGGGGTTTGTCCAAGCTGGTCGTCTTCTATGACGACAACGCAATTTCGATCGACGGACCGGTTGATGCCTGGTTTCGCGACGACACCGTGCGGCGTTTCGAGGCGTATGGCTGGAACGTGATCGCCGGCATCGACGGCCACGATGTCGAGGCGCTTGACGCCGCGGTCACCTTGGCCAGGCAGTGGGGCGTATCCGGGCGCGAGACCGAAGAGGGCCGACGATTTGCACCGACCCTGATCCAGTGCCGTACCGTCATTGGCTATGGCGCGCCCACCCGCGCCGGCACCGCCAGGAGTCACGGTGAGCCGCTGGGTGCTGATGAAATTGCAGGTGCCAGGCGCGCCATGGGCTGGCCGCACGGCCCCTTCGAGGTGCCGGCCGATGTCTACGCTGCCTGGGATGCGACCGGGCGAGGCGCACAAGTCCAGGCCGATTGGGACGAGCGTTTCAGGGCCTATGCCCAGCGTCATCCCTACAAGGCGGCAGAGTTCGAGCGCCGAATGCGCGGTGTGCTGCCGGCGACCTGGGAGGCCACCGTGTCCCGGGCGATTGCCGATGCGCTTGCCAAAGCTGAAACCATCGCGACCCGCAAGGCCTCACAGAACGCGCTCAATCATTTCGGTCCGGCGCTGGCCGAACTGCTTGGCGGCTCGGCCGATCTGACCGGATCCAACCTCACCGACTGGAAGGGCGCCGGCCATTTCAGGAGCTTCGGTGGCCCCAATGGACAGACCTTCGTGCCCGGGCGCCATCTGAACTTTGGTGTGCGCGAGTTCGGGATGAGCGCCATGCTCAACGGACTGGCGCTGCACGGCGGCTTCATTCCCTACGGCGGCACCTTCCTGACCTTCAGCGACTACAGCCGCAATGCGCTGCGCATGGCCGCGCTGATGCACCAGCGGGTGATCTTCGTCTTCACCCACGACTCGATCGGACTTGGCGAAGATGGCCCGACCCATCAGGCGGTCGAGCATGCGTCGTCGCTGCGAATCATGCCGGGCATGGATGTCTGGCGTCCGGGCGATCCGGTTGAAACCACGCTTGCCTGGGCGGTAGCGATCGAACGCGATGATGGTCCGACATCTTTGCTGCTGTCGAGGCAATCGATGCCCTTCGTGACCCGCACCGACGAGCAGATTGCCGACATCCGTCGTGGCGCTTATGTTTTGCGTGACCCGAAAAAAGCGCGCTGCGCGATCATCGCGACCGGCTCTGAACTGCGCCTCGCGATCGCGGCCAGTGATCTGCTGGCTGCTGAGGGCATTGCGGTTCGGGTGGTATCGATGCCATCGACGACGGTCTTTGATCGGCAGGATGTCACATACAAGCGCGAGGTGTTGCCGGAGACTCTGCCGCGAATCGCGGTCGAGGCGGGGGTCACCGATTTCTGGTGGAAATACCGTTGCGATGCCGTCGTCGGACTCGACCGCTATGGCGAGTCGGCGCCGGCCGGCGTGCTGTACGAGCACTTCGGCCTGACTGCAGACAATGTCGCCGACACGGTGCGCGCCGTGCTGGCCAAACGTTTTTAACTCAGGAGAAACTCATGACCCTTCGCGTTGCCATCAATGGCTATGGCCGCATCGGCCGCAATGTTCTGCGTGCCCACTATGAGGGTGGCAAAAAGCATGACCTGCAGATCGTCGCGATCAACGACCTCGGTGATCCGAAAACCAACGCGCATCTGACGCAATTCGATACAGCGCATGGTCGCTTCAGCGGCACCGTCGCGGTCGAAGGCGATGCGATGGTCGTCAACGGCGACCGGATCCGCGTGCTCGCCAATCGTGATCCTGCGCAACTGCCCTGGGGCGAACTCGGTGTGGATGTCGTGCTCGAGTGCACCGGGTTTTTCACCTCCAAGGAGAAGGCCTCGGCCCATCTCAAGGGCGGAGCCAAGAAGGTGGTGATCTCGGCGCCCGGCGGCAAGGATGTCGATGCCACGGTCGTGTTTGGCGTCAATCACGGCGTGCTCAAGGCGACCGACACCGTGATTTCGAATGCCTCCTGCACCACCAACTGTCTCGCGCCGCTGGTCAAGCCCCTGCATGACGCGATCGGTCTGGTCTCGGGCCTGATGACGACCGTTCATGCCTACACCAACGATCAGGTTCTGACCGACGTGTATCACGAAGACCTTCGTCGTGCCCGTGCGGCGGCCCACAACATGATTCCGACCAAGACCGGCGCGGCTGCCGCAGTGGGGCTGGTGCTGCCTGAACTCGATGGGCGCCTCGATGGCTATGCCATCCGCGTGCCGACGATCAATGTGTCGATCGTCGATCTGTCGTTCATCGCTGCGCGCGACACGACGGTTGACGAGGTCAACGCGATCATGAAGTCGGCCTCTGACGGCGCGCTGAAAGGCATCCTCGGCTACAACACCGCGCCACTGGTGTCGAGCGACTTCAACCATGATGAAAGGTCGTCGATCTTCGATGCGACGCTCACCAAGGTGGCAGGTCGCCTGGTCAAGGTGGCAAGCTGGTATGACAACGAATGGGGATTCAGCAACCGCATGCTCGACACCACGGTTGCGCTGATGGCGGCACGCTGACATCGCGCCGCCATCAGGCCCGGCTCAGGCCGGGTCGGTGTCGGCGGTGAGGTTGGCAGCGACGACTGCGACTTCGGCTGCGAGCAGGTCGATTTGAGTGTCAAGCCCTGCAAGGTCGTGGTTCCTCGCCCGCGCTTCGATGGCACTGGCGCGTGCAGACGGGCCGGCGGCACCGAGACTGGCAAGCGAGCCTTTGAGCGAATGCGCCCAATGCCTGACTTGCGCTGTATCGCTTTGCGAAAGCGCCTGGGCAAGCTTTTGCAGTTGCGTGACGGACGACTGGGCGAATACCGGAGCCAGCATCGCGAGCAGACTGGGGTCGTCGCCAATGATGGCGCGGGCTCGAGCCTTCGACTCCTCAGGCGACGGTGTGCGTCCTTCAAACGCCTGGGTACTGAGGGCAGCGTTCTGGGTGTTATCGATCGGTTCGGTCATTCTGATTCCTGAGGTGGCGGCAGCGACTGAACTGAAATCAGCTGCTGCAGTCGCTGTGCAATGATGCAACGATAATCGATCGCCCATCCGAGGCCATTGCGATACTTTACCGCCCTTATTCTGGTTGACTCATGACATGATTTCCTTCAAGCGTCTTTCCGAACTTTCTCTCGCCGGCAAGCGGGTCTTCATCCGCTGCGACCTTAACGTGCCGCAGGATGAGGCTGCAGCGATTACCGACGACACCCGCATCCGCGCTTCGGTGCCTGCGATAGCCCACTGCCTGAAGGCCGGGGCGGCGGTGATGGTGACCTCACACCTTGGGCGTCCAACCGAGGGTCAGTTCGAGCAGGCAGCCTCGCTTGCACCGGTCGGGCAGCGCCTGTCCGCACTGCTTGGCGTGCCGGTCAGGCTGCAGCGTGACTGGGTCGACACCCCTTTTGAGCTTGCCGCAGGCGAGGTGGTGCTGCTCGAGAATTGCCGCTTCAACAAGGGCGAAAAGAAGGACGACGAAGCGCTTTCAAAAAAGATGGCGGCGCTTTGCGATATTTATGTGAACGACGCTTTCGGCACCGCTCACCGGGCTGAGGCGACGACCCACGGCATCGCCCGATTCGCGCCGGTGGCCTGCGCCGGGCCTTTGCTGGCAGCTGAACTCGATGCGCTTGGCCGGGCACTCGGGGCGCCCAAGCGCCCGCTGGTCGCGATCGTCGCTGGCTCCAAAGTCTCGACCAAACTCACCATCCTCAAGTCACTGGCCGAGAAAGTCGATCAGCTCATCGTCGGCGGCGGCATCGCCAATACCTTCATGGCAGCGGTGGGGCTGCCGATCGGCAAATCGCTGGCCGAGCATGATCTGGTCGGTGAGGCCCGGGCCATCATTGATCTCATGAAACGCCGGGGTGCCGAGGTGCCGATCCCGAGTGACGTGGTTGTGGCCAAGACTTTCTCGGCCACCGCCCCGGCCGCGGTCAAGGCGGCGTCGGATGTGGCCGATGACGACCTCATCCTCGATATTGGTCCGAACACCGCACAGCGCATGGCAGCCTTGCTTGCTTCGGCCGGCACCATCGTCTGGAACGGCCCGGTGGGTGTGTTCGAATTCGAGGCGTTTGCGCACGGCACCGAAACCCTGGCCAGGGCGATTGCCGCGTCGCCCGGTTATTCGATCGCGGGCGGCGGCGACACGCTTGCCGCCATCGCTAAATTCGGGATCAGCGATCAGATCGATTACATCTCGACCGGCGGCGGCGCGTTTCTGGAGTTTCTCGAGGGGCGTGAACTGCCTGCGGTGGCAGCGCTGCAGGCGCGCGCCTGACCGGCCTTTGCAACAAGGCGCTCGCCGACAGCGCTGCCGCCAAGCTTGGCGTAAGATCTCAAATGTAAAAACAAATTTACATTCGAGGTGTGCCCATGTTGACTGTGACTCAGCGCGGTTTCTCGTCGGTGTCGTCGTCATCGGTGCCTGCGGCTGGCCATTGCGCCGGCTGTGGTCTGCGCGAGCTCTGTCTGGTTGAGGGGCTGAGTGCAGCCGAGCTTGATCGCCTGGCCGGCATGGTGACCAATCGTCGGCGTCTGAAGCGCGGCGAGGCGCTGTTTAGGGCAGGCGATGCCTTCAACGCGGTCTATCCGGTTCGACTTGGGTTTTTCAAGACCTGCGTCAGCGTGCAGGCCGGTCTCGAGCAGGTAACAGGCTTTCCGATGCCGGGCGATGTGCTGGGCTTTGATGCCATCAGCACCGGTGCATTCCAGTGTGACGCGATTGCCCTGCAGGATTCAGAGGTTTGCGTGGTGCCCTTCGAACGCCTGGAGACCTTGTCACGGCAGTTCGATGGTCTTCAGCATCAGTTGCACCGGGTGCTGTCGCGCGAAATCGTGCGTGACAACCGGCAGATGCTGCTGCTTGGCAAGATGCGAGCAGAGCAGCGCGTGGCCACTTTCCTGGTGAATCTGTCGAAGCAGTTCGCACAGCGGGGGTTTTCTTCACGCGAGTTTGTGCTGCGCATGACGCGAGAGGAAATCGGCAACTATCTCGGACTCAAGCTTGAGACCGTCTCGCGGGCTTTTTCGCGTCTGCAGGCCGATGGCGTCATTGCGGTCGATCAGAAGCAGTTGCGGATTGAGGACGTCGAGCGCCTCGAGCAGATTGCCGGCACTGCTTGCCCGATGCACTGATTGCATGGCTGGACGCGGCGAGGTCGAAGCTCGTCTGCAGCCGGCTGTCGGCGTCTTGGCGCGGCTCATGGATTGCAGAAGGGATGGGGCTGACCCCATGCGAGCGCAAGCAGCGCCGCAATGGCCATCGCGCTGAGCAGTGCGCCACCGATCCGTACACCGATTGCTTGCCGATCGGCCAGACGCGCGCCGGCCGCGACACCGACAGCCCGCAACAGCCAACCGGCGGCGAGCAGGTCGACGGCGGTTGCCGCGCCGAAAGCAAGCATCACGCTCGCTCCGCCCAACGCGCTGCTTGCCAGCGCGGCCACTGCCAGCGCTGAATAGAGCAGACCGCAGGGCAACAGGGACCAGGCCAGTCCGGACAGGATCCGGTGCTTCGAGCGGGGCGTCGACAACCCGCTTGCCGTGGCCGACCAGAAGCGCCGGCCGAGTCCGTCAACCCAGACCGGCTGCCTGCCGAGCAGGAGCAGCGCCATACCAAGCATCAGCAGCGCGGCATTGAAGAGCCCCCAGACCGGCTGCATCAGGGGGGCTGCCGAGGCGCCCCATCGCAGCGCGGCCGAACCCGCGCCGACCGCGGCTCCGAGCATGGCGTAGCCGGCGATGCGCGAGAGCTGAAAGACCAGGTCCTGGCTGGCAGATCGCAGGGCGCCTGGAGCCGGTGCAGCCGGGATGATCGTTCTGATCGGAATCGTCCTGCGCGGGCCTGTCCCGGCACTCACAGCTTCGTCTGAATCCTGATGATTCAAGCCATGCACCGCCACCTTCTGCAGCCCGGTACACATCGCCATGCAATGCACACCGCCGACCAAGCCCAGGGTGGCCGAGGTGGCAAGCAGGGTGATCAGACTCATGGCTTGTCGATGGACTGATCATCGTCTGCGCTCATTGCGCGGGTGACGATGCCGGCTGCGGCGGTTATCAGCCAGAACAGCAGGAAGGTGATCGAGTAGACCGCCGCGCGCTCGGGCTCGAGCGACAGGCCGAAGAGGTTGACGTCCTGCGGGTCGAAGCCGGCGAACACCAGCAGTTCGAGAGCGCTTGCCGCCAGAAAGGCCGGCCAGAGCACGGTGATCCATTGGCGAGTGGTGCGGGGCATGGAATGCCTTGCTTCGGTCAGTGTCGTGGCGATCCGGCGGCGATCCGAAACGGCACACCGTCGGGCAGTCTGAGGTGGCGGGCGGTCATCCGCCAGTCCTGGGATTCGATGGCGAGGTCCCAGGCCACCAGTGCGATCGGCGCAGTGCTTCCCCGATACAGGCCATCGGTGCCGCGCTGCAGGACCACCCGCCGGTCCTGTTCGGCATGCACCGGATGGGTTAGCGTGAGCATGATCGACTCGGGCGGTGACACCTTGCCGGACAAACGCACCGTCAGCACACGATCAGCCGTCAGCGAGACCTCGGCGACCAGTCCGAGCGCCTGCGCGCGGGCTTCGCGTTCGAGCGATCGGTTGATCGCCAGGCCGCGCTTGTAGTAGTCCTCGGCGACGTTGCTGTCGGCGCGTTGCACCGCGATCCAGACGGTGATGAGACCGGCCACAACCGTCAGCGCCGGAATGCCGAACACCAGCCAGACCAGCGGCTCATGCCAGGCGGGCGGGGGTTTCAGGGTGGTGGGCAGGGACATGATGGGAAGTCTCCGGTGGTGGGCGGCTGTCAGCGGGGCACGATGAAGCTCGCCTTCTCGGCGCGCGCGATCGCGGGCTCGACGCGCGCGGTGATCAGGAATCGGATCGGATGTGCGCCAGGCTCACTGGCTTGGGGCGGCACCAGCGCCCTGACCGCAACGGCGCGGTTGCTGGCAGCGGCGACTTCAAAGTGTGAGGGACTCGCAATCGAGATGCCGTCAATGCCCTCGACCGCGATGTCAATCACCAGCGCATGCTCCGAGGCGTTCATCAGGTTGAGCCGATAGGCGTTTTCAATGCGGCCTGCATCGCCAATCCGTGCCAGTGTGTTGCGGTCACGAATGACATCCACCCGCAGCGGATTGCGGGTGACGAGCGAAGTCACCAGTCCCCCGCAGAGCACGACCAGCAGGCAGGCATAAATCAGCACGCGCGGGCGCAGCAGGTGGCTCAGGATGCGGTGGGCGGTGTCTTCAGGTGCGGCGTGCACCGCCCGGTGCGTCGAATAGCGCACCAGGCCGCGGGCATAGCCCATCTTGTCCATCACGGTGTCGCAGACATCGATGCAGGCCGCGCAGCCGATGCATTCGTATTGCTGGCCCTGGCGGATGTCGATCCCGGTCGGGCAGACCTGAACGCACAGATTGCAGTCAATGCAGCTGCCAAGGCCAAGTGCCGCCGGTTCGGCCTTTCGCGGGCGCGAGCCGCGCGGTTCGCCGCGTCGTTCGTCGTAAGTGACGACCAGGGTATCGCGATCGAACATCGCGCCCTGAAAACGCGCATAGGGGCACATGTACTTGCAGACCTGCTCACGCATGAAGCCGGCGTTGCCCCAGGTGGCAAAGCTGTAAAAGAGCAGCCAGAAAAGTTGCCAGGGGCCGATGCTCAGCGACAGCACCTGCGCGCCGAGCTCGCGAATCGGCGCGAAATAGCCGATGAAGGTAAAGCCGGTCAGCAGTGCGAGTGCGATCCACAGCGCTTGCTTGACCCCTTTTCTGGCGAGCTTTTCGGCACCCCACGGCCCGGCGTCAAGTTTCATGCGCGCCGCGCGGTCACCTTCGGTATGCCGCTCGATCCACATGAAGAGTTCGGTGTAGACGGTTTGCGGGCAGGCATAGCCGCACCACAGACGTCCGGCCACCGCAGTGAAAAAGAACAGCGACAGTGCCGCGATGATCAGCAGCGCGGCCAGATAGACGAAGTCCTGCGGCCAGAGCACCGTCCCGAAGAGGTAGAACTTGCGTGCACCGAGATCGAAGAGCACTGCCTGGCGCCCGTTCCATTGCAGCCATGGCAAGCCGTAAAAGATGATCTGGGTCATGAACACCGCGCCCCAGCGAAGGTGCGCAAAACGCCCGGTCACCGCTCGGGGGTAGAGCTTCTGATGCGCCTGATAGATCGAGAACAGGCCGTTGTCGTCTGCCAGCGCGATCGGGATGACCTCACGAACCATTATGGTTTTGTGCTCGACATACCCGGTTGCGACAGCGACAGCACATAGGCGGCCAGCACGTGGATCTGCCCTTCGGTGAGCTTGTCGTCCCAGCCCGGCATGCGGTTTTCCTTGCCGGTGTTGACCATCGCGACCACCGCCTGAACACTGCCGCCATGCAGCCAGATACGGTCAGACAGGTTGGGCGCGCCAAGCGCCTGGTTGCCTCGACCCTCTGCACCGTGACAGGCTGCACAGGTCGCAAAGCGCGGCTTGCCGAGGGCGGCCTTGACCGGATCGCTCGAGCTGTCGGACAGCGACAGCACATAGTGCGCGACGTGTTCGACCTCCTGGGGTGACCCCACGGCTGCAGCCATCGGCGGCATCAGTCCGTTGCGACCCTTCGCGATCGACTGCACGATCTGCTCGGGCGAATTGCCATACAGCCAGTCGTTATCAGCAAGGTTAGGAAAACCCTTGGCGCCATGGCCGTCGGAGCCGTGGCACTGGGCGCAGTTGTTCAGAAACAGTCGCTCGCCGATGGCATGCGCCCGTGCGTCGCCGGCCAGTTCAGTCACCGACTGCGCCTGAAAGCGTTCATAAAGTGGTGCCATCTCTTCGGCGAGTGCAGTGGTTTCGGCTTCGTACTGGGCTGCCGCGCTCCAGCCGCTGGCGCCATCGCGTGCACCCAGCCCCGGATAGAGCCAGAGGTAGCCGAGCGAAAAAACAATGGTGATCACGAACAGACCGCTCCACCAGCGCGGCAGCGGATTGTTCGCTTCGCGCAGATCGCCGTCCCAGACATGACCGGTGGTGTTGTCGGCAGACGGCGGCGGCCGCCGGCTGTTGAGCACCAGCAGCAGCAGGCAGGCCGCAATGGCGAGCAAGGTCGCGATGGTGATGTAGGGTGACCAGAACCCGCTGGTGAAATCCGCCATGGTCGTGTCCTTTGTTTACTCTTCGAAGGGCAGGCGGGCGTCCTGCTCGAAGCGCGCCCTGTTGCGCGGCGAGTAGGCCCAGATCACGATGCCCACGAAGCAGGCAAGCGAGAGCGCGGTGATCACACCGCGAACGAGGTCGACGTTCATTTCGGGTTCCCCTTATTTGATCGTGGTGCCCAGGCCCTGCAGATAGGCGATCAGGGCATCCATGTCGGTCTTGCCCTTGACCACCTCCGGCGCACCGGCGATGTCTGCGTCGCTATAAGGCACGCCAACCCTGGCGAGCGCGCGCATGTGGTTCTGCATGGTCTGGCCATTGACCGTCTGACTGGCCAGCCAGGGATAGCCGGGCATATTCGACTCCGGCACCAGATCGCGCGGATTGGTCAGGTGAGTGCGGTGCCATTCGTCGTTGTAGCGCCCGCCCACCCGCGCCAGATCGGGACCGGTGCGCTTGCTGCCCCACTGGAAGGGATGGTCCCAGACGAATTCGCCCGCGACCGAATACGGCCCGTAGCGCAGCGTCTCGGCGCGAAACGGCCGGATCATCTGCGAATGGCAGTTGTAGCAGCCCTCGCGGATATAGATATCGCGCCCGGCCAGTTGCAGGGCATCGTAGGGCTTGAGCCCCCTGACCGGCTCGGTGGTCGACTTCTGGAAGTAGAGCGGCACGATCTCGACCAGCCCGCCTACCGCCACGGTGAGCAGGGTGAGGACGATCAGCAGCAGGGCGTTGGTTTCGATGCGTTCGTGATTGAAGGCCATGAGTGACTCCGTGTCCGATCAGGCGTGGGCCGGTGCGCGCAGCACCGGTACATCGACCGGCTTGCCGCCGGTCACGGTCATGGCGACATTCCAGGCCATGATCAGCATGCCGGTCAGGTAGAGCAGTCCGCCGATGAGCCGCACGTAGTAGTAGGGGTAGCTCGCCTTGACCGACTCGACAAAGGAGTAAGTGAGCGTGCCGTCGGGCTCGACCGAGCGCCACATCAGACCCTGCGTGACGCCGCTCACCCACATCGACACCGCATAGAGCACGATGCCGACGGTGGCGACCCAGAAGTGGATCTCGATCGCCTGCACGCTGTACATCGACTCGCGGCCAAAGAGGCGCGGCACCAGGTAGTAAAGGCTGCCCATCGAGATCAGGCCGACCCAGCCGAGCGCACCCGAATGCACATGGCCGATCGTCCAGTCGGTGTAGTGCGACAGCGCATTGACCGTCTTGATCGCCATCATCGGACCTTCAAAGGTCGACATGCCGTAGAAGGACAGCGAGACGATCATGAAACGCAGGATCGGATCTTCGCGCAGCTTGTGCCAGGCGCCCGACAGCGTCATCACGCCGTTGATCATGCCGCCCCAGGAGGGCGCGAGCAGGATCAGCGAAAACACCATGCCAAGCGACTGCGCCCAGTCGGGCAGGGCGGTGTAGTGAAGGTGGTGGGGGCCGGCCCACATGTAGGTGAAGATCAGCGCCCAGAAGTGCACGATCGACAGGCGATAGGAGTAGACCGGGCGGCCGATCTGCTTGGGAACAAAGTAATACATCATCCCCAGAAAGCCTGCGGTCAGGAAAAAGCCGACCGCGTTATGGCCGTACCACCACTGCACCATCGCGTCCTGCACGCCGGCATAGACCGAATACGACTTCATTGGCCCGGCTGGTATTGCGGCGCTGTTGACCACATGCAGCAGCGCTACGGTAAGGATGAAGGCGCCGAAAAACCAGTTGGCCACATAGATGTGACGCACCTTGCGGGTAAATATCGTGCCGAAGAACACCACCGCATACGAGACCCAGACCAGCGTGATCAGGATGTCGATCGGCCACTCCAGTTCGGCATATTCCTTGCCGCTGGTGTAGCCCAGCGGCAGCGATATCGCTGCAGCAACGATCACCGCCTGCCAGCCCCAGAAAGTGAAGGCGGCCAGCGGCCCCGCAAAGAGCCGGGTCTGGCAGGTGCGCTGCACCGCGTAGTAGCTGGTGGCAAAGAGCGCGCAGCCGCCGAAGGCGAAGATCACCGCATTGGTATGCAGCGGCCGCAGGCGTCCATAAGACAGCCACGGCACATCGAAATTGAGCGCCGGAAAGGCCAGTTGGGCGGCGATCACCACCCCGACCAGCATGCCGACCACGCCCCAGACGATGGTCATGATCGCGAACTGACGCACGACGGTATCGTTATAGGTCGCCTCATCGCTGCGGATCTCGATTTTCACTGGCGCGCTCCCTCGGCAGAATCAAACGGTGTCTGGCTGGTCTGATATTGCTGCGCTTGGCCGCAGTGCCGCTTGATCCAGATCAAGGCTCGGTGTCGTCGATCAGGATCCGCTGGCCTTCGCGTTCGATATCGTCGAACTGGCCGCTGCCCACGGCCCAGGCGAGCAGACCGGTGATCGCCAGCACCAGCACGACCGAAAGGGGTACGAGGAGATAGAGAATGTCCATCAGCAGGCTTCCTTCGCGTCAGTGCTCGGTCGGTTCAGTGCGCGCTCAGTTCAATGCGCGGTCAGATGAGGCAGGGCTGGATCGGGGGACACGGGCGGCAGTGACAGGCGCGCGGGCGCGAGCCTCAGGGCATTGAGCACGACGACCAGCGAACTGCCCGCCATGCCCAGGCCCGCCAGCCAGGGCGGCAGCCAGCCGGCCAGTGCCAGCGGTATGCCCACCGCGTTGTAGGCGGTGGCAAAGATCAGGTTCTGTCTGACGACCCGCATGGCCTGACGGGCATGATCCCGGGCCAGCGCCAGGCGATCGAGGCGCTGGCCCAGCAACAGCAGGTCGGCACGGTGCTGGGCCAGCGGCGCACCGCTTGCAAAGGCGATCGAGACATCGGCGCGCGCCAGCACCGGCGCGTCGTTGATGCCATCCCCCACCATCGCAACATGACGGCCCTCGCGGCCAAGCGACTCGATGCGGGCAAGTTTGTCCTCGGGGCTCGCCTGGGCCTGCCAGGTTTCGATGCCAAGCGCCGCGGCGACACGTGCAACCCGAGCGGGTGCATCGCCCGAGAGGATTTCGAGCTGCATACCCGCCTCGCGCAGCCGCCTGACGGCGGTCAGTGCTTCAGGGCGCAAGGCTTCGCTCAGCGTAAAGCTCGCCGCTGCGCGGCCGTCAATCGACAGGCACACATCGCCCGTGTCGTTGGCCGCTTGCATGGCGCTGGCGTCGTCCGCGCTGACACGACCCTGGTGCATGCCCTGTCTGACGGCTTGCTGCGCTGCAAAGCGAGGACTGCCCACGCGCGCCGGATGCCATTGCCCTTCGAGCAATACCTCGCCTTCAATGCCCGCCCCGGCCTGCTCGCGCACCGAGCGCACCTCAGGCAGGGCGACGCCGGCGGGTGAATGGCGAATGATGGCCGCGGCCACCGGATGGATCGAGCCGGCCTCAAGTGCGGCAGCCACCGCGCGTGCTCGCAGCGCGTCGGTCAGTGGCCCGCCGTGATTGATCTGCACCGCGACCACGTCGATTCGGTCAAGCGTCAGGGTCCCGGTCTTGTCGAAGACGAAGGTGTCTGCCTGGGCCAGGGCTTCAAGCGCCTGCGGCGAGCGGGCGAGCAGACCATGACGGGCCAGCCGCCCCGATGCCGCCAGCAGCGCGGCCGGCGTGGCCAGCGACAGGGCGCAGGGGCAGGCCACCACCAGGACGGCGGCCGCCACCCAGGGGGCGCGACCCGGATCGATCAGCTGCCAGATACACCAGGCGATGGCTGCAAGGATCAGCACCATCCCCAGGAACGGCCCGGCCCAGCGATCGGCCAGCTGGGCCAGTCGCGGCTTGCGGGCCGAGGCGCTGTCCATCAGGTCGGCGATCTCCTGCAGGCGTGAATCGCGCGCGCTGCGGGTCAGCCGCATCGTGAGCGGTGCGTCCAGGCTCACGCTGCCGGCGGCCAGGGTATCGCCCGGCTGGCGCAGCTGCGGGCGGCTTTCGCCGCTGAGCAGCGACTCGTCGACATGGGCGTGTCCGACCTCGACGATGCCGTCGGCAGGCACGGATTGCCCGGCGGCCACTCGAACCCGATCACCCGGGCGCAGCTGCCGCAAACCGACCAGCGATGCGACGCCCTGTTCGTCGAGCCGTTCGATGCGATCAGGCAGGCGTGCCAGCAGGTCGCCCACGCCGGCCATGGCGCGCTCGCGCGCCGCCGCCTCGAGCCAGCGACCGACCAGCAGGAAGGCCACGAACATGGTCAGCGAATCAAACCAGACCTCGCCGCCCGCGGCGCCGCCGGCCAGACTTGCCACGAAGGTCACCGCGATGCCGAGCGCCACCGGGACATCCATGCCGATCCGCCATGCGCGCAGATCACGCCAGGCGCCGGTAAAAAACGGGCCGGCAGCAAACAGCATGACCGGCAGCGTCAGGATCCGCTCGGCCCAGGTCATCAGGCCGACGATGTCCTCGCTCATCGAGCCCGCCTCGGCAACATAGCGCGGGACCGAATACATCATCACCTGCATCATGCACAGCACCGCCACCAGCATTCGCCAGAGTGCGGCGCGACGCCCGGCCGCCTGCGCGCTCTCGTGCAGGCGTTGCGAGACGGGTCGGGGCCGATAGCCCAGGCGTGAAATCCGATCGCAGGCGCGCGACAGCTGCTGCGCGTCGGCGCGCCACACCAGACGTGCTCGGCGGGTGGCTGCATTGACCGAGACCTCGTCGACGCAGTCGCGCAGCGCACCCTCGATCGCGATCACGCAGGCCGCGCAATGCACGCCGTCGATGCTCAGGATCGCCTCGAAACGCCTCGCCCCGCTGGCTGCGGGCGCGATCTCGCGGGCGATCTCGTCGCGCTCAAGCGGGTCGTCGAGAATCAGGAACTCCTCGCTGCACGGGATCTGGTGGGCTGTCGCAGCCATCGCCTGGCGCCTGGTCGCGGTCGTGGGGGCGCATTGATCCTAACGATGCCCGACGCCGTCGGGCCGCCACCGTCTGCCGCAGGCTTGATCCAGATCAAGCTGACACATGCTTACGCCAGGATTTGTTGGACAATCGGAGGATCGCCATTGCCGGACCAGCCACGATGAGTATTCCCCGCGCCACCAAGATCGTTGCCACCCTCGGGCCGGCATCCAGTGATCCGGCCACGATCGAGCGAATGATCCTTGCCGGCGTCAATGTCGTGCGGGTCAATTTCTCGCATGGCTCGGCCGATGGGCATACCGCGCTGGTGGGCGTGGTGCGTGAGGTCGCCAGCCGGCTTGGTCGCGATATCGGCGTGCTCGCCGACCTGCAGGGGCCCAAGATCCGGATCGGCAAGTTTGCCGGCGGCAAGATCAATCTGGTCGAAGGCGACCGCTTCACCTTCGATATCGATTGCGAGCTGGGTGACGAGTCGCGGGTGGGCCTCGACTACAAGGCGCTGGTTCATGACGTGAAGGCCGGCGATTCGCTGCTCCTCAACGACGGCCGGATGATCATGCGGGTCGATCGGGTCACCGACACGCTGATTGCCTGCACGGTCACGATCGGTGGCGTGCTCTCCGATCGCAAGGGCATCAACCGTCAGGGGGGCGGGCTGTCGGCCCCGGCGCTCACCGCCAAGGACATGGACGACATCAAGACCGCGGTGGCTTTCGAGGCCGACTTCGTCGCGGTGTCCTTTCCCAAGAATGCCTCCGACATGTATATGGCCCGCGAACTGGTGCGGGCGGCCGGCGGCAAGGCGCTCATGATCGCCAAGATCGAACGCTTCGAGGCGATCGGCAATCTCGAGGAGATCCTCAAGGCCTCCGACGGCATCATGGTGGCGCGTGGCGATCTCGCGGTCGAGGTTGGCGACGCCGCCGTGCCGGCACTGCAAAAGCGCATGATCCGAATGGCTCGCGATCACAGCAAGCTCACGATCACCGCCACCCAGATGATGGAGTCGATGATCGAGGCGCCGGTTCCCACTCGTGCCGAAGTCTCGGATGTGGCCAATGCGGTCATCGACGGCACCGACGCGGTCATGCTGTCGGCCGAGACCGCTGCCGGCAAATACCCGGTCGAGACGGTATCGGCCATGGCCCGGGTCTGCGACGAGGCCGACCGCGCCGGCGAGTTCTCGCTCGACAAGGAGTTTTTGAACCGCACTTTCGCGCGTATCGACCAGGCGATCGCGATGGCGGCGCTGTTCACAGCGGTTCACATGAAGGTCAAGGCGATCTGTGCGCTGACCCAGTCAGGGTCGACTGCGCTCTGGATTTCGCGGCTCGATTCGGGCGTGCCGGTCTATGCGCTCACACCGGAAGAAGGCAGCCGGCGCAGGATGTCGCTGTATCGTGAAGTCCATCCGGTGCTGATGACCTTCAAAGCCTCCGACCGCGAAAGTCTGCTGCTTGAAGCCGAGCACAAACTGGTCGATCTTGGGGTGGTGGCTCGCGGCGACCTGATGCTGCTGACCATCGGCGAGCCGATCGGCAAATCGGGCGGCACCAATACCCTGAAAATCGTGCGGGTTGGCGATCACGGCTGACATGAATTCGCGTCAGCCGGATGGCGCGAGCGTGAGGTTTGTCGGCCTTTTGTGATGCGCGGCGAGGCATAATCGGGCCTAATTTCCTTCAGGAGTCGACCATGCCCCTCGTCTCGATGCGCCAGCTTCTCGATCATGCCGCCGAAAATGCTTACGGCATTCCGGCCTTCAACGTCAACAATCTCGAGCAGGTGCAGGCCATCATGGCAGCTGCGGCCGAGGTCGATGCGCCGGTGATCATGCAGGCCTCGGCCGGTGCCCGCAAATACGCCGGTGAGCACTTCCTGCGCCATCTGATCGCTGCCGCGGTCGAGTCCTATCCCAAGGTGCCGGTCGTGATGCATCAGGATCATGGCCAGTCGCCGCTGGTCTGCCAGGGTGCGATCGACCTCGGATTCTCGTCGGTGATGATGGACGGCTCGCTCGAAGAAGATGGCAAGACCATTGCCAGCTATGACTACAACGTCGATGTCACCCGCAAGGTGGTCGACATGGCGCATGCGGTTGGCGTGACGGTCGAGGGCGAGCTGGGCTGCCTGGGCTCGCTCGAGACCATGAAGGGCGACAAGGAAGACGGCCACGGCACCGACGCCACCATGACCCGCGAGCAGTTGCTGACCGACCCGGAGCAGGCCGCCGACTTCGTGCGCCGCACCCAGGTCGATGCCCTGGCGATTGCGATCGGCACCAGCCATGGCGCCTACAAGTTTTCGCGCAAGCCCACCGGCGACATCCTGGCGATCTCGCGCATCAAGGAAATCAACGCGCGGCTGCCCAACACCCATCTGGTGATGCATGGCTCCTCGTCGGTGCCGCAAGACCTTCTGGCGATCATCCGTCAGTACGGCGGCGCCATGAAAGAGACCTACGGCGTGCCGGTCGAGGAGATCCAGGAAGCGATCAAGTTCGGCGTTCGCAAGATCAACATC
>CANKWX010000011.1 GCA_947487165.1 Burkholderiales bacterium
CCGCCGGCGTTGCTGCCGGCCATGCCGCCGGCTGCTGCTCCCACGCCGGTGGCAATGGTCTTGCCGGTGCCGCCACCGATCAGGCTTCCGAGGCCAGCACCGATCAGGGCGCCGGCCACACCGCCGGCCATACCGCCGGCAGCACCGCTGACTTCTGCTTCAGAGATGCCATTGACCACGCCGAAGCCGTTGTAGGCAGGCATGGTTTGCTGTCCGGCGCAGGCGGCGAGCGCAGCGACAGCGACGAGTGCAGCGAAACGTTTGAGAAACTGGATCATGAGGGATCTCCTTGTTTGGCGATTCAGGGCGAAATGACGCGTCGAAAAGCGATGTTAAAGAAAGGCATTGAAAAAAACTTTTTCCGGCGCTGCCGGGCTCAGGCAGGCCGAGGGGCTCGGACTGTCCTTGTCGGGACAGCTGACATTCTATCGTTGCTTGTGGCGAGACCCTTGCGCCAGGGTGGGTCGACGAATCTCGTGCCGATCGGCCACGGTCTGTCATAGTCGTGAAACTGTTCGCTGTAGCGGTTGTCCGCTGACTTGCGTGTCTCCCCTTTCAAGCGCCGCGCCGGAAATCCGAATGAGCCCTCTCCATCAACTGTCAGCCCACGAATTGTCAGCCGCCTATGCCACCGGGGCGCTTTCGCCGGTCGAGGTCGCTCAAGCGGTGCTCGAGCGCATCGATGCCTGCGAACCCCAGCTCAATGCGATGTACCGGATTCACCGCGAGTCGGCGCTCGAGCAGGCGCATCAATCGCTCGTACGCTGGCGCGACCGCCTCCCGCTGTCGCCGATCGACGGCGTGCCGGTGACGCTCAAGGAGAACCTCCCTACCCGCGGTGATCCGGCACCAATCGGCACCTTGGCCGGCGATCGCACGCCCAAGGATCATGATTCGCCGGTGCCATCGCGTCTGCGCGAGGCCGGCGCGGTGCTGATCGGCAAGACCACGATGCCGGATCTGGGCATGCTCTCGTCGGGGCGCTCGTCCTTTCACGGCACCACCCGCAATCCCTGGCGCCTCGATCTCAACCCGGCGGGCTCCTCGTCGGGCGCCGGTGCGGCCGCGGCGGCGGCCTATGGCCCGCTGCATGTGGGTACCGACATCGGCGGATCGGTGCGTCTGCCCGCCAATCACTGCGGCATCTTCGGGCTCAAGCCGAGCTTCGGTCGCGTGCCGATCGATCCGCCCTATCTCGGTCGCGTGGCCGGCCCCATGACCCGCAGCGTGCGCGATTCGGCGATGCTGATGTCGGTGATCGCCGGCGCCGACCGGCGCGACTGGATGAGCCTGCCGCATCAGCCGATCGATTACGCGGCCCAACTCGAGGGGCTTGCGGCGCGGGGCTTGCGTATCGGCCTGATCACCGACATGAAGGCCGGTCTGCCGGTCGATCCGCAGGTCAGTGCCGGCCTGGCGTCAGCCGCCCGCGCGCTCGAGTCCGCCGGCGCCGTCGTCGAGCCGCTCGCCTCGTTTCTCACGCCGCAGATGCTCGACGGCGTGTGCGGGTTCTTCGAAGCCCGATCCAATCTAGAGGTGGCTGCCATGAGCGCCGCCCAGCGCGAGTCAGTCCTGCCATTCATCCTCGAGTGGTCGAGCTGGCGTGCCGACGGCTTCAGTGGCCGAGAGGTGATGGCCGCTTACATGCAGATCATGGCGATGCGTGAAGCCGCGGTGCGGGCGGTCGCCGAGTTCGATTTTGTGCTGTCTGCGACGGCTCCGGTGCTGGCCTATCCGGCCGAACACCACAGCCCGAACAACGATCCGCGCAATGCGCTCGCCCACATTGCCTTTACCGTGGCCTACAACATGAGCGAGCAGCCGGCGGCGTCGATCAACTGGCAGGCCTCAAGCGAGGGGCTGCCGATCGGGGTGCAGATCATCGGGCAGCGCTTCGATGACCTCGGGGTGCTCAGGCTCGGTCGTTTGCTCGAAACCCTGCGCCCGGCGCAACTGGCCTGGCCCGAACCGGTTCGGCTTGCCTGAGCCGGGCGTGTCCGGCCCAGTCTGAATCAGGCTGCAGGGCGCCTGGCGTACATGCCGAAGCCCTTGAGTGTCATGACGGTCGTGCCTTCCTGGTTCACCACCTCTTCCAGGAACTGAACCATCCCGCGGTCGGGTTTCGACTGCGATGGGCGCGCATCCATGACACTCACCCGCAGCCGCAGTCGGTCACCCGGTCGCACCGGACGCAACCAGCGCAGTTCGTCGATACCCGGAGAGCCCATGCTCGAGCGAGGCGAGATGTAGTGATCGACCATCATGCGCATGGCGACGCTGGCGGTCATCCAGCCGCTGGCGATCAGGCCGCCGTAGATCGAATCGGCGGCAGCGGTCTGATCGAGGTGAAAAGGCTGCGGATCGTATTGGGCTGCGAAGGCCAGGATGTCGGCCTCACTGATCGGATAATCCCCGAATTCGGCGATTTCGCCGACCGGATAGTCCTCGAAGTAACGTTCCTTGAAAGGGACGGGGGTGGGTGGTACGACATTCGACAAGGCAGTCACTCCAAAGGATCAGCCATACAATACCGGCGCTTGCCGAACACGGCAACGCAGCGACAACGGCCACACGCGACCGTCACAAGCGAGACAAGATGAGTCAGAGCATGCGCAGAATGATTTTCTGGTTCGAATACGGCAGCACCTACAGCTATCTGACGGTGGCCCGCATCGATGCCCTCGCCGCGCAAGCCGGCGTGGTCGTCGACTGGCGGCCCTTCCTGCTCGGGCCGCTGCTCAAGGATCGCGGCATGGCACAGGGCCCCTTCCTGGGCAATCCGCCCAAGCTCGACTACATGTGGCGCGATCTGTCGCGCCGGGCGCAGGCCTATGACCTGCCCTATCGCAAGCCTTCAGTCTATCCGCCCAATACCCTGCTGACCGCCCGCATCGGCACGCTGGCTGCCATGCAGGGCTGGTGTGATGCCTTCACCCGCGAAGTGTTCCGTCTGCACTGGACCGAAGACATCGCCATCGGCACCGATGACAACCTGCGCCGTGCCCTCACCACGGTGGGCCGCAATCCTGAAGAAGTGATGGTGACCGCGCAGTCGGATGCCAACAAGCAGCTGCTTCGGGCGGCCACCGATGCGGCCGAGGCGATGGGACTTTTCGGATCACCGTCGTTCACGATTGGCGATGAGCTCTTCTGGGGCGATGACCGACTCGAGGATGCGCTCGCGTTTGCGCAGTCGCCTGGCCGCGCCGTGGCAGGCCAGGCTTAGTCCAGCCCCCTTGCGGACTCGACGCAAATGAGCGATCTGTTCCGCCTTTTTCTCCTGTCGGATCATCTTGTTCCGGCTGCGCTGCTGGTGCTGATGCTCTTGATGGTCGAGGTCGGATGGCGCCTCGGTCATCGGGCCAGGGCACGAGGCAGCGAGTCGGTGAGCGAAGGGACGTCGACCGCCACGGTCGCGATTTTCGGGCTGCTGTCGCTGATGCTGGCGTTCACGTTTTCGGACGCCGCCCAGCGTTACGACAAGCGTCGCGACCTGATCATCCGGGAGGCGCAGACCATCAGCACGGTCTACCAGTCGGTCGGTCTGCTCAAGGAGACTGACCAGCCTGCGCTGCGCTCGATGCTCAAGGAATACCTCGATCTGCGGATCACGATGTATGTCCGACCGATCGATCCGGAGAAGATCGAGGTGCAGTTTGCGGCTCGCAACAAACTTGAATCCGCGATCTGGGATGGGGCCCGTGTGTCGGTGAAAGCCACGCCGTTTCCGGACAACCTGGTCGCAGCCAGGATTCTCGATTCAATCTCGACCATGATCGATGCAGCCGATTCGCAGTATCAGGCGCAATACATGCGTCCGCCGACGGCGATCGTGGGTTTTCTCTTCGTCCTGACGCTGATCGGTGCCTTGCTGGCCGGCTACGTCATGGGCATCGAAACCAGCCGAGACTGGTTCCTCGCCGTGCTCTATGCCCTGCTGATGAGCTTCAGCTTTGCGATCATCCTCGATCTCGACTATCCGCGAATCGGCATGATCAATCTCGATCAGTCTGAAAAGGCACTGATCGTGATCCGCCAGGGCATGTGAGCGGGTCGACAGATCGATCGACAGGACCTCATGATGCGGATCGATAAATGGCTCTGGGCGGCACGATTTTTCAAGACCCGCGGGCTGGCTCAGGATGCGATCGACAACGGGCGTGTGCTGGTCGAGGATGAGCGCATCAAGGCCGCCCGAAACCTCAGAGTGGGCGAGCGCGTGTCAGTGCGCATCGAAGCGACAGTGCGTCAGGTCGTGGTGCGCGAGCTGAGCGAGCAGCGCGGCCCGGCACCGGTTGCGCAGCGCCTGTACGAAGAAACCCCCGAGAGCATCGTCGCCCGCGAGGCCGCCCGCGAGCAGCGCGCACTGATGGGTGAGCCAGCGCGGGCCATCCATGGGCGCCCGACCAAGCGCGACCGGCGGGCCATCGAACGGGCGCGCGGCGGGGACTGACCTGCGGGAACTGATGTATGGGAACTGAGCGGCCGGGCTCAGGCCAGACCGCTGGGGGCCCGTTCGGTGGCCGACTTGTGCAGCTTGAGCGTCATGCGAAGGCCCTGCGGCTGCATCGTCATGCCCATCTGTTCGCTCACCGGGTCACTCGTGGCCTGCAGCTCGAAGGCGGCCAGCGTGGTGGCGAGGACCATCTTGGCCTCGAGTAGCGCCAGATACCGGCCCGGGCAAAAGCGCGGGCCGCCGCCAAATGGCATGAAGGCGCGCCGCCCGCCGCCGCTGATGCCTGCCTGCGCCTGAGCGCTTTGCGAGCCTGCGCCGCTGGCTGCGGCGGCCCCGGCCAGCCAGCGCTGCGGCTGGAAATCATTGGCGCGAGGAAAGAAGCTTTCGCTGGTCGATGGCGGCCGCTTGAGGATGCACACCATCGTGCGCGCCGGAATGCGCGTGCCCAGCAGCTGGGTGTCGCGTATCGCGGTGAACATGTTCAGAGGCGCCACCGGCTTGAGGCGCAGCGACTCGAGCACGATGCCCTCGATCAGCGGCAGCTCGCGAGTGCTGTCGAAGTCGCGCAGCGCCATCCTGCGCGTACCCCTGGCGGTGGGAGGGCTTTCGGCGCTCAGGGCCTCGATGGCCTCGGTGCGTGCGGCCTTCAGTACGTCCGGATTGAGCGACAGCAGGTGCAGCGCCCAGGCGATGGTGTTGGCGGTCGTGTCTTCGCCGGCAAGCAGCAGGGTCATCACGTTGCCGTGCAGTTCGTCATCGGACAGACGCGCGTCTTCGTTGGCGGCGAGCAGCGCCTGCAGCAGATTCTGAGGAGATTCGCGCAATTCGGGCTGGCGCTTCATCGCCGCCCGGGTGTTGTCGATGAAGCCGTGCACCGCCTTGCCGGCCGAGGCCAGCGACCGGTCGATCCTGCGGTCGGCGGGTGTGCGCAGCCAGCGCCAGGTTGGCCAGATCGCGTTGATGCGCCGGGCGATGCCTGTGAAGATCGTGTCGAGATGGTGCTGCAGCGGATCGGCTTGTTCGCGAGACAGGGTGGTGACGTCGGTGCCGAAAGCGAGCGAGCAGGTCACATCGACGGTGTAGCGGGTCAGATCGGCGCGCACGTCGACCGGCGCACCGGCTGCGGCTGCGGCCAGCCAGCGGGCATGCAGTCGCTCGGTGGCGGTGACGATGACCGGGAAGAACTGCCGCAGATGGGCCGGGTCGAGCGCGCGCATCACCAGCGGACGCTGCCGTCGCCAGTCGTCGCCCTCGGCCGAAAACAGCCCATCGATGCCCATCTCGCGAAAGATCGGACGCACCGCGAAGTGCCGACGAAAGTCATGCGGGCGCTCGCGCAGCACGCTCATCATGGCATCCGGTTCGGAGATCACAACGATCGGCAGGGGGCCGAGTTTGACGCGATAGATCTGGCCATATTCACGGGCCCACTGTTCAAGCAGCAGGTGGGCGCGCGAGGCATCCCAGCGATGCAGCGAGCCGATCAGGGGCAGGCCCCGCGGCCCGGGCAGCGATGCCGGGTCTGCGAGCGGGCCGGCGGGAGCCGATGCGCCTGCCGAACTGGAGGGGGCGGGTGATTGCACGATTGTCCGGGAGAAGAGAGTCAGGATGCCACCAGTAGGATGCCGCCATTGTGCTACGGACCGCCGGTCTGTTGCGCACCAGACTGGAACCGCCCGGCTGAAGGTCGTGGTTCAATAGACCCGTGGAGCAGCGGGGCTGCGTGTATCGAGACAGCCCGTCGCGCCTTGCGTGCGACTGCCCCGCTTCCTTGTTCGCTGCCTTTGATGCGCCTTCCTGTTGCGCTTTCCTTGTCGATGAATGTCACCGTGCCGCCCGAGCGTCATCCCGATTCACCGCCGGATCAGCCTGTGCGCACCCTCGTGGCGCGAGCCGACCACACGGCGGTCACGCTCGATCAGACCCGGCTGCCTTTCGATCGGGTCGAGCTCGTGCTGCGACACGCCGCCGATTGCGCCAATGCGATTGCGTCGATGCAAGTCAGAGGAGCTCCGCTGATCGGCGCGGTGGCCGCCTTCGGCCTGGCACTGTCGCTGCGCGAGTCGTCAGACGATGCTGCGCTTGATGCCGCGTACGCCACGCTGCTCGCGACCCGTCCGACCGCGGTCAATCTGCGCTGGGCGCTCGATCGCATCCGCGCCAGGGTCTTCTCGGCATCGCCCGGGCAACGCTGGGCGATCGCCTGGCGTGAGGCCTGCGACATCGCCGACGAAGATGTCGCCATCAATCACGCGATCGGCGAGCATGGCGCGACGCATCTGCGTCGCCTGATCGCGCAGCGCGCGGCGGTGGGCCGGCCGGTTGATGCCCGCACGCCCTTGCAGCTGCTCACCCATTGCAACGCCGGGCGACTGGCCGCGGTGGCGCACGGCACCGCGCTCGCGCCAATCTATGCCCTGCACCGTGCCGGTGTGCCGCTGCATGTCTGGGTCGACGAAACCCGCCCCCGTAACCAGGGCGCCAGCCTCACTGCCTGGGAGCTCGCCGACGCCGGTGTGCCGTGCACGGTGGTGGCCGACAACGCCGGCGGTCTGCTGATGCGCCAGGGGCGGGTCGATGCGGTGATCGTCGGTTGCGACCGGGTCGCCCGCAATGGCGACGTCGCCAACAAAGTTGGCACCCTGCTCAAGGCACTGGCCGCCCGCGATGCCGGCGTGCCCTTCTGGGTCGCCTGTCCGAGCCCGACCATCGACCCCGCTTCGCCCGATGGCGACGCCATCGAGATCGAGACCCGCAGTGCGCGCGAACTCACCCACATCACCGGACGGGCGGCCGACGGTCGCCTGTGCGAGGTCCAGCTGGTCCCCGACGGTGTGGCCGGCTTCAATCCGGCTTTCGACCTCACGCCGGCAAGGCTGGTCGACGGGCTGCTGACCGAGCACGGCATGGTAGCGGCCAGCAATGCCGGCGTTGCCGCGGTGCTGACTGCGTTGGCGTCATCCAGGGCGTCGCCATGACTGAAGATCAGGCCCGTCAGGCCATCATCGACCTTGCTCGTTCGATGACCGGGCATGGCATCAACCACGGCAGCGCCGGCAATGTCTCGATGCGCTGGCATCGTGGCGGTGGCGACGGCTTTCTGGTCACCCCCAGCGCGCTGCCCTACGACCAGTGCACGCTCGACGACATCGTCTGGATGTCGTTGGCGGCCAGCGAGCCGGTGATCGATGGTCGGCGTCGTCCTTCATCCGAATGGCGTTTTCATCACGACCTTTACGCGCATCGCGCCGACGCGCAGGCGATCGTACATACCCATGCGCCGCACTGCGCTGCGCTGGCCTGCCTGCCGCGCATCCAGCGCGAAGGCATCCCTGCCTTCCATTACATGGTCGCGCTGGCCGGAGGCCACGACATCCGCTGCGCGCCGTATGCCACCTTCGGCACCCAGGCCCTGTCCGACCATGTGCTGGCGGCGATGACCGATCGGCGGGCGTGTCTGATGGCCCATCACGGCATGCTCGCGATCGGCGCCTCGCTTGACGCAGCGCTCGCGCTCGCGATCGAACTCGAGTGGCTCGCCGCAACCTATGCCCAGACCCTCCAGCTTGGTGGCCCGGCGCTGCTGAGCGCGCAGGAAATGGATCGGGTGCTCGAGAAGTTTTCGTCTTATCGTCCCTGACCTGTCCCTGAATTGCCCATGACCCCGCGAATCGCAGCGCTTTACACCTATCCGATCAAATCCTGTGCCGGCATTTCGGCCGACACGATGCGCTTCGATGCCCTTGGCCCGGTCGACGATCGACGCTGGATGCTGGTCGACGAGCACGACGACTTCATTACCCAGCGCGATCAGCCCAAACTCGCGCTGGTGCGCACCGCCCGCATCGATGGCGGACTGCGCGTCTTTGCACCCGGGATGCCCTTCCTGCAGGTCTCGGGCGTCGGCGGCACCTGGCGTGCCACCAGCTGCTGGGATGACCGCTGCGCCGGGTTCGACGAGGGCATCGAGGCGCGGGCCTGGTTCAGCGACTACCTCGGCCGCAAGGTGCGGCTGCTGCGCTTCGATGCCGACAACCCGCGTGCGGCCAATCCCAACTGGACCGGCGATGCCACCGGCAAGCCGGGCGCGCTCACACGCTTCAGCGACGGCTTTCCGCTGCTGGTGATCTCAAGCGCGTCGCTTGCCGATCTCGATCGCCGGCTGGTCGAGGCCGGTCTGCCGCCCGCGCCTCATCAGCGCTTTCGACCGAACATCGTGATCGATGGCCTCGCGCCCTTCGAGGAGGATTACGCGGCCGAGATCACGGTCGGCAGTACGGGCGAGGTGCCGGTGACGCTGCGCCCGGTCAAGCCCTGCACCCGCTGCACCGTGACCGAGGTCGATCCTGCCACCGGACGCCAGCAACCCGGTGTGCTGCAGGTGCTCGCGACGTTTCGCGCTGACCCAAAGCTCGGTGGTGCGCTCACCTTCGGCCAGAACTGCATCGTGACCGGCGGACTCGACGGGACGCTGCGGGTGGGTGATCCGGTCGAGGTCGTCCTCAGGTTCTGATCCGTTTCGCGCCGGTATTTTTGCCGCCGACCGCAGCGGCGTCGGCGCCATCAGTGCCACCATCCCTATTGGCCTGAATGCCCCGATTAGCCAGGTCGGTGCGCCCGCGCTGCAGGATTGGCGCGAGATAGCGGCCGGTATGGCTGGCGGGGTTGGCGCAGATCGTCTCGGGCGTGCCGCAGGCGACCACCATGCCGCCGCCCGCGCCGCCCTCCGGTCCCATGTCGATCAGCCAGTCGGCGGTCTTGATCACATCGAGGTTGTGCTCGATCACCACCACGGTGTTGCCATGGTCGCGCAGGGTGCCGATCACTTTCAGCAACAGTGCGATGTCCTGAAAGTGCAGCCCGGTGGTCGGCTCGTCGAGGATGTAGAGCGTGCGCCCGGTGTCGCGCTTTGACAGCTCGAGCGACAGCTTGACCCGTTGCGCCTCGCCGCCCGACAGCGTGGTCGCGCTCTGGCCCAGCCGCAGATAGCCCAGCCCCACGTCGAGCAGGGTCTGCAGCTTGCGGGCGATGGTCGGCACCGGCGCAAAAAAAGCGTGCGCGGCCTCGACCGTCATGTCGAGCACCTCGGCGATATCGCGGCCCTTGTAGCGCACCTCCAGTGTTTCGCGGTTATAGCGCCGTCCGTGGCAGACATCGCAGGGCACATAGACGTCGGGCAGGAAATTCATCTCGACCTTGATGACGCCGTCGCCCTCGCAGGACTCGCAGCGCCCGCCCTTCACGTTGAACGAAAAGCGGCCCGGCCCGTAACCGCGCTCGCGCGCCATCGTTGTTTCGGCCATCAGATCGCGGATCGGCCCGAAGAGCGCGGTGTAGGTTGCCGGATTGCTGCGCGGCGTGCGTCCGATCGGACTCTGGTCGACGCTGATCACCTTGTCGAAGTGCTCCAGCCCGTCGATGCCGTCATGCGCCGCCGGCTGGGCCTGCGAGGCATAGAGGTGGCGCGCGACCGCCAGATGCAGGGTGTCGTTGATCAGGGTGGACTTGCCCGAGCCGGAGACGCCGGTCACACAGACCAGCAGCCCAACCGGGATCGCGACATCGATGCCGCGCAGATTGTTGCCCCTGGCCCCGCGGATCACCAGTTCCCGATCGCCGCAGGGGCCGCGCGAGGCCGGCACCGCGATCGACTGTGCACCGCTCAGATAGCGGCCTGTGAGCGATGCCGGGTTGGCCGCGATCTCGTCGGGCGTGCCCTGCGCGACCACCTCGCCGCCGTGCACGCCTGCGCCCGGGCCCATGTCGATCACATGGTCGGCCGCACGAATCGCGTCTTCGTCATGCTCGACCACCAGCACCGAATTGCCCAGGTCGCGCAGATGTCGCAGGGTGCCGATCAGGCGGTCGTTGTCGCGCTGGTGCAGGCCGATCGAGGGCTCATCGAGCACATACATGACGCCGGTCAGACCCGAGCCGATCTGCGAGGCCAGCCGGATGCGCTGCGCCTCGCCGCCCGACAGCGTCTCGGCCGAGCGTTCGAGCGACAGATAGTCGAGGCCGACATCGACCAGAAAGCGCAGCCGGTTGCCGATCTCGCGAATGATCCGCTCGCCGATCACGGCTTTGGAGCCCGGCAACTCGAGTGTTTCGAACCAGTCGCGGGTTTGCCCGAGCGTCCATCCCGAGACCGTCCAGATCGGCTCATCCTTGCCGCGCACGCCGACCCGGACGTGGCGCGCCTCCGGGCGCAGCCGTGATCCCTGGCAGACGGTGCAGGTCCGGGTGTTGAGATAACGGGCGAGTTCTTCGCGGACCGGCGCGGCATCGGTCTCGGCATAACGCCGCTCGAAATTCGGGATGACACCCTCGAAGACATGCTCGCGGACCGAGGTACCCTCGGCCTCGCTCAAGTAGACGAAGGCAATACGCTGCTTGCCCGATCCATGGAGCACGACATTGCGAATTTTTTCGGGCAAAGCCTCGAAGGGGGTTTCGATGTCGAAGTCGTAGAAGGCCGCAAGGCTTTGCAGCATCTGGAAATAAAACGCGTTGCGCCGGTCCCATCCTCGGATGGCGCCTGCGCCCAGTCCCAGATTGGGAAAGAGCACGATGCGCGCCGGGTCAAAAAATTGCGTCGTGCCCAGGCCGTCGCACTCGGGGCAGGCGCCCATCGGATTGTTGAACGAAAAGAGGCGCGGCTCGAGTTCGGACAGGGCATGGCTGCAGATCGGGCAGGCAAAGCGGTTTGAAAAGAGATGTTCGTGGCCGCTGTCCATTTCGGCGGCAATGGCGCGGCCCTGGGCGATGCGCAGGGCGGTCTCGAAGGATTCGGCCAGACGCTGACGCGCCCCCGGCGCCACCTTCAGCCGGTCGATCACCACCTCGATGCTGTGGCGGGCGGTCTTGCCGAGCCTGGGTGGGTCGTCGAGTTCGTAAAGACGCGCCGGCTTGCCTTCGGTGCGCACCCGCACCCGCACGAAGCCCTGCGCGCGCAGGTCCTCGAAGAGATCGATGTGCTCGCCCTTGCGATCAGCGACCACTGGCGCGAGCACCATCAGCCGCGTGTCTGGCGGCAGTGCGAGTGCTGCGTCGACCATCTGCGAGACGCTCTGCGCCTCGAGCGCCTGATCGGGATGGTCGGGGCAGTAGGGCGTGCCGACCCGGGCAAAGAGCAGTCGCAGATAGTCGTGGATCTCGGTGACCGTGCCGACGGTCGAGCGCGGATTGTGGCTGGTCGCCTTCTGCTCGATCGCAATGGCCGGCGACAGTCCTTCGATCAGATCGACATCGGGCTTTTCCATCAGTTGCAGAAACTGTCGGGCATAGGCCGACAGCGACTCGACATAGCGGCGCTGACCCTCGGCATAGAGCGTGTCGAAGGCGAGCGAGGACTTGCCCGAGCCCGACAGACCGGTGATCACCACCAGCCGGTTACGCGGCAGCTCCAGGCTGATGTTCTTGAGATTGTGGGTTCGGGCACCGCGAATGCGGATGACCGAGAGCGGGTCGATTGGCATGGTCAGCCCGCTACTATAGTTCAAGCCTACTCCGCGCCGACACCTCAGTCCTAGGCGTTTTGGCCGAGCGTCGGACGCGATGGCTGGAGTAAGCTACAGGCCTACTTCGGGCGTCCCTGCAGCGGCCCCTCCCCATGTTGCTTCAGCGCCTCATCCGCGGCGCTTTCCACCCCAGGAGAACATCAAGATGGCATCGGTGAACAAGGTCATTGTGGTCGGTAATCTCGGCAAAGACCCCGAGACCCGCTATTCGCCCAACGGCGGCGCCATCTGCAATGCGCGCATCGCCACGACCCGCAACTGGAAAGACAAGGCGAGCGGCGAAAAGAAAGAAGAAACCGAATGGCATAGCGTGGTCTTTTACGACCGTCTGGCCGAGATTGCCGGTGAGTTCCTGAAAAAGGGCCGGTCGGTCTATGTCGAGGGTCGACTCAAGACCCGAAAATGGCAGGACAAGGAAGGCCAGGACCGCTACACCACCGAGATCATTGCCTCCGAGATGCAGCTGCTCGGTTCGCGTGAAGGCATGGGTGGTGGCTCTGCATCCGCCGACGATGGCAACTACAGCCGCGAGTCTTACGCCGGCAGCTCGGGCGGCGGCTCGGGTGGCGGCGCACCGGCCTCGCGCGGTGGCGGTTCGGCGCCTGCCCGCAAGCCCGCACCGGCACCCGGCGGTTTTGACGCCATGGACGACGACATTCCCTTCTGAGCGTGAGCGCGCACGAGCCCCGGTTTGTCGAGCCCGGCTATCAGTCGGGCTTCGGCAACGAGTTTGCGACCGAGGCCCTGCCGGGTGCTTTGCCGCAGGGACGTAATTCTCCGCAGCGTTGCCCTTATGGCCTGTATGCCGAGCAGATCTCCGGCACGGCCTTCACCGCGCCGCGCGCCGACAATCGGCGCAGCTGGCTCTATCGCATCCGGCCGGCGGCGGTGCATGCGCCTTTCAAGCGGATCGCCGACGGCGCGCTGGTCGGTGGCTTCGGTACAGCAGCAGGCCTCGAGACCCCGCCGAATCAGCTGCGCTGGAGTCCTTTGCCCGTGCCGCAGGCGCCTACCGACTTCATCGACGGACTGTTCACCATGGCCGGCAACGGTGACCCGGCCACGCTCACCGGTTGCGCCATCCATCTCTATGTCGCCAACCGCTCGATGCGTGACCGCTTCTTTTTTAATGCCGATGCCGAGATGCTCATCGTCCCGCAGCAGGGCGCGCTCACACTGCGCACCGAGCTCGGCCTGATCGGCCTCGCGCCGCAACAAGTCGCGATCATCCCCCGCGGCATCCGTTTTTGCGTCGATCTGAGCGATGAGGCCGGGCCAGGTGTTCGCGGCTATGTCTGCGAAAACTTCGGTGCGCCCCTGCGCCTTCCCGATCTCGGGCCCATTGGTTCCAACGGGCTGGCCAATCCGCGTGATTTCCTCACGCCGGTGGCGGCCTTCGAGGACCGCGAGGGTGCTTTCGAGCTGGTCCAGAAGTTTCAGGGTCGGCTGTGGGCCGCCGCGATTGGTCATTCGCCACTCGATGTGGTCGCCTGGCATGGCAACCACGCGCCCTGTCGCTACGACCTTCGCCACTTCAATACCATCGGCTCGATTTCCTTCGACCACCCCGATCCGTCGATCTTTCTCGTGCTGCAGTCGCTCTCCGATACGCCGGGTGTCGACAACCTCGACTTCGTGATCTTTCCGCCGCGCATCCTGGCCATGCAGGACACCTTCCGCCCGCCCTGGTTTCACCGCAATATCGCCTCCGAATTCATGGGTCTGATCCATGGCGACTACGACGGCAAGGCGCAGGGCTTCGCGCCGGGCGGTGCGAGCCTTCACAACGGCATGGCTGGCCACGGGCCCGACGCCACCACCTTCGAGCGCGCGATTGCCGCCGACACCTCAACGCCCCAGGTCATCCGCGACACCATGGCCTTCATGTTCGAGAGCCGTGCCGTGCTGCATCCCACCGCCCAGGCGCTGGCCCTGCCCACCCTGCAGCCCGATTACTGGCAATGCTGGCAGGGGCTGGCGCGCCGCTTTACTCCCGATCAACGCTGATTTTTCTCGAGACACCTGCCATGAAAGCTGTCGGATACCGTCAATGCCTGCCCGTCACCGATCCCGGGTGCCTCATCGACCTCGAGTTGCCCAAGCCGGTTGCCGCCGGTCGTGATCTGCTGGTACGCATCCATGCGGTATCGGTCAACCCGGTCGACACCAAGGTGCGGCGCAATGTCGCGCCCGATGGTGATATGCCGCGC
The DNA here is from genome assembly GCA_947487165.1 of Burkholderiales bacterium. Lineage (GTDB taxonomy): Bacteria > Pseudomonadota > Gammaproteobacteria > Burkholderiales > Burkholderiaceae_E > UBA4615. Next base: position 14,187 of record CANKWX010000011.1, read on the forward strand.
GTGCTCGGTTTTGATGCCGCCGGCGTGGTTGAAGCGGTCGGCCCCGCGGTCACGTTCTTCAAACCCGGCGACGAGGTTTATTACGCCGGCTCCCGGTCTCGCTCGGGCACCAATGCGCAGTGGCATCTGGTCGATGAGCGCATCGTCGGGCACAAGCCGCGCACCCTCGATTTTGCGCAGGCCGCGGCAATGCCGCTGACCGCCATCACTGCCTGGGAGGCGCTCTTTGATCGGCTCGGTCTGCGCATCGGGCGCCCCGACGATGCCGGTACGCTGCTGATCACCGCCGGCGCAGGCGGCGTCGGCTCGATCGCCATCCAGCTTGCACGACGCCTGAGCGGCGCGAAGGTGGTTGCGACCGCTTCGCGCCCCGAAACCCGGGCGCAGGCCGAGCGGCTCGGCGCCCATCTGGTCATCGACCACTCCCAGCCGCTGTCGCAGGGTCTGCAGCAGGCCGGCATCCGTTGGGTCGAACGCATTTTCAGCGTCTCGCATACCCATGTGCATTTTCCCGAGATCGCCCGTGCGATTGCGCCGCAGGGCCGGGTCTGCGTGATCGACGACCCCGACCTGATTGACGTGCGGCTGCTCAAGGCCCGTTGTGCCTCACTGCACTGGGAAGCGATGTTCACCCGCTCCGGTTTCGAGACCGCCGACATGGGCGAGCAGGGTCGCCTGCTCAACGAAGTCGCGGCGCTGGTCGACGATGGCATGCTCGTCACCACCCATGCCCAGACGCTGGGTCACATCAATGCGGCCAATCTGCGTGCGGCTCATGCGATGATCGAGACCGGCAAGACCATCGGCAAGGTGGTGCTGGCCGGGTTTTGAATCCGGCCCGGCATTGCCGGTTCACCGTGCACGACAACACAGACGATTCCATGCGCCAGGCCTCAATGCCTGCCTCGATCACAAGGAGACATTCGATGAAATCGATGAAGACCGCGGCGGCTGCCGCATGGCTCGGTGCCCTGCTCGGGCTCTTTGCCACCACGGCGATGGCCCAGAGCTATCCGGCCAAGCCGATCAAGATGGTCGTGCCTTTCCCGCCCGGCTCTGCCACCGACACCATCGCCCGGGTGTTTGCCGGTGCGATCGCGCCTTCGCTTGGCCAGACGGTGCTGGTCGAAAACAAGGCCGGCGCCGATGGTGCCATCTCGGCCACCGAAGTCATGCGCGCCAACCCCGACGGTTACACCCTGCTGTTTGCCACCAACAGCCCGATGTCGGCCGCGCCGGCGCTCAAAAAGAACCCGCCTTACGATCCGGTCACCGACTTCACACCGATCTCCGATATCGGTCGCTACACCTTCTTCATCCTGCTGCATCCGAGCGTGCCGGCCAAGACAGTTGCCGAGTTTGTTGCTTATGCCAAGGCCAATCCCGGCAAGCTCAACTACGCAACCGGCAACACCACCGGCATTGTCTCCACCGCATTGTTTTCCTCGCTGGCTGGCATCCAGATGGTCCATGTGCCCTACAAGGGCGAGCCACAGGCCCTCACCGACCTGATCGCCGGCCGGGTCGAGTTCATGGTGGCATCGGCCGGCACCACCGTCGGGCACATCAAGGACGGTCGGCTGCGCGCGATCGCAGTCACGCTCAACAAACGCAGCCCGATCCTGCCCGAGGTGCCGACCCTCGCCGAGGCAGGCATGCCCAAGTTTTCCCTCATTTCATGGGCCGGCGTCTTCGGTCCGGCGAAAATGCCCCGTGACATCGTCGATCGCCTGAACCGCGAGTTCAATGCCGCCATGACCAAGCCCGAAGTACAGGCGGCGATGGGTCAGCAGGCTTTTCAGCTCACCGGATCGACGCCCGAGCAGCTCGGCGTTCTGGTCAAGGAGCAGCTCGAGAGCTTCCGCAGCACACTTAAAGTGGCTGGCGTCGAGCCTGACTGACCCGGCGGGCCCGCGTGCAACCGCCGGTCCGATAGCAGCCGGCCCGGCATTGAGGTCGTCGGCGCGGACGCTGCTTTGCATGCGACAGCACGGCCGAAGGAAAACCATCCTATAATTTCGGGTTTTCCTTTCGCCCCCGCTGCCCTTCGTGTTCAGGTGTTGCGGCGGCCGGGAATCACCACGCCGGACCAGAACGCGGACCAATATGCCGATCTATGCCTACCGCTGCGCGAGCTGCGGCCATGACAAGGACGTGATCCAGAAGTTTTCGGATGCACCTCTCACCCTGTGCCCGGTTTGCGGTGCCGATGCCTTTCGCAAGCAACTGACCGCGCCGTCCTTCCAGCTCAAGGGCAGCGGCTGGTACGTCACCGATTTTCGTGATCAGGGCAAATCCAAGGGCGGCAAGCCTGATGGCGGCAAGTCCGAGAGCGAGGGCGCCACGACCACGCCGGCTCCCTCGTCGACCGAAGGCGGCAGCAGCGCCTCGGCACCGGCAACGCCCGCTGCATCGATCCCGTCAAGTTCAGGCTCGAGCGACTCGGCCTCTGCGCCGGCCGCTACCCCGGCCAAGCCGGCCTCGACCTGAATGGTCCGCGCATCGCCAGAGCGGCCTCACGAATTCTCACTGCGAGTCATCTGATGTTTCGCCGCTACTTCATCACCGGCCTCCTGCTCTGGGTGCCGATTGGCATCACCCTGTGGGTGCTGAACACCATTATCTCCACGATGGATCTGAGTCTGTCGCTGCTGCCCGCCAACTGGCAGCCGGTGGCGGTGGTCGGTCGCAACCTGCCGGGCCTCGGTGTGGTGCTCACGGTGCTGGTGGTGTTCGTCACCGGGGTGCTCGCGACCAACTTTCTCGGCCAGCGCCTCGTTCACGTTTGGGAAATCGTGCTCTCGCGAATCCCGATCGTGAACACGATCTACTCGAGTGTGAAGCAGGTGAGCGATACCCTGCTGTCACCGCAGGGCAATGCCTTTCGCAAGGCTTTGCTGGTTGAATATCCCCGCAAGGGCAGCTGGACCATCGCGTTCATGACCGGTGTGCCGGCAGAAGAGATCCGGCGACGCGTGTCGCCCTCGATGTCAGGTGATGCCAGCAGCCCCGAGATGGTGTCGGTCTATGTGCCGACCACCCCCAATCCGACATCGGGTTTTTTCCTGATGTTTCGCAAGGACGAGACCGTCGAACTCGACATGAGTGTCGACGAAGCCCTCAAGTATGTCGTGTCGATGGGTGTGGTCGTGCCCCCGGTCCGATCGAATGCGACCCCGGGCAACGATGTCGCCCCCCTGAATAAAGCGGAGATTCACTGAGCATGCGCACTTGCTACACCGGCGAGGTTTCACTCGATCATCTCGACCAGGTTGTCACGCTTTTCGGCTGGGTGGCCAGGCGCCGCGACCATGGTGGCGTCATCTTCATCGACCTGCGCGATCGCGCAGGGCTGGCGCAGGTGGTCTGTGACCCTGACCGTCCGGAGATGTTCGAGGCTGCCGAGCGCATCCGCAACGAGTTCTGCGTGAAGGTGGTCGGCAAGGTCAGGCGTCGCCCCGAGGGCACCGACAACAGCGCCCTGCGCAGCGGCCAGATCGAGGTCCTGTGCCACGAACTGGTCATTCTCAACGCATCGGTCACGCCACCCTTCCAGCTCGATGACGACAACCTGTCCGAGACCACGCGCCTGACGCATCGGGTGCTTGATCTGCGTCGCAGTCCGATGCAAAACAACCTGATGCTGCGCTACCGCGTGGCAATGGAGGTTCGTCGCTATCTCGATGCACTGGGTTTCATCGACATCGAAACCCCGATGCTCACCAAGTCGACGCCCGAGGGCGCGCGCGACTATCTCGTGCCTTCACGGGTCAATGCCGGGCAGTTCTTCGCGCTGCCGCAAAGCCCCCAGCTCTTCAAGCAACTGCTGATGGTCGCCGGCTTCGATCGTTACTACCAGATCACCAAGTGCTTTCGCGACGAGGACCTGCGCGCCGATCGGCAGCCCGAGTTCACCCAGATCGACTGCGAGACCTCGTTTCTCGATGAGGTCGAGATCCGCGCAATCTTCGAGGAGATGATCCGCACGATCTTTCGCACCCAGCAGGGTGTCGAACTGTCGGGTCAGTTTCCGACCATCACCTATTCCGAGGCGATGCGCCTCTATGGCTCCGACAAGCCCGATCTGCGGGTGAAGCTGCAGTTCACCGACCTCACCGAGGTGATGCGCGATGTCGATTTCAAGGTCTTTTCCGCCGCTGCCCAAATGGACGGCGGGCGGGTGGTGGGCTTGCGGATTCCGGGCGGCGCCGAACTGTCGCGCAGCGAGATCGACGCCTATACCCAGTTCGTCGCCATTTATGGCGCCAAGGGGCTGGCCTACATCAAGGTTAACGACGCCGCCAAAGGCCGTGACTGGCTGCAATCGCCGATCGTCAAGAACCTGCACGACAGCGCGCTCGATGCGGTGCTCTCGCGCACCGGCGCGCTCAGCGGCGATCTGATCTTCTTCGGCGCCGACAAGGCCAAGGTGGTCAATGATGCGATCGGTGCCCTGCGTGTTCGCATCGGGCACTCCGATTTCGGGCGCAGCCACGGGCTCTTCGAAACTGCCTGGAAGCCGCTTTGGGTGGTCGACTTCCCGATGTTCGAATACGACGAGGCGGATGCCCGCTGGGTCGCGGTCCATCACCCTTTTACCGCGCCCAAGGACGGTCACGAGGACTACATGGCCACGGACCCGGGTCGCTGCATCGCCAAGGCCTACGACATGGTGCTCAACGGCTGGGAGATCGGTGGCGGCTCGGTGCGCATCCACCGCGAAGAAGTGCAGAGCAAGGTGTTTCGGGCGCTCAAGATCGGCCCCGACGAGGCCCGTGCCAAGTTCGGCTTCCTGCTCGATGCCCTGCAATACGGCGCACCGCCGCACGGCGGCATCGCATTCGGACTCGATCGCATTGTGACCATGATGGCAGGCGCCGAATCGATTCGCGACGTGATCGCTTTTCCCAAGACGCAGCGCGCCCAGGACCTGCTCACGCAGGCGCCTTCGCCGGTCGACGAAAAGCAGCTGCGCGAGTTGCACATCCGCCTGCGAGCTACCGAGATCAAGGCCTGAGGCGAATGTCGGACTGACCGACGCGCAAGCGACGACTCAGGCCGGCACGCAAGGGGGGGCAGGCGATGGGCAACAAGATTCCCGAATCGGTGCTCGTGGTGATCTACACCGCCGACCTGCAGGTGCTGCTGCTCGAGCGTGCCGATCATCCCGGCTTCTGGCAGTCGGTGACCGGCAGCAAGGATGCGATCGATGAGCCGCTGCTGGTGACCTGCGCCCGCGAAGTGCAGGAAGAAACCGGGCTGGATGTGGCCCGCCATCAGCTGCAGGACTGGCAGGCCTCGCACCAGTACGAGATTTATCCGCAGTGGCGCCACCGTTATCCCGAGGGCGTGACCCGCAATACCGAACATGTCTTCGGATTGCGGCTCGCTGCGCCCGAGCCGATCCGGCTGGCCGCCCGCGAACATCTGCAATACCGCTGGCTGCCCTGGCAGGAGGCGGCCGGCATGTGTTTTTCGATGAGCAATGTCGAGGCGATCCGGCAACTGCCCGCCCGCTCGAGGCCGGCATGACCCCGACCACCCCGGGCGACACACCACCTTCCGGCGCCCTGCGGGTCGCGACCTACAACATCCACAAGGGCGTGATCCGCGAACTCTTCGGCCTGCGTCGGATCACGAGCGTTCATGCGCTGCGCTCGCGCCTGCATGAGCTCGATGCCGATCTGATCTTCCTGCAGGAGGTGCAGGGCCGCAACGAGCAGCATGCCAATCGTTTCGAGCATTGGCCGGGCGAGCCGCAGGATGAATTTCTCGCCCGCTCGCCGACGCTCAAGCACACTTTCGAATCAGCCTATGGGCGCAATGCCAGCTATCTGCATGGCCATCACGGCAATGCGCTGCTGTCGCGATTTCCGATCGTGCGTAAGGAAAATCGCGATTTTTCCGATCACGCCCTTGAAAAGCGGGGCGTTCTTCATTGCGTGGTCCGGGTCGACAAGCGCAACGTGCACTGTTTCGTGATCCATTTCGGTTTGCTCGCGCGCAGTCGTGAGCGCCAGACCGATGCCCTCATTGACTGGATCGCCCGCGAGGTGCCGCAGCGCTCGCCGCTGCTGATTGCCGGTGACTTCAACGACTGGCGCGACCACCTGAGTCGCCGCCTGATCGATTCGCTGCAGGTCTCCGAGGTCATGGGATCGGCGCGCACCTTCCCGGCGCTGGTGCCCTGGCTGCGCATGGACCGTATTTATCAGCGCGGATTCACGCTGCAGGGCGCCCGTGTCCTGCGAGGGCCGTCCTGGGCGCGCCTGTCCGACCACGCGCCGCTGGTCGCCGATTTCACGCTGCGCCGATAAATCCGAAGGCTCGCGTCGATGGCCAGGCCCATGCCGAATCGTGGATCGCTGCTGCAGGGCTTGCGGCCGGTGATCTGCGATGGCAATCAGGTTGAATTGCTGCAGTCGGGCGGCGAGTATTTCGATGCCCTCCTCTTGGCGATCGAGGCCGCGCGCACATCGATCGGCTTGGAGACTTACATTTTTGCCGACGACCCGGTCGCGCTGCGGGTGGCGGTCGCGCTGGCTGCCGCCGCGCAGCGAGGGGTGTCGGTCAGGCTGGTGGTCGATGGCATCGGCACGCCCGCCCTGGGGGTGGGGCTTGCCGATCGCTTTGCCCAGGCAGGCGTCGAGGTGGCGACCTATGGGCCGGTGCGCAGCCGACTGAGTCTCGATCGCGAGCATCTGCGCCGGCTGCATCGCAAGCTGGTGTGCATCGATGATGAGGTGGCCTTCGTGGGCGGCATCAATCTGTTGGGCGATCAATTCGATCCCAACCATGGCGAGCTCGAGTATCCCCGGCTCGACTATGCGGTTCGCCTCACCGGGCCGCTCGTCCCGGAGGTCAGTCGGGCGCTTGCCCGACTGTGGCGACAGGTGACCGGGCAGGCGGCGTCGTCGGCTCAGGTGGCGTCGCCCGAACTGCAGCAGCAGTCATTGTCCGAGCAGCCACAGCCGCATCCGCATCCATTTGAGCCGTCACCGCCCCACGCGCTACCGCCCCACCTCACGCCCGCGATATCGCGCCCCGCCGGTCGGGGCCTGCGCGCCGGGCTGCTGCTGCGTGACAATCTGGTCCATCGCCGTTCGATCGAGCGCGCCTATCTGAAGGCGATCGGCAGTGCAAAGCGCGAGGTCCTGATCGCCAATGCCTATTTTTTCCCTGGCCGCCGGTTCAGACGGGCGCTCATCGAGGCGAGGCGACGCGGCGTGCCGGTGCGGCTGCTGCTGCAAGGTCGCATTGAATACACCTTGCCGCATCTGGCCACGCAGGCGATGTATCCGCCGCTGCTGGCAGCCGGTATCGAGATCGTCGAATATCACCGCAGCTTTCTGCATGCCAAGGTCGCGGTGGTCGACGACTGGGCAACGGTCGGCTCGTCCAACATCGATCCCTTCTCGCTGCTGCTTGCACGCGAGGCGAATGTCGTGGTCTTCGATGCCGGCTTTGCCGCCGAGTTGCGGGGCCGACTCCTCGCCGCCATGGCTGACGGCGGCAAACCGGTCGAGCGCGAGCAGCTCGAGCGCCGATCGATCTGGCAGCGCTTCAAGGGCTGGGTCGCCTATCGGGTGCTGCGCTTCGGTGTCATCGTCTCGGGCCATGGCAGCAGCTACTGAATGGGTGCCTCAGTAATCAAGACAGTGATCAGCGCGATGATCCGCTGCGAGGACGCTCGATTGAGCGCGTGTCGATGAGCTTGTGTCTGTGAGCCCCTCAGCGCGACCGCCGCTGCTGACCCTGCAGGTGCAGGGTCTCTATTGCGAGGCCGGCGATTTTTTCGTCGACCCGTGGCGGCCGGTCGATCGGGCGGTGATCACCCATGCCCATGCCGATCATGCGCGCAGCGGGCATCGCCACTATCTGGCAGCTGCGCCCGGTGCCGGCGTGCTGCGCGCACGGCTGGGCGAGATCAGTCTGCAGGCCCAGCCCTATCGCGAGCCGGTCGACATCAACGGCGTGCGCGTGTCATTGCATCCGGCAGGCCATGTGCTGGGGTCGGCGCAGGTGCGCATCGAGCATCGTGGTGAGGTCTGGGTGGTCAGCGGCGATTACAAGCTGCAGCGTGATCCCACCTGCGAGGCCTTCGAGCCGGTGCCTTGCAACACTTTCGTGAGCGAGTCCACCTTCGGTCTGCCGATCTACCGCTGGGCGCCGCCTTCGCAGGTCTTTGCCGAGATCGACGCCTGGTGGGCGGCCAATGCCGCCGCAGGTCGAGCGAGCGTGCTGTACTGCTATTCGTTCGGAAAGGCGCAGCGCATTCTGGCCGGGGTCGATGCCTCGATCGGCCCGATCGTCTGCCATGGCGCAATCGAGTCGCTCAACCGTGTTTATCGCGTGGCGGGCGTCAGGCTGCCCGACACCGCCCTGCTGAGTGATGTGACACGCGCGGCGACCGATCGTCAAACCCCCGACCCCCAGCCGCTCTCGCGGGCTCTGGTGCTGGCGCCGCCATCGGCCGCCGGCACGAGCTGGTTGCGCCGTTTCCCCGATCCGAGCGATGCCTTTGCCTCGGGCTGGATGGCGCTGCGCGGCGCACGACGACGGCGCGCCTGCGACCGTGGCTTCGTGCTGTCCGATCACGCCGACTGGCCCGGGCTGCAGCAGGCCATCGGTGAAAGCCGCGCGCAGCGGGTCTTCGTGACCCATGGGCAGGTGGCGGTCATGGTCCGATGGCTTGGCGAGCAGGGCATCGAGGCCGGCGCCCTGCCGACGCAATTCGAGGGCGATGAAGGCGAGGGCGATGCTCGGGCGGACCCCACCGCGCCGCGCTCATGAAGGCCTTCGCCCGGCTCTATGCCGACCTCGATGCCTCCGGATCGACCTCGCACAAGGTCGATTCGATGGCGCGCTATCTGCGTGACGCGCCGCCCGCCGATGCCGCCTGGGCAACCTACTTTCTCGCTGGCGGCAAGCCGCGCCAGATCGTGCCGGCAAGACTGCTGCGCGAGGCGGCGCGCGAGGCCAGTGGTCTGCCCGAGTGGCTGGTCGATGAGAGCTATTCAAGTGTTGGCGACCTGGCCGAAACCATCGCCCACTTGCTGCCCGAGGGGCAAGCCGGCGCGCCGATGGGCCTGTCGCAATGGATGGACGAACGTCTGCTGCCCTTGCGGGGAGCGCCCGACGAGGTCGGCATCGAGGCGCTCAAGACCTGGTGGTCGCAACTCGACTGGCAGGGCCGTTTTGCGCTGAACAAGCTGATCACCGGTGGCTTGCGCGTCGGCGTATCGAAGCAGCTGGTGGTGCGTGCCCTGGCCGAGGTCGCCGGACTTGAGGCGACCCTGATCGCGCAGCGCATGATCGGTTATACCGATACCCGCCGGATGCCGGATGCACAGCGTTACCTCGCGCTGATCGCGCCCTTGGTCGAGGGTGTGTCCACGAGCCAGACCGGTGGCCAGCCCTATCCGTTTTTTCTCGCGCATCCGCTTCAGGGCGACGTGGCCTCGCTTGGCGCGCTGCACGACTGGCAGGTCGAGTGGAAATGGGACGGCATCCGGGCGCAGCTGGTCCTGCGCGGCCAGCAGGTGTGGCTCTGGTCGCGTGGCGAGGAGTTGATCACCGAGCGCTTTCCCGAGATCGAGCGAGATGCGCGCAAATTGCTCGACGGCCCGGCCCTCGACGGCCTGGTCCTGGACGGCGAGATCCTGGCCTGGGACGTCGCCCGCTCGCGTCCGTTGCCCTTTGCCGCCCTGCAGCGGCGCATTACCCGCAAGACGCTCACTGCCGCGATTGCACGCGACGCGCCGGCGGTGTTCGTGGCCTACGACCTGATCGAATCGGCTGGCCAAGACTGGCGCGATCGACCGCTTGCGCAGCGGCGCGCGCAGCTCGAGCGCGTTTTAGGGCAGACAGCGGACGAGGGCGCTGCAATGTGCGGGTCTGATGCACCCAACGCACCCAACGCACCGAAGGCCGCAACCAGCGATCGCACGATGACCGCTGTGCTGCGCCTGTCGCCCGAACTCATCGCGTCCGACTGGCCGCAGCTCGCTGCCCTGCGCGAGTCCTCGCGTGAACGCGGCGTTGAAGGGTTCATGCTCAAGCGCCGCGCATCGGCCTATGGCATGGGCCGCACCCGCAGCGAGGGTGTCGACTGGTGGAAATGGAAGGTCGAGCCTTACAGCATCGACGCGGTGCTGGTCTATGCGCAGCGCGGCCATGGCCGACGCGCAAGTCTTTACACCGATTACACCTTTGCGCTGTGGAGTCGTGGCGCAGGCGAGGGCCCCGAGCCGCCTGCGCTGCTGCCCTTTGCCAAGGCCTATTCCGGCCTCACCGATGACGAGATTGCGCAGGTCGATGCGGTGATTCGCCGCACGGTGATTGAAAAATTCGGCCCGGTGCGAAGCGTCACGCCGACTCTGGTGTTCGAGCTCGGCTTCGAAGGGATTTCGCACTCGCCGCGCCACAAGTCGGGTGTTGCCGTGCGGTTTCCGCGCATCCTGCGCTGGCGCACCGACAAGACGGTCGACCAGGCCAATACCCTTGCCGATCTGCACGCCCTGCTGGGGTCGGCGCCATGAAGCTGATCGGTGTCGATTTCACCAGCGCACCGAGCCGGCGCAAGCCGATCACGGTGGCGGTGCTGCAGCGTGGCGAGCCGATTGAATCCGCAGCCCCAGGCCCCTCGACCGGCTTGCATTGCCGCCTCGAGCGTCTCGATCGCCTCGACAGTTTCGAGGCCTTCGAGGCCTGGCTGCAGGCACCCGATACCTGGGTCGCTGCCTTCGATTTTCCCTTCGGGTTGCCGCGTGCCTTCGTCGAGGGGCTGGGCTGGCCGACGTCCGGTGTTGCGGTCTGGCCGATCCTGACTGAGCGCCTGCAGGCGCTGGCTCGCCCCGAGCTGGTGGCCCATTGCCGGGCCTGGTGCGATGCGCGCCCGGCCGGTCACAAGTTTGCGCATCGCGCCACCGATGCGACCGCTGGCAGCAGCTCTTCGATGAAATGGGTCAACCCGCCGGTGGTGCTGATGCTGCATGCCGGCGCCCCGCGTCTGCTTGCAGCCGGTGTGAGTCTGCCCGGCCTGCATGAGCAGGGCACCGACCCCGACCGCATTGCGTTCGAGGGCTATCCCGGACTGCTGGCCCGATCGGTGCTGGGCCGCGAGTCCTACAAGAGCGACGACCCGGCAAGGCGCCTGGATGCACCGCGGCGCGCGGCCCGCGAGCGGCTGGTGGCCGCGCTCGAAGCCGGCAACCATCACTTCGAGACGCGTATCGATTTTGCGCAGTGGCGCGCCGATTGCATCGAGGACGCCGGCGCCGATCTGCTCGATGCGGTGTCATGCGCGGCGCAGGCCGCGTGGGCCTGGCGCAGACGCGATCAGCACTGGGGCTTGCCGCAGGCGGTCGATCCGGTCGAGGGCTGGATCATCGGGGCCTGACCGCGCGCAGGGGTGCGCCCAGGCGTCGACCCGGTCGCTTGTCGAAGCGACTGCCCGCGACTTGACCGATACCGCCTTCCGGTTCATGGTCACCCGATGTCGGCAATCGACCGACCCTAATTGGGAGACCTGTGATGATCCGATGGATGCGGTATCTGCTTGCGATGACCCTGTGCGTCCTGTCAGTCAATGCCATCGCCCAGGCCTGGCCATCGCGCCCGATCACCTGGATCGTTCCTTATCCCGCCGGCGGCGTGACCGATGCCACCTCACGGGCGGTGGCCAAACGGGTCTCCGAAATCCTTGGCACGCCGATCGCCGTCGAGAACAAGGCCGGTGCTGCCGGCATGATCGGCACCGAGCAGGGTGTGCGCTCGGCGCCCGACGGCTATACCGTGATGTATGTCTCGCCCGGCCCGATCGTCACCAATCCGCATCTCTACAAGACGATGCGCTATGACCCGCTCAAGGACCTGACTTTCGTCCACGGCATGTTTGCATCGCCCGCTGTGCTGGTGGTCCCGGCCGCATCGCCCTTCAAGACACTGGCCGAACTGGTCGACTTTGCCAAGCGCAATCCCGACAAGCTCAACTTCGGTTCGTCGGGCTCAGGGACCGCGCCGCACATCGGCATGGAGCTCTTCCGGCTCAATGCCGGCATCCAGATGACCCATGTGCCCTACAAGGGCAGCGCCCCGGCGCTGACCGACCTGATCGGCGGACGGCTCGACCTCGTGCTCGATTATCCGACCTCGGTGATGCCGCACATCCAGTCGGGGCGCGTGCGTGCGCTTGCGGTGATGTCCGACAAGCGCTTCGGCTTTCTGCCGGACGTGCCCAGCATCGCGGAGGCGGGTTATCCTAATGCCGCCGCGATTGCCTGGACCGGCGTTGCTGTGCCCGCAGGCACACCGGCACCGATCGTCTCGAAACTGTCCGCCGCCATTCGCGACGCGCTCGCCGACCCGGCGGTGGTGGGGCCCTTCGAGAAGCTCGGCGCAATCGTGCTGACCGGCATGTCGGAGGACAAGTTCCGCGCCTTCATCGTCGAGGATTACGCGCGCCAGGGCGAAGCGGTGCGGCGCGCCGGGATCACGCTCGATTGAAAGACGCCGGGGCGCAGGCCCCGGCTCATCGATTACTTCGCGGTGTCGAACAGCTTGGGTGAGCGGTAAATGGTGTTTTTCGGCGTCTCGAAGACCCGGCGCACCATCGGCTCGAACTCGCTGATCGGCAGGGTCTCGCCGGTGGGATTGAAGGCCGGGCCGTCGTAAAGAGCGCAGAACTCTTCGGTGCGGGTGTAATGCTCATGGCCCTTGAACTGGTCGCGCATATTGCGATCGAGGCCGAGATGGTGAAAGAAGAAATAGCCTTGGAAGATGCCGTGCTGCTGCACCATCCAGAGGTTGGCCTCGCTCACGAAGGGTTTGAGGATGGCTGCTGCAACATCGAAATGATTGCTGCAACCCAGCGTGTCGCCGATGTCATGCAGCAGGGCGCAAACCACATACTCTTCATCGCGCCCGTCCTTGAGCGCCAGCGTGGCGGTCTGCAGCGAGTGGGTATAGCGGTCGACCGCGAAGCCGCCGTGATCGCCATCAAGCAGTTTCAGGTGCGCCAGGATGCGGTCGGGCAGGGCCTTGAAGAAGGCTGGTGATTCGGCGCGGATGGCTGCCCAGTCCTGGGCCGTGCTCGATTCCATGGTGGTGAAGGTTGCGCGAGCGTTCATGGTGTCTCCGGTCGGTTTGTCGATGATGAGGTGAAAGGCGGATCAGGCGGGCGCGTCGAAATAGGGACGAAGCGCCTTCTTCAGAATCTTGCCATTGGCATTGCGCGGCAGGGTGTCGTCGAGCATCACGATGCGCACCGGCACCTTGAAGGCGGCCAGGCGCGAGCGCACAAAGGCCCGCAGTTCTTCCTCGCTCGCCTGCATCCCGGCCTTGAGTGTGACCACTGCAGCCGGCTCCTCGCCGAGCTGCTTGTGCGGCAGGCCAATCACGCCTGCGTCCATCACCGCCGGATGTTCATAGAGCGCGCTCTCGACCTCGACGCAGTAGATGTTCTCGCCGCCGCGAATCAGCATGTCCTTCTTGCGATCGACGATATAGAGAAAGCCCTCGTCGTCCATGGTGGCCAGATCGCCGGTGCGCACCCAACCGTCGACGAAGGTCTCGGCGGTGGCCTGCGGTTTGCCCCAGTAGCCCTTGACCACGTTCGGGCCGTAGGCCCACAGCTCGCCGACCTCGCCGCGCGCCAGCTCGATGCCGTCGTCATTGGCGATTTTCATTTTGCCCACCGGCAACGCCGGGCCACTGCTGTCGGGGCGACGGCGATAGTCCTCGCCGCTGTGACCGCTGAAGGTGGCCGAGGTCTCGGTCATGCCCCAGCCAATGCCGGGTGAGGCAGCAGGCATGACTTCGCCGATGCGACGCACCAGCTCGGCGGCTGCCGGCGCGCCGCCATAGGCCATCGACTCCAGGCTCGAGAGGTCGTACTGCGCGCGTGCCGGATGCTCGAGGATCTGCCAGGCCAGCGTCGGCACGCCGCCGGTGTGGGTGCAGCGCTCACGCTCGATCAGCGCCATGGCGCGCTCGGTCTCCCATCGGTGCATCGCGACCAGCTTGCCACCGCCCAGCAGTGCCGGGCAAACGATGCACAGGCAGCCGGTCACATGAAAGAAGGGAATGCCGACCAGAAAGCTCACCTGCACCGTGCGATCTTCGGGCTTGGGGATCGGTTGGCCGGCGCGCACGAAATTGCGGTGCGTCGAAAAGGCGGTGGTCGCCACCGTGGTGACCGCATTGCGGTGGGTGCCAAGCGCTCCCTTGGGATTGCCGGTGGTGCCGGAGGTGTAAAGGATGGAGGCATCGTCTTCTGGCTCGAGCACGACCGCCGGCACCGGCCGGTCGGCCAGATTGCCCCAGGTGTTGCTGGTTCCGATCACGCTCTCGAGCGACACCAGCTGCGGGCCCTGGAGCGGCTGAGGGCTGCGCGAGACATAGACGCGCTTGAGCTGCGGGCACTGCGGCAGGACCGGCACCATGCGGTCGAGACGCTCGGCGTCGACGATGGCCACGGTGGCGCCGCAATCGCGCAGGGCGTATTCAAGTTCGGGGCCGGTCCACCAGGCATTGAGCGGCACCGCGATTGCACCCACCAGCCAGGCGGCAAAGAGGCCCACCGGCCACTCGGGCAGGTTGCGCATCGCGATCACCACGCGATCGCCCTTGCTCACGCCGTCGGCCTGCAGGGCGTGCGCCATGGTGAGGGTGGCCCGGGCAAACTGATCGAAGCTGACCCGTTCGTCCTCATAGACGAAAAATATTTTTTCTCCGTGCACGCGGCTGGCCAGAAAAACTTCGCGCATGGTGGGCGGCGCGTTTTTCCAGACGGTCTGCCTGCGCCCGGCGATCGTGATGTCTGTGGTCTCATAGGGCGAGCCGGGTGCGGTCATGGCCGCATGCGCCTGCTCGATACTCATCGCCGGCCAGCTCATTTCAGTAGCCCCTCATTTTGGCGAGCCGATCACCATGAAAGCCTGAGTCGCCCAGATATTCCTGGAGCACGCGTGCGCGCTTCATGAAAAAGCCGATGTCGAATTCATCGGTCATGCCCATGCCGCCATGCATCTGCACACCTTCCTGCACCGCCAGCGTCGCGCTGGTGCCGGCACGCGCCTTGGCCACTGCCACCGCCTCGCTTGCGGTGGTCGGGTCAGTATCGATGGCTTGCAGTGCCTTGAGCACCGCGGCGCGCGCCATTTCGATCGCGAAATAGAGCTCGGCGGCCCGATGCTGCAGCGCCTGGAACTCGCCGATCAGGCGGCCGAACTGCTTGCGCTGGCGAAGATAGGCGGTGGTGCGCTCGAAGACTTCGTCGGCCACACCGAGCAGTTCGGCTGAGGCGGCCGCGCGCCCGGCGTCGAGTGCGAGCGCAAGCGGTGCGGCGCCTGCATCGAACACACCCAGCACCGCGTCATGGCCCAGGCTGACGCCGGTGAAGGTAATGCGCGCCGCATTGTGCGAGTCGACCATGGCGACCCGTTCGATGGCCACGCCCTGGGTTGTGCTCGGCACCATGAAGATCGTGATGCCCTTTTCTGAGGTGCTTGCAGCCACCAGCAGCAGGTCGGCGACATGACCATCGATCACGAAAGTCTTTTGTCCGTCCAGCGTAAAGCCGGCGGCTGTTTTTTCAGCTTTGCAGGCGATGCGATCGGGCTGGTGCTTGCGATGCTCATCGATTGCGAGCGTGGCAATCGTGGCGCCACTGGCGAGTTTGGGCAGCCAGTGGTCGCGTTGCGCGGCGGTGCCGGCCTGCCGGATCAGGCTGACCGCCACGATGCTTGATGCCAGGAAAGGCGAGGCGGTGAGTTGATGGCCAATCTGCTCCATCACCACGCCGGCTTCGACCATGCCCAGGCCCAGGCCCCCCTGGGCCTCAGGCACCAGCACGCCGGTGAAACCCATGTCCGCGAAGTTTGCCCAGACCGGCTTTGAATAGCCGTCGGCATCGTTGGTGTCGCGCAGCTTGCGCAGCTGGGTAATCGGTGCGTTGTCGGCCATGAATGCGCGCGTACTGTCGCGCAGCATGGTTTGCTCTTCGGTCAGGATCAGTGCCATGTCAGTCGATTCCGTGTGTCGTGGTTTCAGGCGCCGGGAAGACCCAGGATGCGTTTGGCGATCACGCCGAGCTGCACTTCGGTCGTGCCGCCTTCGATCGAATTGGCCTTGGTGCGCAGCCAGGTGCGGGCCGCAGCACCATGGTCCGACCGATCGCTTTCCCACTCGAGTGCATCGCTGCCGCCTGCGCTCATCAGCAGCTCATGACGACGCTTGTTGAGCTCGGAGCCGTAGTACTTCATGGCTGATGCAAAGGCCGGGTCCGCCTGCCCGGCGCGGGTCTGATCGCCAAAGCGCGCCAGCGTGCTGGCGAAGGCGGCTTCGTCCACCTCGAATTCGGCCACCCTGGCCCGCAGGATCGGGTCGGCAAGCCGGCCCTGCGCATCGGTGCCGACCATCTCGGCGATCACTTGCCCAAGCGGTCGGCTGACCACCCGGCCACCGAGCCCGCTGATCATTTCACGCTCGTGCGCAAGCAGCACTTTCGCAACCTCCCAGCCACCGCCGGGCGTACCGATCAGGTTGTGTTTTTCAACCCGCACATCGTCGAAGAAGGTTTCGCAAAACGGCGAGGCGCCCGAAATCAGCCTGATCGGCTTGGTACTGACGCCGGGGCTGGCCATGTCAAAGAGCACGAAGCTGATGCCGGTGTGCTTCTTGGCTTCAAAGTCGGTGCGCACCAGGCAGAAGATCCAGTCGGCCTTGTTGGCATAAGACGTCCAGATCTTCTGGCCGTTCACAAGATAGAAGTCGCCCTTGTCTTCGGCGCGGGTCTGCAGCGAGGCCAGGTCGGAGCCGGCATTCGGCTCGGAATAGCCCTGGCACCAGCGAATCTCGCCGCGCGTGATTTTTGGCAGATGCTCGCGCTTTTGCGCTTCATTGCCGAATTTCAGCAGCGCCGGTCCGAGCATCCAGATGCCGAAGCTGTTGAGTGGCGCGCGGCACCCCAGGGTGCGCATCTCTTCGCCCAGCACCTTGGCCTGTGATCCGGTCAACCCGCCGCCGCCGTATTCGCGCGGCCAGGTGGGGGCGGTCCAGCCGCGCTCGCCCATGCGCTCGAGCCACAGGCGCTGAGCGTCGGAGCTGAACTTTGCGTTGCGTCCGCCCCAGCAGATATCGTCTTCGCTGGCCACTGGCGTGCGCATCTCGGGCGGGCAATTGGCCTCGAGCCAGGCGCGGGTTTGCGCGCGAAAGTCGGTGATGTCGAGGGTTTCGGGCATGGTGTCGTCTCCTGCAGTTGTGGCGAAACCTTACCCGAAATTGCCTGATGCGATCGAGTACTCATGCCGCAGTGCGTCATAGATTGGTTTCCGGATCCTGCACCGGATGTAGTAGATTTCGAGACTGCGCTCCGACAGACAGTGCATCATCAAAGCACCATCATCAAAGCACCATCATCCAGGCAGGAGACCCATGAACCGTTCGATTGGTTTGATCGTTCGCAGCCGCGCCCCGCGTGCCTGGCGCCCTGGCCTCGTGGCCTGACCCAATGAAGTCGTACGTCATTCGCCGCCTGTTGGCGCTGGTGCCAACCCTGATTCTGGCCAGCATCATTGTCTTCGTGACCGTGCGCCTGATCCCGGGCGACATCATCGAGCTGATGCTCAGCCAGAACGATCTGTCGGCCGACGCCAAGTCCCGCGAGCAGGTGGTCGCAGCCCTTGGCCTGGACAAGCCGATGTGGCAGCAATATCTGACCTGGATCTCGGGCATCGTGCTGCATGGCGACCTCGGCAAATCGCTCTGGCAAGGCACGCCGGTGACCGAGCAACTGCTTGCGCGCATGCCGGTCACCTTCGAGCTCGGCGCCATCGCACTGCTGGTGGGCCTGATCATCGCGCTGCCAATCGGCATCTACTCGGCCATCCGCCAGGACACCGCCGGCGACTACATCGCCCGGTCGTTTTCAATCCTGCTGCTGGCTGTGCCAAGCTTCTGGCTCGGCACGATGGTGGTGGTGTTTCCGTCAATCTGGTGGGGCTGGTCGCCCTCGGTCGACTACATCCCGTTCAGCAAGGATCCAGTCGAAAACGTCAAGAACCTGCTGCTGCCCGGTGTGGTGCTGGGTGCGGCGTTGTCTGCCATCACGATGCGAATGACCCGCACCATGATGCTCGAGGTGCTGCGCCAGGACTACATCCGCACCGCCTGGGCCAAGGGCCTGACCGAGAAGCTGGTCATCGTGCGGCACGCGTTGCGCAATGCGCTGATTCCGGTGGTGACCCTGGTCGGCTTGCAGGCGCCGCTGCTGATTGGCGGTGCGGTCATCATCGAACAGATTTTCATCATTCCCGGCATGGGTCTGCTGCTGCTCGAAGCCGTGCAAAAGCGTGATTACCCGATCGTCACCGGCGTGTTTCTGGCCGTCGGTGTGGCGGTGATGCTGATCAATCTGCTGGTCGACCTGACTTATGGCCTGCTCGACCCGAAGGTGAGGATGAGCTCATGAGCGCAGTCAATGCCGGTGCGGTCACCCCCACCGATAACACGGTCGGCAGTGCGACGCAGGCTGTGGAGCCGGCCCGGCGTCGACCCGGGTTTTTCGCTCGGTTGTGGCGCGAAAAGCGGCTTGGTGCGATCGGCGGACTGCTGCTGCTGTTCTTTCTGCTGTGCGGCATCTTCGCCGAGGTCATCGCTCCTTATGACTACAACGAGATCATGCCCCTCGACCGGCTGCAGGGGCCAAGCGCGGCGCACTGGTTCGGCACCGACAATCTCGGACGCGATGTGCTGTCGCGCTGCCTCTATGGGGCGCGCCTGTCGGTGATCATCGGCTGCTCCGCGGCGCTGCTGGCCACGCTGATCTCGGCGCTGATCGGCATCGTCAGCGGCTATTTTGGCGGCAAGGTCGATCTGTTGGTACAGCGCGTGGTCGATGCCTGGATGAGCTTTCCCGAACTGGTGGTCCTGATCGTCGTGGTGTCGGTGCTCGGGCCGGGCATGCCGCAGATCATCGGGACGCTCGGGCTGGGGCTGGGCATTGCGGGGTCGCGCATCGTGCGCTCGGCAGTGGTGTCGGTTCGCGAGCATATGTATGTGCATGCGGCGCAGTCGATCGGCGCCTCGTCCTCACGGATCCTCTGGCGCCATGTGCTGCCTAATGTCATGCCGCCGCTGATCGTGCTGCTCACCACCCGCGTGGGCACCGCCATTCTGGCCGAGTCGGGTCTGTCCTTTCTGGGTCTTGGCGTGCCGCCACCGGCGCCGACCTGGGGATCGATGCTCTCGGGCAGCGGGCGCACCTATATGTTCCAAGGTCCGTGGCTGGCGCTGGCGCCCGGCCTGTGCCTGACCGCGGTGGTCTATGCGACCAATGTTTTCGGTGATGCGCTGCGCGATCTGCTCGATCCGCGCATGCGCGGCACCCGCTGAGTTTTCCGGTTTTTCACGCAGTTCAGTTCGACACAAAAACACCTGGCCCGGGCCGGGCAACAAAGAAGGAGACGCTGATGACATTCCCGACATTCAAGGGCGCCGGTGCACGATCGGTGCTCGGCGGGCTGGTACTGGCTGCGGCAGCCGCTGCATTCGCCCCGGCCACCGCACACGCCCAGGCCGCTGCGGCCAAGCCGCAATACGGCGGCAGCTTGAGCATCGGCAACGTCTATTACACCGTCTCGCCGCTGTCGTTCGATCCGGCCGACTGGACCTGGAAGATCAATCAGGACACCGGTCTGACCTACGAGACCCTGTTCGTGGCCGATCTGTCCAAGAGCATCAGCCGCGGCGGCAAGCACCCTTTCACCTCCGACGCCTTCCTGCCGAGCGATGCGATCAAGGGCGAACTCGCTGAAAGCTGGAAGATGCTGCAAAACCCCCTGCGCGTTGAGGTGCAGCTTCGAAAGGGAATCATGTTCCCCGAGAAGAAGGGCGTCATGGCACAACGTGAACTGGTTGCCGATGACGTGGTGTTCAGCTTCGAGCGCTACAACAAGAGCCCCAAGAAGCTTGCCGGCTACTTCGACTTCATGGACCGCGTCGAGGCCAAGGACAAGCACACCGTGGTCCTCTACATGAAGAGCTACAACGCCGAGTGGGACTACCGCTTCGGCTGGGGCTACTACTCGGTGATCATCCCGAAGGAAGTGGTCACTGCAGGCGCGACCGACTGGAAGAACGTCAACGGCACCGGCCCTTTCACCCTTGACAACTATGTCCAGGGCAATTCACTGAGCTTCAAGAAAAACCCGATCTACTGGGACAAGGAGACCATCGGCGGGCAGTCCTACAAGCTGCCCTTCGTCGACAACATCACCTACCGGGTGGTGAAGGACGAAGCGACCATGATTGCGGCGCTGCGTACCGGCAAGGTCGATATTCTCGAGGCGGTTCGCTGGAGCGAAGTGGCCCAGCTGAAAAAGACCGCGCCCAAGATGCAGTTCAATCGCATTCTTGGCAACAACGGTCAGCTGATCGCTTTGCGCATGGACACCAAGCCCTTCGATGACGTGCGGGTGCGGCGTGCGCTGAACATGGCGGTCAACAAGGCCGAGATCATCAAGACCTACTGGGGCGGCAACGCCGAACTGCTGGCCTTCCCGATGCATCCGACCTGGACCGGCTATCACGAGCCCTTCGATGCGATGCCCGATTCGGTCAAGGAGGTCTTCACCTTCAACCCGACCAAGGCCAAGCAGTTGCTGGCTGAAGCCGGCTATCCGAACGGGTTCTCCTTCAAGACCCAGGTGAGTGCCGCAAGCACCGATCAGGATCTGGTCGCGATGGTGGCGGCCTATCTCGCCAAGGTCGGTGTGAAGATGGAAATCCAGGTGATGGAGTATCCGGCGCACCTGTCGGCGCAGGGCACCAAGACCCACGCCGCGGGCTTTCACTTCAATACCGGCCACAGCAATCCGACCACCGGCATGCGCAAGAACTTCCAGACCGGCCAGTACTGGAATCCTGCGATGTACAAGGATCCGGAGTTCGACAAGAAGATTGTCGACATGCTGGCTGAGCCCGACGAGCGTCTGCGTCAGGTCAAGATCCGCCTCATGACCCGCGAAGTGATTGATGCAGCGCCCTACATCTACCTGCCGACGCCCTATGTCTACACCGCCTGGTGGCCCTGGGTGAAGAACTACGGCGGCGAGCTGCGTGCCGGTGCCGAGCGTCCTGCCCCGATCCATGCGCGAGTCTGGGTCGATCAGGAAATGAAGAAGTCGATGGGTTTCTGAACATGCCCTTGCTCGATGTCCGCGGTCTGACGACGCGCTTTCGAACCGAACGCGGCGAACTGACCGCGGTCGACGATGTGTCCTTCTCGCTCGAGGCTGGCCAGACCCTGGCCATCGTCGGCGAGTCGGGTTCGGGCAAGAGCGTGACCGCGATGTCGCTGATGCGGCTGATTCCGAATCCGCCGGGTCGGATTGTGGCCGGCGAGATCCTGTTCGAAGGCCAGGACCTGCTCAAGCTGTCTGACGCGCAGATGCGCGAGATTCGCGGCAATCGCATCGCGATGATTTTTCAGGAGCCGATGAGTTCGCTCAATCCGGCGCTCACCGTCGGCATGCAGATCGCCGAGCCGGTTAATGTGCACCGCAAGGAGCCGTGGGCGCGTGCCTTCGAGGTGGCACGCGGTCTGCTCGAGAAGGTCCGCATTCCGGATGCCGCAAGCCGTCTGCAGACCTATCCGCATCAGTATTCGGGTGGCATGCGTCAGCGCACCATGATTGCGATGGCGCTGGCCTGCCAGCCCAAACTGATCGTGGCCGATGAGCCGACCACCGCGCTCGATGTCACGGTCCAGGCGCAGATTCTCGATCTGCTCAAAGAGCTCACGCGCGAGACCGGTGCGGCGCTGATCCTCATCACCCATGACCTCGGTGTCGTGGCCCGCTATGCCGATGCGGTGGCGGTGATGTATGGCGGGCGCATCGTCGAGCAGGCCAAGGCCGAAACGCTCTATGCCAAGCCGCGCCATCCTTATACCCAGGGGCTTCTGGCCGCGATTCCGAGGCTCGATGGGCCGGCCGGGCATCGTCTGGTACCGATCGCTGGCCAGCCGCCCGATCTGGCAAGGCTGCCGCCCGGCTGCGCCTTCGCACCGCGCTGCACCAAAGCCGATGCGCGTTGTGCGGCCGAACGGCCGGTGCTTCGCGAAGTCATGCCCCTTCACTTCACTGCCTGCCATCACGATGTCGACTGAACCTGTGCAGGGCGCAAGCGAACTCTTGCGCGTCGAAGACCTGCGAGTGCATTTCCCGCTGCGCGGCAGCGGCCTGCTGGGGCGTTCACCGGGCGTGGTCAAGGCGGTCGACGGCGTGTCGTTTTCGCTGGCGGCCGGTCAGACCCTCGGCCTGGTCGGCGAGTCGGGCTGCGGCAAGAGCACCACTGGCCTTGCGGTGCTGCGGATGCAGCCGGTGACAAGCGGCAAGATCATCTTCGAAGGCGACGACATCACGCGCCAGCAGGCCCGCACCGGCACTTTCCGGCGGCGCATGCAGATGGTCTATCAGGATCCTTACGGTTCGCTCAATCCGCGCATGCGGGTGAGCGATCTGATCGGCGAGCCGTTGCAGGTGCACGGCATGGCAGCCAATCGCGGTGAATATGATGACCGCATCGCCGGTCTGCTCAAGACCGTCGGGCTGCTGCCCGACATGGCGGAGCGCTATCCGCACGAATTTTCGGGCGGTCAGCGTCAGCGCATCGGCATTGCCAGAGCGCTGGCGCTCGAGCCCAGCCTGATCATCTGTGACGAGCCGGTTTCGGCCCTCGATGTGTCGATTCAGGCGCAGGTGGTCAATGTGCTGATGGATCTGCAGCAGCGCCATGGCCTGGCCTATCTCTTCATCGCGCACGATCTGGCGGTGGTGCGCCACCTCAGTCATCGGGTGGCGGTGATGTACCTTGGGCGCATCGTCGAGATCGCACCGCGCGACGACCTCTATCGCGAGCCGCTGCATCCCTATACCCAGGCGCTGCTGTCGGCGGTGCCGGTGGCCGATCCGTCGGTCGAGGCGCAGCGCCAGCGTGTCGTGGTGCAGGGCGAGGTGCCGAGCGCGGTCAAGCCGCCGTCGGGCTGTCGCTTTCATACCCGGTGTCCGCATGCGATCGAACGCTGCAAGGTGGACGATCCGCCGATGCAGGATCTGGGTGGTGGCCGCTCAGTAGCCTGTCATCTTTACGATTCGGCCTCGACGTCGTCGACGGGTAATCGAGCGATTCCGATTGCCAGGGCGGCCTGAGCCGGTTGGTCCGATAGTTCAATACCCGAAGGCCCATTGATGACGAGCCCCGACGCTCCCCCGGCAGGCTATGGGCCGCACGACCGCCACAGTCCGATGACCGCCCCGTGGGAGCCGATCTATGCCCGGCGCACCGACCGCGCCCTGCAGCTCGCGGTGCAGATCCGCGAGCCGCACTGCAATGCCCGGGGCCTGGCGCATGGCGGGCTGATCACTGCGCTGGCCGACAATGCCATGGGGCTGTCGGCCCGCATCGTCGCGCAGGCGGCGCGTCCGGCCGATGGCGAGCGTCATGCCGGCGCGCTCACCGTGTCCCTGTCGATCGATTTCGTGGACATTGCGCGGCCGGGCGACTGGCTCGAGGTGATGCCCACGGTGGTGAGGGCGGGCAAGACCCTGTCGTTTGTCGAGTCTCGCATCGTGGTCGGCGACCGGACGATCGCCCGCGCCAACGCGACCTTCCGGATGGCCTGATCGAGTCGGGGCTAGGATGGCGGGATGCCGTCCTTCCCCAAGCCTCGTCCCCTGCCGCGCCGCGCTGCGCCGTCGGGCGGTTTGGCGGGTGGAAGCGGCGGTGCAGACACCAACGCAACAGTCGACGGCGTCGCGCAGTGTCGCGTGAGTGAACCGGCCGGCGGCAATGCTCAAGCGAGCGGCCGGCCGAAGGCCAGCCGGGCGCGGCGATCAGCATCCGCGGCATCGCCAACTGCCGCAGTGCCGACCGCCGCAGTGCCGACCGCCTCAGTGCAACCCGCCTCAGTGCCGACCGACATCGCCGGCTGGTTCGGGCGCCGCGGCTGGCAGTCCTTCCCTTTTCAGCACGAGGTCTGGGACGCCGTCGCAGACGGCGAGTCGGGCCTGCTGCATGCCACCACCGGATCGGGCAAGACCTACGCGGTGTGGTTCGCCGCGCTGGCGCAGTTGCTGGCGCAGGCTCCGACCGCATCGACCACCGCTTCCACCACCGCTTCCACCACCGCATCCACCTGGCGCAGCGCCGGCCTGAAACTGCTGTGGATCACACCGATGCGAGCACTTGCTTCCGACACGGCCCGCTCCCTGTCTGAGCCGCTCGCCGAGCTTGGCATCGACTGGCGGGTCGGTCTGCGCACCGGCGATACCCCGGCGGCCGAGCGCACCCGCCAGGACAAGCGTTTGCCCGAGGCGCTGGTGACTACGCCCGAGAGCCTGTCGCTGATGCTGTCGAAGGCTGATGCGCCAGGGCGGCTCTCGGGCGTCGCGATGGTCGTGATCGACGAATGGCATGAGCTGATCGCCAACAAGCGCGGCGTGCAGGTCCAACTCGCGCTGGCCCGGCTGCGGGCCTTCAACCCGGGGCTGATCGTCTGGGGTCTGTCGGCCACGCTGGGCAATCTCGAACAGGCGATGGACGTGCTGCTGGCCCATGGCGGTGGTCGGCTGGTGCAGGGCCGCCAGCCCAAGACTCTGCTGGTCGATACCCTGCTGCCCGAGTCGACCGAACGATTCCCCTGGGGTGGCCATCTGGGCACCCGCATGCTGGCACCGGTGGTGGCCGAGATCGAGTCGAGCGCGAGTTCGCTGGTCTTTACCAACACCCGATCGCAGGCCGAGCTCTGGTATCAGGCGCTGCTCGAAGCCCGACCCGACTGGGCGGGCCTGATCGCCCTGCATCACGGCTCGCTCGATGCCTCGGTGCGCGCCTGGGTCGAGGCGGGGTTGAAGGAGGGTCGCCTGAAGGCGGTGGTCTGCACCTCCAGCCTCGACCTTGGCGTGGATTTCTCGCCGGTCGAGCGCGTGCTGCAGGTCGGCAGCGCCAAGGGTGTTGCCCGGCTGCTGCAGCGGGCCGGCCGCTCGGGGCATTCGCCGGGGCGGGCCTCGCGGGTCACGCTGGTGCCGACCCACGCGCTCGAACTGGTCGAAGGCGCGGCCGCACGCGATGCGGTGGCCGCCCGCCGCATCGAGCCGCGCGACTCGCCGCGCAAGCCGCTCGACGTGCTGGTCCAGCATCTGGTGACGATTGCTGCCGGCACCGGATTCGTGCCGGAGCAGTTGCTGGCCGAGGTACGCAGCTGCCACGCCTATCGCGAGCTCACCGATGCCGAATGGGCCTGGTCGCTCGATTTTGTAACCCGCGGCGGCCAGTCGCTTGTCGCCTATCCCGAATACCGTCGGGTCGTGCCTGATGAGATGGGTGTGCTGCGGGTGCCCGATCGCAGCATTGCGCGTCGTCACCGGATGTCGATCGGCACGATCGTGGCCGACGCGTCGATGATCGTGAAGATGATGAGCGGCAGCACAGTCGGGACGGTCGAAGAAAGCTTCATCGCGCGCCTCAAGCGCGGCGACTGTTTTCTCTTTGCCGGGCGCCTGCTCGAGCTGGTCCGCATCAACGACATGACCGCCTATGTGAAGCGCGCCACCGGCCGGCGCGCCGCGGTGCCGCGCTGGAACGGCGGCAAGATGCCGCTGTCGTCCGAGATGGCCGACGCGGTGCTGGCGCGCCTCGAGCAGGCGGGTGCCGGCGTCTTTGAAGGCCCCGAGATGCAGATGGCCGCGCCGCTGTTACGCCTGCAGCAGGCCTGGTCGCGCCTGCCCGATACTCACACGCTGCTGGTCGAGCACCTGCATTCACGCGAGGGCCACCACCTCTTTGTTTATCCCTTTGCCGGGCGCAATGTGCATCTCGGGCTGGCGGCCCTGCTGGCCTGGCGGGTGTCGCACAAGGCCGCGGCGAGCTTCTCAGTAGCGGTCAACGACTACGGGCTGGAGCTGCTTTCACCTGATCCGATCGACTGGCGAGGGCTTCGCGACGGCATGCTCTTTGCCGAAGGCGACCTGCTGGCCGATGTGCTGGAAAGTCTCAATTCGGGCGAGCTTGCGCTGCGTCGCTTTCGCGAAATCGCGCGGGTCTCCGGGCTGATCTTTCAGGGGTTTCCGGGCGCGCCGAAACGATCGCGCCAGCTGCAGGCGTCAGCGGGGCTCTTTTATCAGGTGTTTCGCGATTACGACCCGGGCAGCCTGCTGCTGGCGCAGGCGGCCACCGAGGTGCTGGAGCAGGAACTCGACCTTGCCCGCCTGCGCGATACGCTTGCCCGTCTGCGTGCGCGAACGCTGATTGAGGTCGAACTCGAACGACCCGGCCCGTTTGCGTTTCCATTGCTGATCGAGCGCTTGCGCGAGCAGGTGAGCACCGAAAAGCTCGCCGACCGGGTCGCTCGGATGGTCCGCGAGCTTGAAGCCGCGGCCGGCGGGCCGCTGCATGAGCGCTGATAGACTCGGCGCAACCAAGACACAGGAGACTTCGATCATGCGGATCGGCGACAGCCTCAAAGGCAAACGGGTGCTGATCACCCAATGCGAAGAATTTATGGGGCCGGTGCTCACCACCGCCTTCGAGGAGCACGGTGCGGTGGTCATCGGTTCGCACGGCCCGCTGGCCGATCCGGCCTCGGCCGAGGCGGCAGTCAGGGCCGCCGGCGATATCGACATCCTGATCGCCAATCTGGCCGTGCCCTCGCCCTATTCGCCGGTGACCGCGGTGACCGACGAAGAGTGGCAGCATGTCTTTACCCACATGGTCGATCCGCTGCCCCGTCTGGCGCGCGCGGTGCTGCCGGCGATGATCGCGCGGCGGGCCGGCAAGTTCATCGTCATGGGCAGCGCGGTGGCCATGCGTGGTCAAAAGCGCGTTTCGACTTATTCGGCTGCGCGCGGCGCCCAGCTCAGCTGGGTGCGATCGGTCGGCGTCGAGGTCGCGCCGCATAACGTGCATGTCAACTTGATCGCGCAGAACTTCGTCGAGAACCCGACCTACTACGGCCCGGATGTGCAGGCGCTGCCGGCCTTCCAGGAGCGCCTCAAGCGGGAAGTGCCGCTCGGGCGTCTGGCACGCCCCGAAGAAGACGCGTTGTTTGCGGTATTTCTGGCCAGCAACGAGGTCGAGTTTTTTGCAGGGCAAGGCATCGCGTTTGCCGGCGGCTGGGTCTGAGCGCGGGCCAGACGCTCGGATCGGTCGATCTGCTCAGTTGGCGATCGTCAGCGCGGACGTCAGCCGATCACGTTCGCTTCAAGAATGCGCCGGCCTTGCACCAGCCGTTCAATCGAGAGCACCGACAGATCGAGCGATCGGTAGCCGCCCTGCACGATGAGCTCGGCAATGCCACGCCCCACAGCCGGCGCCTGCTGCATCCCGTGGCCTGAAAAGCCGGTCGCAAAGAGCAGGTTGTCGACCGCGGGATGCGCGCCCAGCAGGGCGTTGTGATCGAAGAGGTTCATCTCGTAGTAGCCGGCCCAGGCGTTTTCGATGCGCAGTGCTTCGAAGGCCGGCACCCGATGCGCCAGTCCGGTCCAGAAGGCTTCGTCGAACTCGGCCAGATTGGGCTCAAGCGGCAGGTCGTCGGCATCATCGTCGGGCGTACGTCCGCCGATGAACTGCCTGCCTTCGGGCCTGAACCAGAAGCCGCTCGGGTCGATCACCAGCGGACAATCAGCCAGCGTTGTCGGACACGAAAAGACAAACACCGTGCGACGCCGGGCGTGCACCGGCAGGTCGATGCCGGCTGCCGCTGCAAGCGGGCGTGCCCAGGCGCCGGCGGCATTGACCGCTGTGCCGCAAACCAGGCGTGTGCCATCGGCCAATCGCAGCGCGGTGATTTTGCGGGGCGCATCGCCTGCGCCTGCCATCTCGAAGCCCACCACCTCGCCCCGGATCAGCGTCGCGCCCTGAGACCTTGCGGCCCGCAGCATCGCCTGATGCAGCGCCGGGCCGTCGAACCAGCCTTCAGCGCCTGCGCCGAGCGTGCCCACCGACAGATCTCCGGTTCGCAGCCAGGCAAAGCGCTGCGCCAGCGCGTCGCGCTCGAGCAGCTCGATCGGCGCGCCATGATGGCGTTGCAGTGCGTGCTGCGCGCGCAGGCTGTCGGCGCCCTCGGAGCGTGCCAGATAGAGGTATCCCGGATCGGTCAGCCCGATCGCAGGCGCTTCGTCGTCGACCGCGAGCAGGCCCGGTGCCTCGCGCAAAAATTGCAGCCCGAACTGCGAGAGCTGAATATTGATCGGATTCGAAAACTGTTGCCTGATCGAGCTCGCCGAGCGTTGCGAGGAGGCCTGCGCAAAGCTGGTATCGCGTTCGATGAGTGCGACCCGCAAACCGGGGTCAAGGCGCATCAGCCACCAGGCGATTGAGGCGCCCTGGATGCCGGCGCCAATGATTGCGACATCGACGCTGTGATCGCAGGGGGTATGCGCTGGGCGATCGTCCTGGACGGCCTTGCTGCCTGATGTCATGCGCCACCTCGTGCACAGGATGCATCGCCCTGCCGGCTGGCGGCCATCTCGCGCTCGGCCAGCGCCGCGTCATAGACCAGGCGCGCGGCCGCCGCATCCTCGACCGCCTGCCCGAGCGCCTTGAAGACCCAGGTCTCGCCCGGTGGCGGTGCGGGCTTCGTGCCGGCCAGGATCTCGCCGATCTCGGCACTGATCCGTGCGCCCGATGCGATCACATCGCCCGACTCGAGCTCGGCGGCATGACGGCTGTCGGCGATCAGGGTGTGGCGCATGACCTCGTCATCGAGCTCGCGCCAGCCGGGGCGTGCTGCGCCGATCGCGGCCACCATCGCGCCTGCCTTGAGCCAGGCGCCGCGCAGGATGGGCTCGGTGGCATTGGTGACGGTGCACACAATGTCGGCACCGCGCACCGCGTCTTGCGCGCTCGCGCAGGCGACGCCGCCAATCTCGGCGGCGCAGCGCTGCACATTGCCGGCATCGCGGCTCCAGACGCGGATCTCGGTGATCGGTCTGACCGCGCGCAGTGCCAGCGCATGGGTGCGGGCCAGCGCGCCACTGCCCAACAGGGCCAGGACTTTCGGTGCGGGCGAGGTCAGCGCATCGCAGGCCACCGCGGTGACTGCGGCGGTGCGCAGTTCGGTGATCCAGGTGCCATCCATGACTGCGAGTGTGCGGCCGGTGCGCGGATCCATCAGGACGATCGTGGCCAGCAGAGTCGGCAGGCCGATTTGTGCATTGCCAGGAAACTGCGTGATCAGTTTGGTGACCAGGGCCTGGTCGCTCAGCACCGGCTTCAAGAACAGCAGGCCACCGGCATCAGGAATCTCCATCACCATGCGCTGCGGCTGCACCACGCGGCCTGCCGACAGATCGATGAGGGCGTGGCGTAGTGCCTGCAGCAGGGATGGCAGGCTGAGCAGTCGGCGCACAGCGGCATCGTCCAGATGCAGGGGCGGCGCGAAAGTCGGGTCGATCAGCAACGGTGAAGATTTGCGAAGTGCCTCAGACGGCGTCGGCAGCAGGGTAACGCAACTCGGCCAGTCAGAGGCAGCCAGGTGTCTGCCTGAAAGCCACACACCGCACGCCGATACAATGGCCACGATGGACCTGATGCAAGCGGCGACCCCTCCGATCGCGCCAATCGACCCGAGTGCCGAGAGTGGCGCGCGTGCCGAGAGTGGCCCGACCATCGCCACTGCCGGCCTTGCGGTCGTCGTGGCAGGCGTTGCCCTGCAGTTGCTCGCCGATCGCGCGGTGTGGTGGCCCGAGGCGGGAACGCTGTTTGTGGCCGACGTTCACCTCGGCAAGGCCGAGTCCTTCAGTGCACTCGGCGTGCCGGTGCCGCGCGGACCGACCGCGGCCACCCTTGACCGACTCTCTGCGCTCATTGAGCTCTGCGCCGCAACCCGGCTGGTGGTGCTGGGCGATCTGCTGCATGCCCGACAGGCGCAGGCGCCGGCGACGATCGGATTGCTGCGGCAATGGCGCGCAAAGCATGCTCGACTGCGATGCCTGCTGGTGCGAGGCAATCATGATGACCATGCCGGTGATCCGCCTGCTGAGCTCGGCATCGAGATGGTCACGCAGGGTGAGCGGCTGGGTCCGTTCTCGCTCTGTCATCTGCCCTTTGAGAGCGATGTCCTGCCCTCGGCCGACCGGTCCGCCGCGCCGGGGGAGGGCCAATCTTCGAGCCAATCTTCGAACCATCGCCAAATCCTCGCCGGCGGCTATCGCCTGGCCGGCCATCTTCATCCGGCGGTGCGCCTGTCGGGTCGGGGAGGCGCATCGGTGAGACTGCCTTGCTTTCGGGTCGGAGAGTCGCAGATGGTGCTGCCGGCCTTCGGTGATTTCACCGGTGGCGCGACCGTCGTGCGCGTCGAGGGCGAGCGCATCTTCGCGATTGCGCCGCCCAAAGTGATCGAGGTACCCGCCCCGATGCCGTCGTTCAGGCGCCGTTAGCGCGCATTCGCGCAATCGTCGCGTCGATCAGCGCCCGTGCGATCGACAGGCGCGGCGGCATCTGCGGCAGGGCGTCAAGGTCGAACCACTGCGCATCGGCCAACTCGGCCGGATCGTGGCGTACTTCGCCGCTGGCGTACTCGGCGGTGAAGGCGATCATCAGCGAGTTGGGAAAGGGCCAGCTCTGGCTGGCGAAATAGCGCGGGTTCTTGATCTCGATATTGGTCTCTTCGAGGACCTCGCGGGCGACGCATTCTTCGATCGTCTCGCCGGCTTCGAGAAAACCGGCCAGCGCGCTGTAGCGGCCCGGCGGAAAATTCACCCCGCGCCCGAGCAGGAGCTGGTTGCCCTTGGTCACCAGCGCCATCATCGCCGGCGAGATG
Source organism: Burkholderiales bacterium (assembly GCA_947487165.1). GTDB lineage: Bacteria > Pseudomonadota > Gammaproteobacteria > Burkholderiales > Burkholderiaceae_E > UBA4615. Next base: position 45,010 of record CANKWX010000011.1, read on the forward strand.
CGCGGATAGACCGTCAGGCGACAGCGCGGGCAGCGCTTGGCGCGCTCGCCGCTGGCATGCTCGGTCGGGATGCCGCAGGCGCCGCAGAACTGGTGGGTGCGATCCCACTCGAGGATCTGCACCGCACGCATCGCAATCGAGAGGGTCTCGTCATCGAGCGAGCCGAACCAGGTGCGCAGGTTGGCCGCCTTCCAGCCGTCAGGCATCAGGTCGGCCGGATGGTCGTCCGCCAGCGCGACCGCGAGATGGTCGACGCCCTGATGGCGGCCGATCGGATGCACCCGCGCCGGCGCAAAGCCCATGGCGCGCCAGGTCCGCCAGGGCAGGGCGCGCGGCTCATCGAGGCTCTGGACGAGCGAATCGCGAACGAAAAGGTGGACCACTGCATCGGGATGAAGCTCGAGGTCGAGGGCGGCTTGAAAATCGATGGGGGTGCGTAGCATCGTCGGGATCGCCTGACTGAGGGGAACTCCGGCGATTGTCCCATGCCCGGGGGCTGCTATCGTCCGACCAGAGCCCCCCCGAAAACACAAGGAGACCACAGGCATGACTTTCGATCAGTTGCTCGAGCGCTTTGCGACTGCGGTCGGCGCACGCGACACCGCAGGGCTGGCCGCACTCTTTACCACCGATGGCATCTATGACGACTATTTCTTCGGCCCTCATCAGGGGCGTGAATCGATCGCGGCCATGCTCGACCGCTTCTATGACGGCGGCGAGGCCTTCTCCTGGGAATTTGTCGAGCCGGCCTGCAGCGCCGACACCGGCTATGCGCGCTACTGCTTCAGCTATCGCTCGCGTGAACCCGACAGCAAAGGCGAGCTGGTGATCTTTGAAGGCATCAGCCGCTTTCGCTTGCGCGACGGCCTGATCGCCCATTACGGCGAGGTCTTCGATCGTGGCGTGGCCTTTACCCAGCTTGGCTATGCGCCGGCGCGCATTGTGAAGCTGCTGGCGCGCTATGCCACCGATTTTCGCAACAGTGAGTCGGCGCAGCGGCATCTGGCTTACCGCGCCCGCGGCATCGACGCCCCGGCCTGAGACCGGCAATGCGCCGCCAGCCTGGAGTCCGCCTCGAGTCCGGATTCAGGCGGGCGGGCGATGCGGCCCGGTGCCCAGGGTGGTGTCGGCGCGGCGTGATCGGCGCAGCGGATAGACGAACTGCGTGAGCCAGGATTCCGGCCCATGCCGCAGATCATCCTCCAGGCCGAAGGCCGGCGGATAGCGGCGAGTGATCCGCGCGGTGCCGAAGAGCATGTCCCAGATGAACAGCAGATTGCCGTAGTTGCCGGCGTAGTGGCCGATGCCGTCGTCCTGCCTCAGTGCATGGTGGGCGAAGTGGGTGGCCGGCGTCGAAATGGTGCGCTCCAGCACCCAGGCCAGCGGGCTGAGCCAGGGTGTGCGGTAGAGCCATTGATCCCAGCGGATGGCCGAATGCGCGCCGATGATGACCGTGACCTTGACGATGCTGTAGAACACATAGACCCAGCCGAAGCCGAGATACAGCAGTGCGCCCGACAGCCAGAGGCCGGGCATCAGCGCGTAATAGAAGGCGTTGTTGCGATAGACCAGGCGCACGCTCATATAGCCCGCCGAATGATGTGCGCGATGCAGCGGCCACATCACCGAGGTGTGGCTGAGGCGATGCCACCAGTACTGGGTCAGATCGTCGGCCACCAGCAGCACCAGCAGCATCTGCCACCATGGCCAGTCGGCCAGCGCATCGCGCTGCGCCGGCATCAGCGAGGCGCACAGTGCGCCCGACGCGCTCAGCACGCTCACCGAAATCAGCGGAAACATCAGCGTCACCGCGATCTCCAGGCGCACGTCTTCGCGGGTTGACTGGCGTGCCAGGAATCGGCCCTGCAGCATTTCGGCCAGTGCGAACGCCGCCCACACTGAGCCGATCACGACAATCTGGAGGGTTTGCGGGGCCATGGTGTCCTTGGAAGGGGGCGTCGCTCAGCGCAAGGCTTCGCAACTGAGCGAGCCGCGTGCTGCTTCGACCACTGATTTCTCGGCGGCATAGTCGGCCACCAGCACCCGCATCAGCAGCAGGCCGCGCGCCGACGGCGAGTCGATCAGTGTCGAGCCGGCCGGCAGTGCGGGCCTTTGCGCATAGGCTTTCGGGCCGATCAGCACGATGTCGATCGGTTTGCCGGCCGCCTCGCGATCATTGATCACAAAGAAGTTGTCGGAATTGTCGGCGTAAAGCGCGATCGACCAGTACCGGGGTGCCTTCGGTTCGGCCCGGATGCGCAGCGGCGTCGTGCTGACATCGAAGGCGCAGGTGGCATAGAGCAGATCAGGGCTGGGCATGACGATGCGCCGCGCCGAGGCATCGGTCATTGGTGGCAGAAAGACCCCGCTGGTTCTTTCGGGCTGCGCGGCCGAGAGCACACGGCCCATGATCACCCGCGGCACGGCCCACACTGCCAGCCCATGCACTGCGGCTGCCAGGATGAGTGTCGCGCCGATCCGCCAGGCCCACAGCCGTCTGCGGCTGCTGAGCAGTGCCGACGATTGCGCCTGCGTCATGCGCAGCCCGCCAGTCGCTCGATGCGCGGCGCCTCAAGCGATGCCGGGGCGGCCTGCAGCGCGCCTTCGGGGTTGTAGACCCGCAGCGTGAACATCAGGCCCCGGTCGCCGGGCGTGGGCAGCCAGGGCAGGCCGGCCAGGCCGGGGTCGGTCGGGCCACTGATCAGCATGAACGCACCGTTCGCGTCGACCGGCGCGCTCAGGCCATTGACGCTGTAGCGACGCTGCTCGTTGGGGAACAGAAAGTAGTCCTCGGCATAGGCGGTCAGGCTCCACCAGCGGGCCTTGGGCGGCGGCCCGCTCACCCGGTAGCTGCAGCGCGAGCGCAATGGCTGGCCATCGGAGTCGGTCGCGGCGACGTAGTACATGGTCTCGGCACGATTGAGCGCGAGCAAGCCGCCCACCGCAACTCGGGCGCGGGTATAGGGATCGGCATCGGCGCTGCCGGCCAGCAGATTGGCCCGCCACGGCCCGACGCGCGCACCGAAGCCATCGCTGCGCTTGAGCACCAGCCAGGCGCTGCCAAGGCCGAGCGCCGTGGCCAGCACCACCAGCACCACCAGCCCGACCAGGGTCGTCCAGCCGATGCGACGCTGCGAAGCGGCCTTGGCGCTCATCGCCGCCCCGCCGCCGAACGCTGCCGGGCGATCTGTCGCCGGGCCAGCGTGGCCAGCCAGGCCGAGGCCCGCGACGGCACCAGTCTGAACAGCAGATCGCCGATGCGAGCGTCGGCACCGATCAGCACCCGCGTCTTGCCGGCCTGCAGTGCCTTCACGATGACCGCGGCCGCCTGCGGCGCGCTGGTCCGGGCCATTTTGTCGAACTGCGCATGCAGGGCCTTGGGCGAGGCGGCCATGCTCGAGTAGTCGCCCAGACGCGACTGCTCGGCGATCCGGGTCTTGATGCCGCCCGGATGCACGCACAGCACATTGACGCGGCTGTCGCGAATCTCCTCGCGCAGCGCGTCCGAAAACGCCCGTACCGCCGCCTTGCTCGCGTTGTACATCGACTGGGTTGGCACCGAGATCATCGCGAACACGCTCGACAGATTCACGATCGTGCTGCCGGGGCGTGCCTGCAGAAGGGGCAAAAAGAGCCTGCTGCCGTTGACCACACCCCAGAAATTGATGTCGATCAGCCAGTGGGCGTCAGCCGGATCGAGGCTTCGAACCGGCGAGACCAGCCCGACGCCGGCGTTATTGACCAGCACATCGACGCCTTCGAAGGCCTGGCGCGCCCGCTCGGCGAGCGCCTCGAGATCGGCAATCTTCGCCACATCGCAGACCTGGGTCAGGCAGATCAGCCCGCGGTCCCGCAGGGGCTGCGCGACCTTTTCCAGCCGTGCGAAGTCGATATCGCAGATCAGCAGCCGGGCGCCGTGCGCGGCCATCGCATTGGCGAGTGCCTCGCCAATGCCGGATGCGGCACCGGTGATGACGACGGCTTTGCCTTGAAACGAGGTCATGGGGCGGCCTGCGCAGGGGAGTGGTTCAGGGAGCGTCGGCACGGTCTTTGCCGGCAGCGCCTCAACTATACACAACTGTCTGTTTTGTCCGCGAGATGAACGACGGGGCGCAAGCGCATCGCCATCATGCCGCCACGCTTGTTGGCACGCTTGTCATCGCAGCGGAGCTGTCTATTTTAGTTGACACAAAATAGTGTAAATTTTACGATACGTTTTCATCGAATAATCGAGACCCCAGCCATGATGCGAATGATGATCGAGGTCGTGCTTAAAGCCGGCCTGCTTGTATCTGGCTTGATGCTCGCCGGCTGTGAACGCCCGCCGATCGAGACCGTCCAGACCGGCTATCGCGGTACCGGGATGCAGCAGATTTACAACCCGCGCACGCTCGCCGAGCAGGCCGGCCTGAATGCGATGCCTGCGATCGATGCGCCGGCGCGGGTACGAGCCGGTGGGCCGACGGCGGGCGACGTCTACCAGAATGTGAAGGTCCTCAACGGATTGAGCCTGGCCGAATTCGGTCGGACCATGAATGCGATGACCAACTGGGTGTCGCCGGTCCAGAGTTGTCTGTATTGCCACATCGAGGGCAACTTCGCCGATGACAGCAAATACACCAAGGTGGTTGCGCGCCGGATGATTCAGATGACCCAGCATCTGAATGCAGACTGGAAATCCCATGTCGGCGCCACCGGCGTGACCTGCTACACCTGCCATCGCGGCAATCCGCTGCCCCAGCCGGTCTGGTTTCGCCAGCCTCCCGACACCAAACATCCGGTGCTCGGCGATCTCGCCGGTCAAAATGCTCCGGCCAGGTCGGTCGGGCTGAGCTCTTTGCCCAACGATCCGTTCTCGCACTATCTGTTGTCGGAAAAAGAGGCCGCCACAATCCGCGTGGCCGGCAACACCGCACTGCGCACCGACAACAACAAGTCGACCAAGCAGGCCGAGTTCACCTACGGGCTGATGATGCACATGTCGAGTTCACTCGGCGTGAACTGCACCTACTGCCACAACACGCGTGCCTTCGCGAGCTGGGAAGAAAGCCGCCCGCAGCGGGCCACCGCCTGGTATGGCATCCGCATGGTCCGTGACATCAACAGCGAGTATCTCGAGCCGCTCTCCGGCAACTTCCCCGAGTTGCCGACCGGGCGACTGGGTCCGCTGCACGATGCCGCCAAGGTCAATTGCGGTACCTGCCACAAGGGCGCGTTCAAGCCACTGAACGGCGCCGCGATGGCTCGGCACTACCCTGCCTTGCTGGGAGCGGTCGGCCCCTGACGCTCAGCCCCTGACGCTCAGCCCTTCAGCTTGACGAAGGAGCTGCACCAGCCCGCGTTCGCGACCAGCTTGTCGACCATCAGGTCACATTCAGCCCAGGCGTCGCTCGGTTTGCCGAGCCATGCCATGCAGCCGCTGCATTTCTCGCCTGCCCCATGCTTGGGGAAGCGCTTCTTGTCGACCTGACTCGAGTCGTTGCGATAGCCGAGTGAGGCGGCTTTCGGGTCTGCCTCGTCGACTTTCGTCGGGCCGGCCAGCGCCAGGCCAGAGCAGGTGAGCGTGGCGCCTGCGGCCACGGCGTGAAGCATGAAGGTGCGTCGCTTGATCTGATTCATCGTTTGACTCCGTTGCAAGGGGCAGGTGGAAGGGACAGGTAAAAGGGTCGCTGTCGGGCGCGACCTCAGTGGCGGGCGTCGAGTTTGAAGATGCTGACCGACGCCAGCAGCCGGGCGGCCTGATCCTTCAGGCTTTCCGCGGCCGCTGCCGACTCCTCGACCAGCGCGACGTTCTGCTGGGTCATGCGATCGAGGTCCGAGACCGCGTCACCCACCTGATTGATCCCGCCGGATTGTTCTTGCGTGGCCGTGCTGATCTCACCGATCAGGACCGCGACCTGACGAACCTGAGTGACCACATCGGTCATCGTGACGCCGGCATCGCTCACCAGCTTCGAGCCCTGCTCAACGCTGGCCGAGCTGGCGCCGATCAGAGTCTTGATTTCCTGGGCTGCCGAGGCGCTTCGCTGCGCGAGGTTGCGCACTTCGCTGGCCACGACCGCGAAGCCGCGGCCCTGTTCGCCGGCGCGTGCCGCCTCGACCGCCGCATTGAGCGCGAGAATATTGGTCTGGAAGGCGATGCCGTCGATCACGCCGATGATGTCGGCGATTCGCCGGCTCGACTCGGTGATCTGCGTCATGGTCTTGACGATCTGCTCGACCGCCGCGCCGCCGCGTGCGGCTGCCTCGCTCGCGCTGCTTGCCATGTCGCTGGCCTGGCGCGACGACTCGGCGTTGTTCAGCACGGTCGAGCGGATTTCTTCCATCGATGCTGCGGTTTCCTGCAGATTGCAGGCCTGTTGCTCGGTGCGCCGGCTCAGGTCGTTGTTGCCGCTCGCAATCTCGGATGTGCCGGTGGCGATATGCTCGCTGCCCTGGCGCACCTGGCTTACCACTTCTTTCAGATGCTGGTTCATCTGGCCCAGCGCCTCGAGCAGCTGACCGCTTTCGTCCTTGTAATGAGCCGGGATGGCGGCGCTCAGGTCGCCTCGCGCAGCGGTGCGCGCGAGTGTCACTGCTTCGCCGATCGGGCCGGTGATTGATCTGGTGACCAGCCAGGCCAGCACCATGCCGATGGCCAATGCACCCGCCACGAAAATCATGAGCATCAGGCGCGCGGTCTTGTAGGACGCCGCCGCGTCTTCGGTGTACTCGTCGCTGGTCTTGGCCTGCAGGCCCGAGAGTGTTTGCAGCACCGTGATCCAGCGCGCCTGGCGAGGATGCACTTTTTCCATCAGAAAGCCTGCTGCCTCCTCGATCTGCCCGGACATGCCCAGATCGATCGCCTGCGACATCAGCGCCACCGTTACTTTCTCGCTGCGTTTGATTGCCTCGAAGAGCGCCTTTTCGGCCTCGGATGCGTCATAGCGTTCGATCAGCGCGAGCAGGTCGGATTCGGCCTTGGCATAGGCTTTGCCGGCCTCCTCGATCGACTGGAGTTCCTGCTTCTTCAGGTCCTTGTCGGACAGCAGGGTCAGGTTGCGGATGGCGATGGCGCGCTGGCTGACCGAGTCGATCATCAGGTTGACCGCGGCAATCTGCCGGTTGTTGCCCCCGGTGATGTGAGCCATCCGGCTGTTCATGTCGGCCATGTGCACGATTGCGAACACTGCCATCGTGGCCATGACGATGAAGACGCCGCCGAAAGCCAGCATCAATCGTGTACCGATGCGCAGGTCGAGCAGCAGGCCCAGCAGTCTGTGGTGGCGCGGCATGGGATGTCCGATGGCAGAGGAGTGTGTCTTAATTGTGAACGGATGGTGACGAGTCGAACCTTGGATCAGCGGATGTCAGTCCGGGCAATTCAGGCGTTCGGGCGGCCTGCGCCCGCGGACAGCCGGCCACGCCGGGTTGACAAGCCGGGTGATCCGATAAATAGTACGAACGTTCGTTTATATTTCTGATCCATGCGCAAAGGTGAACAGACCCGTTCGGCGATCGTCGCAGCTGCCTGCGAGCTGGCCGCGCGCGCCGGTCTTGAGGGCCTGACCATCGGCGCGCTCGCCGAGCGCATGCAAATGAGCAAGAGCGGCGTCTTTGCGCACTTCGGTTCGCGCGAAGACCTGCAGATCGCCGTGCTCAAGGCCTATGAGCAGCACTTCGTCGAAGAAGTGCTGGTGCCGGGCCTGAGCGCGCCGCGCGGCCTGCCCCGTCTGCGCGCCATCTTTGCGCTCTGGCTCGACCGCACCGCGGTGGATGCAGCCAGTGCCTGCATCTGGATCTCGGGTGCCAGCGAATACGACGATCGACCGGGGCCGGTGCGAGACGAACTGGTCCGCATGGTGCTGTCGTGGCAGCGCGAACTGACGCGCGCGATCCAGCAGTCGATTGAGACCGGCGAATTGCGGGCCGACGCTGATCCGGGCGATCTGGTCTTCGATCTCTATGGCGTCATCCTGGTGCTGCACCATGACGCCCGACTGATGGCCCGCGCCGATTCGGTGACCCGTGCGCGGCGGGCCTTCGATCGTCTGATTGCCGCTTATCTGGCCACGCCTGCCGCAACGTCGCGATCGGCAAGCACCCGGCCAGCCTCGCCACTGACACACTGATCTCGACCTGCGATCGCCTCACACCCTTCAATCGCTCTCACCGACCCGCCTCTCACCGACCCCTTTTTCAGGAAAACCCGCCATGCCCCAGTACACCCCGCCCCTTCGCGACATGCAGTTCGTGCTGCATGAGGTTCTCGGCACCACCGAGCGGCTGCGCGAGTTGCCGCAGCATGCCGATGTCACCCGCGAACTCACCGATCAGGTGATCGAAGAGGGCGGCAAGTTCTGCGCCGAAGTGCTGTTTCCGATCAACCGCAGCGGCGACGAGGAAGGCTGCACCTATGCCGGCAACGGTGTCGTCACCACCCCCAAGGGCTTCAAGGAAGCCTGGACGCTCTTCAAGGAAGGCGGCTGGCCCACACTGACCTGTGACCCGGCCTATGGCGGCCAGGGCTTGCCGGCCACAGTCGGCATCGCCTTCCAGGAAATGCTCAATGCCGCCAACCAGGCCTGGGCGATGTATCCCGGCCTGACCCATGGCGCCTATAACTGTCTGATGGAGCACGGCACCGAAGCGCAAAAAGCGCTCTATCTGCCGCGCATGGTGTCAGGCGAATGGACCGGCACGATGTGCCTGACTGAGCCCCACTGCGGCACCGACCTCGGCATGCTGCGCAGCCGCGCCGAGCCTCAGGCCGATGGCAGCTTTGCGATCACCGGCACCAAGATCTTCATCTCGTCGGGTGAGCACGATCTGGCCGACAACATCGTCCATCTGGTGCTGGCCCGACTGCCCGACGCGCCCGCCGGCACCCGCGGCATCTCACTCTTCATTGTGCCCAAGTTCATCCCCGATGCCGCTGGCGCGCTGGGCGCACGCAACGGCATCACCTGCGGTCGCATCGAAGAAAAGATGGGCATCCACGGCAATGCCACCTGCGAGATGAACCTGGTGGGTGCCTTGGGCTGGATGGTCGGTGAGCCCAACAAGGGGCTCAATGCGATGTTCATCATGATGAACGCCGCGCGCATCGGGGTGGGCATGCAGTCGGTGGGCCTGATGGATGTGGCCTATCAGAACTCGCTCGCCTATGCCCGCGACCGCCTGCAGTCACGCGCCCTCACCGGCGCGAAAGCGCCCGAGAAAGCCGCCGATCCGATCATCGTGCATCCGGATGTCCGCCGCATGCTGCTCACGCAAAAGGCGTGGGCTGAAGGCTCGCGCTGCTTTGCCTACTGGCTGGCGCTGCAAGTCGATGTGGCGCATTCGCATCCCGACGAGGCGCAGCGCAAGGCTGCCAATGACCTGCTCGCCCTGCTCACGCCGGTGGTCAAGGCCTTCATCACCGACAACGCCTTCACCACCACCAACATGGCGCTGCAGGTTTATGGCGGCCATGGCTATATCCGGGAGTGGGGCATCGAGCAACACGTGCGCGACGCCCGCATCAACATGATCTACGAGGGCACCAACACCATCCAGTCGCTTGATCTGCTCGGTCGCAAGGTGCTGGGCGACAACGGCGCCAGGCTGCGTGCCTTCGGCGAGATGATCAAGGCCTTCGTCGAAGAAGAGGGCACCAGCGAGGCGATGGCCGACTTCGTCAACCCGCTGGCCGATCTGGGCGAAAAGGTCACCAAGCTCACGATGGAAATCGGCATGAAAGCCTTCCAGAGCCCGGATGAAGCCGGTGCGGCCGCGGTCGACTATCTGCGCATCGTCGGCCACCTGGTTTATTCGTACTTCTGGGCGCGCATGGCCCGCGTGGCGCTCACCCGTATCGAGGCCGACGGCGACAAGGTCGAGCCCTTCTACACCGCCAAGCTCGCCACCGCGCGGTTTTACTTCGCCAAACTGCAGCCCGAAACCGCCTCCCTCATCCAGAGCGCGCGCAGCGGTGCGGGCTCGCTGATGGCGTTGCCCGCCGAACTGTTCTGATCCCTTTTCCTCGACACGGAGACTGTCTTGTCTGATTGCATTCGTTTTCTCGCGGCCGCCGTTCTGATTGCTGGCGTCACGCCGGCGATGGCTCAGTCGACCACGGTGCCCACCGACAGCCCGGTCGGCCTGTGGAAGACCATCGACGAAGCCACCAAGCAGCCCAAGGCGCTGATCCGCATCAGCGATCAGGGCGGGGCGCTGGTCGGCAAGATCGAAAAGATCCTGGTGCCTAACGGCGCCGATGCGCTCTGCGATCAGTGCACCGATCAGCGCAAGGACAAGCCGATCCAGGGCATGACCATCCTGAGCGGGCTGAAAAAGGACGGCCAGGAATGGACCGGCGGCGAAATCCTCGATCCCAACAACGGCAAGGTCTACAAGGCGATGGCCAAGCTTGCCGATGGCGGCAGAAAGCTTGAGGTCAGGGGCTTTGTTGGCGTCCCCACGCTCGGTCGCACCCAGTCGTGGCTGCGCGAGAACTGATCACCGCGCACCGCTGATGGCGTTGTGCACACCGCAAGAATTCTTCAGGAGAAATCATGAGCCGATTCATCGTTCGCAAAGTGGCGGTGCTGGGCGCCGGGGTGATGGGTGCGCAGATCGCGGCCCATCTGGTCAATGCCCGGGTCGAGGTGATGCTGTTCGATCTGCCTGCGAAAGAAGGCAACAAGAGTGCGATTGCCATCAAGGCGATCGAAGGCCTGAAAAAGCTCAATCCGGCGCCGCTGGGCACGCCTGAGCTTGCCGCCTTCATTGAGCCTGCCAACTACGACGAGCATCTCGAGGCGCTGCGCGGCTGCGACCTGGTGATCGAGGCGATCGCCGAGCGCATGGACTGGAAACACGATCTCTATCGCAAGGTCGCGCCCTTCCTCGCGCCGGATGCGATCTTCGCCTCCAATACCTCGGGGCTGTCGATCACGGCGCTGTCGGAAGGCTTTGACGATGCGCTCAAGCAGCGCTTTTGCGGCGTGCACTTTTTCAACCCGCCGCGCTACATGCATCTGGTCGAACTGATTCCGACCGCCGCCACCGATCCGGCCATCCTCGACCGGCTCGAGACCTTCCTCACCACTACCCTTGGCAAGGGCGTGGTGCGCGCCCGCGACACACCCAATTTCATCGGCAACCGCGTGGGCATCTTCGGCCTGCTGGCGACCGTCGTGGAGGCCGCTAAGTTCGGCCTGCCGGTTGATGTGGTCGATGACCTCACCGGCGAGAAGATGGGCCGCGCAAAATCCGGCACCTTTCGCACCGCCGATGTGGTGGGTCTGGACACCCTGGGCCATGTGATCAAGACCATGCAGGACACGCTCAAGGGCGATGCCTTCGAAGCGGTCTATGCCACCCCGCCGCTGCTTGCCGGCCTGCTCGCCAAGGGCGCGCTCGGTCAGAAGACCGGCGCGGGCTTTTATCGCAAGGTCGGCAAAGACATTGAGCGTATCGATGCGGCCACTGCCGACTATGTCGTCGCCGGCGGCAAGGCCGACGAGACCGTGGTCCGCATTCTCAAGAAAAAAGAGCCTGCCGAGCGGATCAAACTGCTGCGCGAATCGACCAACCCGCAGGCGCAATTCGTCTGGTCGATCCTGCGTGATTCATGGCACTACGCGGCGATCAACCTCGAATCGATTGCCGACAGCGCGCGCGATGTCGATCTGGCGATGCGCTGGGGTTTTGGCGCCAAGGAGGGGCCTTTCGAGGCCTGGCAGGCGGCTGGCTGGACGCAGGTCGCGCAATGGATCCGCGAGGACATCGATGCCGGCAAGACGCTGGCTGCCGTGCCGCTGCCCGCCTGGGTCTTCGAAGGGCCGGTGGCCGAGCGCGGCGGGCCGTTTCAGCCCGAGGGTGCCTGGTCGCCGCAAGCTGCGACATTCGTTGGTCGCTCGACGCTGCCGGTCTATGAGCGCCAGCTCTTTCGCGCACCGGTGCCGGCCGAAAGCGCGGCCCGTCCGCAGCTTGCCGGCACCACCGTGCATGAAGACGACTCGGTGCGTCTTTGGACCCTCGATGGCGGCAGCATCGACGGTGTGCTGATCCTGTCGATCAAGACCAAGGTGCATGCGATCGGGCCGGGCGTGATCGAAGGGCTGCTCAAGGCGCTCGATCTGGCCGAGCAGCACTATCGCGGTCTGGTGATCTGGTCGCCCGATGAGCCTTTTTCTTATGGCGCCGATCTGCAGGCGATGCTGCCGCTCTTCATGTCGGGTGGCGTCAAGGCCATCGAGCCGGCCGAAAAAGCGCTGCAGGACGCCATGCTCAGGCTGCGCTATGCGCAGGTGCCCACCGTTGCGGCAGTGGCCGGCATGGCGCTGGGCGGTGGCTGCGAACTCGCGGTCTATTGCGCCCGCAGGGTGGCGAGCATCGAGAGCTATATCGGTCTGGTCGAGGTCGGTGTGGGGCTGGTGCCGGGTGGCGGGGGGCTGGCCTATGGCGCACGCCGTGCTTCCGAAGAAAGCCAGGCCGCGCCCGATGCGCCGCTGATGGGCTTCGTTCGCAAGTACTTCACTGCGGCGGCAACCGCCCAGGTCAGCCGCTCGGCGATCGAGGCGCAGCAGTTGGGTTATCTGGTCGAGGGCGACCGCGTGGTGTTCAACTCGCACGAGCTGCTCTATGTCGCAGCACGCGAGGCGCTTGCCATGAGCGATGCCGGCTGGCGTGCGCCGCGCAAGGCGCTGATCAAGGTGGCCGGCCGTCCAGGGGTGGCGACCATCATGGCGCAGCTGGTGAATATGCGCGACGGCGGCTTCATCAGCGCACACGACTATCACCTGGGCAAGACAATTGCCGAGGTGATGTGCGGCGGCGATGTCGAGGCCGATTCGATGGTCGACGAGCACTGGCTGATGACGCTGGAGCGCAAGGCCTTCATGGGGTTGCTCACGCATCCCAAGACCCAGGAGCGGATCATGGGAATGATGCAGACCGGCAAGCCGGTGCGTAACTGAGCGCACCGCAAGTCATTCGCCACGACAACCCATAACGACTCACCGAGCCCACTTCCGGAGCACGACTCATGAGCAGACCCATTCAGGACGCCTACATCGTTGCCGCCTCGCGCACACCGATCGGCAAAGCGCCCAAGGGCGCCTTTCGCAACATCCGCCCCGACGATCTGATGGTCGTCGCCCTGCGCGCAGCCCTGGCGCAAGTTCCCTCGCTCGACCCGGCCACCATCGAAGATGCGATCGTCGGCTGCGCGATTCCTGAGGGCGAGCAGGGCCTCAATGTCGGGCGAATCGCGGCCCTTCTGGCCGGCCTGCCCAACACGGTCGGCGGCGTCACCGTCAACCGCTTTTGCGCCTCCGGCCTGACCGCGCTGGCCATGGCCGCCGACCGCATCCGGGTTGGCGAAGCCGAGGTGATGATCGCCGCCGGCTGCGAATCGATGAGCATGGTGCCGATGATGGGCAACGCGCCGTCGATGAACATGCATGTCTTCGATCGCAGCGAGAACCTCGGCATCGCCTATGGCATGGGCCTGACCGCCGAGAAGGTGGCCACGCAATGGAAGGTTTCGCGCGAAGACCAGGACGCGTTTGCGGTCGAGTCGCATCGCCGCGCGCTGGCCGCCCAAGCGGCGGGCGAGTTTGCCGATGAAATCTGCCCGGTCGAGGCGGTCGAAAAGTTTCCCGATCTGGCCTCGGGCGATGTCGCGGTCAGCAGCCGCACCGTCACGCTCGACGAGGGTCCGCGAGCCGACACCTCGCTTGAGGGCCTGGCCCGCCTGCGGCCGGTCTTTGCCGCCAAAGGCAGCGTGACTGCCGGCAACAGCTCGCAGATGTCCGATGGCGCAGGCGCACTCATCGTGGTCTCCGAGCGCATCCTCAGGCAGTTCAATCTCACGCCGCTGGCACGCTTCGTGTCGTTCTCGGTGCGTGGTGTGCCGCCCGAGATCATGGGTATCGGCCCAAAAGAGGCGATTCCGGCGGCACTCAAGACCGCCGGGCTCAAGCAGGACGACATCGGCTGGATCGAACTTAACGAGGCTTTTGCCGCGCAGTCGCTGGCGGTGATTCGCGACCTCGGTCTTGATGCCGCCCGCGTCAATCCGATGGGGGGTGCCATTGCGCTGGGCCATCCGCTGGGGGCCACCGGTGCGATCCGCGCGGCCACGGTCGTGCATGCATTGCGACGTCGTCGCCTCAAGTACGGCATGGTGACCATGTGCGTGGGCACCGGCATGGGTGCGGCCGGCATCCTCGAGCGGATGTAAGGGACGAACGATGAGCGTCCATCGCATCGATCGCGATCCGGCTTATTTCAACAAGCTGAGTCAGGGCTGCCTGCCCGGGCTGCTGGGCGTGCAGATTCTGCAGGTCGGGCAGGGCGTGCTGCGGGCCGAGCTCGCGATTGAAGCCCGACACTTTGCCGCCAACGGTTTTCTGCATGCCGGCACGGTAGTGACGCTGGCCGACTCCGGTGCCGGCTATGCCTGCGTGGCGCACCTGCCCGAGGGCGCCTCGGGCTTTACCACGGTCGAGCTCAAGTCCAACCATCTCGGCACAGCGCGCGAGGGCCGAATTCTTGCCGAAGTGCGCAGCGCGCATCTCGGGCGCACCACGCAGGTCTGGGATGCCACCGTGAGCCATGTCGAGACCGGCAAGACGATTGCGCTGTTTCGCTGCACGCAGATGATCCTCTGGCCCAAGGGGTCGTGAGCCTTGGTCGCGCGCTGGCCTTGCCGCTTGCGCCGGTTCTGATCTGGCAGGGCCGCAGGGTGCGGCGCGACACACCCAAGCTGCCCGAGGCCTGCGGCCCGCGCGAAGGCATTGATGGCGCTCACAAGTCAGATCAGTCTGGTGAGCCCGGTAAGCCTGACAAGTCACTAAGGCTGCTGATCTTGGGCGACTCCTCAGCCGCCGGTGTCGGCGCCTCGCATCAGAGCGAGGCCCTGAGCGGCCAGTTGCGTGACTGCCTGACGTCGACACTTGCTGTGCCCTTGCACTGGCGCGTCGTGGCGCGCACCGGGATCGCCACCGTCGAGGCGCTCGCACTGCTCGACGAGGCGATGCCGGATCAGGCCGAGGCTTTCGACATTGCGCTGGTGGCGCTGGGTGTCAACGATGTCACCGCGCTGCGCGGTGTGTCGCAATGGCTCGCCGATGTTGATCGCGTGTGTGCGCGGCTTCGTGAGCGGCACTTGGTGAAGCGAGTGATCTGGTCGGGGCTGCCGCCGATGCACCGCTTCCCGGCCTTGCCGCAGCCCCTGCGCACGGTGATGGGCCTGCATGCACGTGCCCTAGATCGGGCGCTTGCCGCGCATTTCTCTCGTGATGGCTCAGCGAGCGGGCGGCGGCACATCGCGATGCCGCTGATGCCTGAGGGGGCGGTGGCAAGTGACGGGTTTCACCCCGGCCCGCTTGCTTATGCGCGCTGGGCGCAGACCCTGCACCGTGCGCTCGATCAATAAAAAACCCGCCTGAATCAGGCGGGTTTTTCGATGGCAGCCCGCTGTCAGGCGGGCGGTGAAGCGTCGTCTCAGACCCGACGACGGCGCGTGCCGGCGGCCAGACCCGCGCCACCCAGCAGGAAGAGCGCAAGGCTTGAAGGCAGCGGCACGTCGGCGGTGGTGGTGCGAAGCCAGTCGTTGCCGCAGATCTCGCCCCAGTGCACCGTGAACTCGTTGCCAAGGCCGAGCGCAGCGAAGTTGGTGATGGTGGCCTGATAGATGTAGTGGCTGCCGCCGAGCGTCTCGTAGGCCATCGTCGCCGAGGTGCTGGTGTTAAGGGTGTAGCCCGAGGTGGCGATCTGCGACGGGGCAGGGACGTTGTTCCAGCCCGTCAAGCCGGTCTCCCAACCTTGAGGGCTGGAAGTCGTGCCGGTGGTGGCGCTGGTGGTGGTCACGCTGCCACGCAGGTTCACCAGTCCGCCGGCTGCCAGCGGCGTGGTGTAACCGGTGGTGTTGCCGCTGCCATTCATGGTGAAGTTCTGGCCGGTGGTTTCCAGGCCGATCTTGGGTGAAAAGGTGCTGCCCGACAGCGAGCCGAGGAAGAAGTCGCCCATGCCGTAGGTCGAGGTGATGCCGGTGGTGCACGGAGTGGGGCCGGGACAGGCGGCCAGCGACTGCATCTGGCTGAATGGCGCACCGGCTACGCCGGTGATGATCAGACTGCTCCCGACTTTCTGCACATAAAGCGCTTCCAGGTCATAGGGCTGACCCCCGTAGCCGGCACCGGTTCGGAGGTTGCCAGCCGAGTAGTCGACAATCTCTCTGGCCACGCCGGCCGCGGTCGGCGTCCAGTAGCTGCTCGCACGGTCATTGTTGCCGAGGTCGGTCGTCGTATTGACGCCGATGCCGGTCAGATAGTCAGTGAGCGGCCCGGCACTCGCCACCGGCGCCCAGCAGACTGCCGCAATCGCGAGCATCGCGCTCGCCGGGACCAGTCGAAAAGAAAGCTTGTTCGATCGCAGCATGGTGAACATCCTATTTCTTGAGCGGAGTCAATAACCCGACGAACGGTCGGTACCCACCCAATATGATTGGATGCAGCCATCGCTGCGGTGAACTAGTTCACGTCAGTGCTTATGTTCTGCGGCCGGCTTGGCGCCAGCACCTGCATTCAGTGCGCGCACCGGCACGTCCACATTCACGTTGTGACGCTTCGAGTCGGGCCCTTCGACGATCAGCGTGAGCGGCACGGTATCGCCGGCATTCAGCGGCTTTTTCAGGTCCATCAGCATCACGTGATAGCCGCCGGGTTTCAGCTCGACCGGCTTGCCGGGCGGCAGCGCCAAAGCGCGGATCGGCCGCATGCGCATGACATTGCCGTCCATCTTCATTTCATGGATCTCGACCGTGCCGGCGACCGGCGAGTGCACCTCAACCAGCCGGCTCTCGCCGGGTGCGGTCAGAGTCATGAAAGCGCCGGTGGCTTTCTGCTCGGCCACGGTGCCCCGCACCCAGGAGTCGGTGATCGTCACGACCTGGGCGAAAGCCTGCAGCGGCGCGAGCCCCATGCAGAGCGTCAGGGTGAGCGCGACCGCAGCAAGTGCGCGGGGCAGAATCGATTTGAATTTCGGCATGGTCGGGATGTCCTCGGGCAGGCAGGCAGGCAGCGCGAGGATACCATCGACGGTTATCCTGATCTGACCCACCCGACCGACAACCCCGAGCCGCACCCGCCATGACCCGATTCCTGCAGGAAACCCGCGACGGTGCCGTCGTGACCCTCACCCTCAACGACCCTGACCGGCGCAATGCGCTCTCGAACCAGGCGCAATGGGACGAGGTAGCCCAGGCCTGCCTGCGCATCGGTCGCGACACCGAGGTTCGTTGCCTGATCATCACCGGCGCCGGCAGCGCGTTTTGCGCCGGCGGCAATGTCAAGGACATGCAGGACAAGGCCGGCATCGCCGCCGGCTCGCCCGAGCAGATCCGCGACGGCTATCGCCACGGCATCCAGCAGATACCGCTTGCGCTCTATCAGCTCGATATCCCCACGATTGCCGCGGTCAACGGCCCGGCGATTGGTGCGGGTTGCGATCTGGCCTGCATGTGCGACATCCGCATCGCCTCCGACCGCGCGCGCTTTGCCGAGAGCTTCGTCAAGCTTGGGCTCATCCCCGGTGATGGCGGTGCCTGGCTGTTGCCGCGGGTGGTCGGCATGTCGAAGGCGGCCGAGATGACCTTCACCGGCGATGCGATCGACGCCACTGAGGCCCTGGCCTGCGGCCTGGTCTCGAAGGTGGTCGCGCCCGATCGGTTGATGGACGAAGCCCGTGCGCTGGCCGCACGCATCGCCGCCAACCCGGCACCGGCGCTGCGCATGGCCAAGCGCCTGATGCGCGAGGGCCAGCATATGCGGCTCGATTCATTGCTCGAGATGTCGGCCGCCTTTCAGGCGATCGCCCATCACACGCCCGAGCACGACGTGGCGCTCGCGGCCTTCGTTGCTTCGATGAAGAAATAGATGCGCCCGTCTTCTGCCTCATCGTCTGTGCTGCCGGCCACGCCGCGCCCGCGCGAACGCTCCGACTTCGAGACACTGCGCAGTCTTTTCCCCTACCTCTGGGAATTTCGCTGGCGCGTGCTGGTGGCGATCACCTGTCTGGTGGCGGCCAAGGTTGCGGTGGTCGGTGTGCCGGTCGTGCTCAAGCAGATCGTCGATCTGCTGGTGCCGGCCGGTGGGCAGGCGGGCGTCCTGCTGGCGGTGCCGCTTGGCCTTTTGGCCGCCTATGGCCTGCTGCGTCTTGCCTCGACCTTCTTTACCGAGCTGCGCGAATTTGTTTTTGCGCGCGTCACGCAGCGCGCGGTGCGCAATGTGGCGCTCAAGGTCTTCCGGCATCTGCACGGGCTGTCGCTGCGCTTTCACCTCGACCGTCAGACCGGCGGGCTGACCCGCGACATCGAGCGCGGCACGCGCGGCATTGCCAGCCTGGTGTCCTATACCCTCTACAGCATCCTGCCGACGCTTGTGGAGATCACGCTGGTGATCGGCTACCTGGTGCTGCACTACGACGTCTGGTTTGCCGGCATCGCCGGCATTGCGCTGGTGCTCTACATCATCTACACGATTGTGATCACCGAATGGCGCACCGAGTTCCGGCGTTCGATGAACGAGCTCGACTCCAAGGCCAATGTGCGCGCGATCGACTCGCTGCTCAACTACGAGACGGTGAAGTACTTCGGCAACGAGGAGTTCGAGGCCCGCCGCTACGACGAGAGCATGCAGCGCTGGGAGCGCGCTGCGGTGCGCAGCCAGACCTCGCTGTCGGTGCTCAATGTCGGGCAGGCCCTGATCATCTCGGTGGCGGTCACGCTCATGGTCTGGCGCGCGACCGTCGGCGTGGTCGAGGGCCGCATGTCGATCGGCGATCTGGTGCTGGTCAACGCCTTCATGATCCAGCTCTATATGCCGCTGAATTTTCTGGGCGTGCTCTATCGCGAGATCAAGCAGAGCCTGGCCGATATGGAGCGCCTGTTCAGCCTGCTCGATGCCAACCGCGAGGTCGATGATTCACCGGGTGCTGCCCCCCTGAAGCTGAGCGGTGCACCCGAAATCCGCTTCGACAAGGTGGCCTTCGCCTATGAGTCCAACCGCCAGATCTTGCACGAGCTCAGTTTTGTGGTGCCCGCCGGCACGACCACCGCGGTGGTCGGCTCGAGCGGCGCCGGCAAGTCCACCATCGGCCGGCTGCTCTTTCGCTTTTACGACGTGACCAGCGGCGCGATCACCATTGATGGTCACGACCTGCGCTCGGTCACGCAGTCGAGCCTGCGCCGCTCGATCGGCATCGTGCCGCAGGACACCGTGCTCTTTAACGACAGCCTGCGCTACAACGTGGCCTACGGCGAGCCTGAGGCTGCAGCCGCCGACATTGAGGCGGCCGCCGATTCAGCGCAGCTCAGTGCCTTCATCGCCTCGCTGCCGCAGGGCTGGAACACGCCGGTGGGCGAGCGCGGCCTGAAACTGTCGGGGGGTGAAAAGCAGCGCGTGGCCATTGCCCGCATGCTGCTGAAGAACCCGCCTGTGCTGCTGCTTGATGAGGCCACCTCGGCACTGGATTCGCGCAACGAGGCGGCGATCCAGGATGCCCTGCGGGCGGTTGCCGCGCATCGCACGACGCTGGTGATTGCGCATCGGCTGTCGACCATCGTCGATGCCGATCAGATCATCGTGCTCGAGGCCGGTCGCATCGTCGAGCGCGGTCGCCATGACGACCTGCTCGCTCTCGGCGGACGCTATGCCGGCATGTGGGCGATGCAGGCGCGCGACGAGTCGCAGACCGAGGCACCGGGCGAGCAGGAAGACGGTAAGGGCGTGGTGTTTGCAGCGAGCTGAAGGCTGATGGGCTGAGGGGCCCATGGGCTGAGGACGCATTGCAAGGCCGCAGAGGCCCGCCCCGGCTCAGCGTTTCAGGCCACCGCCCGCGCGATATGCGTCAGCTTGTCGCGCAGCGCTTCGATGCGGAAGGGCTTGCTGATGAAGTCGTTCATGCCGGCTTCGATGCAGCGCTCACGATCGGAGTCGAAAGCGTTGGCTGTCATGGCGATGATCCAGGGCTGATGCGCCAGATCGAGCTGGCGGATGGCTCGTGTCGATTCGATGCCGTCCAGGATCGGCATCTGCATGTCCATCAGGATGGCGTCGTAATGCGTCGTGCGCGCCCGCTCGATGGCTTCCTGCCCGTTCTCAGCCAGATCGGCCTGCAGGCCGAGCTTGTGCAGGAAGGAAAATGCAATTTTCTGATTCACCAGGTTGTCCTCGGCAACCAGGATGCGCAGGGACGGCAGCATGGTCGAGGCGTCGAGATCGGCCGGCGGTACGGGTCTGGCGGTGACCTGGGAGGCGGCCATGAAGATGTCGAAGCGAAAGCTCGAGCCCACACCCGATACGCTGTCGACCGAGATTTGCCCGCCCATCGCCTCGCACAGTTTCGCGCAGATGGCCAGACCCAAACCGGTGCCGCCGAACTGTCGGGTGGTCGAGATATCGACTTGCGAGAAGGCCTTGAAAAGGCGGTCGAGCCGGTCGGCCGGTATGCCGATGCCGCTGTCGCTCACCACGCCGCTGATCATGAACCCGCCGTTTGCTGCCGCCTTCGAGCGGGCTTCGACCCGGATATGGCCCTGGTGCGTGAACTTGATCGCGTTTGAAATCAGGTTGGACAGAATCTGTCGCAGTCGGGTGCTGTCGCCCTTGACCATGACCGGCAGGTCCTCGGCCATCGTCAGATCAAGGTGCAGTCCCTTGTCGGCGATCACCGGACGGTAGAGCGCAACAATCTGGCTGAATTCGTTTCGCAGGTCGAAGTCACGCAGTTCGAGTTCGAGTTTGCCGGCCTCGATCTTCGAGAAATCGAGGATCTGATCGATCAGCTCGAGCAGCGCGTCGCCGCAGTTGCGGATGGTGGTGAGGTCGCGACTCTGCGTCTCGTCGAGCGGCGAATGTTCGAGCAGCTGCACCGTCCCTAAAATGCCATTCATTGGCGTACGAATTTCGTGGCTGATCATCGCCAGGAACTCGCCCTTGGTGAGGTTGGCCCGGTCGGCCGCATCGCGCGCCTCACGATAGTTGCGCAGATTGTCGTCGCGCTCGTTGATCAGTCGGCGGATCAGCGCCGAGATGGCGCTCAGGTCATTGGTGTCTTCCTGGCCGGGTTGCAGGATCAGGTCTGTCGTGGCGGCGCTCATCCCGACGGTGTTCGAATCGATCGTCGGCTGCGCGCCGGTTTCGCTTTGCATCTGCGCGGCGGTCTGCCTCAGCACCGCGAAGGCATTGGCCCGATTCTGGTTGGCCAGCTGGAGGTTTTCGGCCATCCGGTTGAAGCTGTCGACCAGCAGGCTCAATTCGCCTGACGACTGCACCGCGACGCGCGTGGCCTGCTGGCCGGAGGCGAGTGTCGAGGCGGCGTTGGCCAGTTCGATGATCGGCCGTGAAAAGTGCCGCGCCACAAAATAGGCCAGTGCGAACACCGCCAGTGCCGACACCAGCAGCACGATCAGAAAGAAGGACAGCGTCGATTCGAAGTCCTTGAGCAGCAGCGAGACCGGCACGCCATAGGCAAGTCTGAGGAAGGGCGTGCCCGGGATGACCGACAGATCGCGAAAGGCCACCAGCCCGTCGCTGCGGGTCCGAAAGATCACGTCGTCTGCAAACGGCGTGTCGGCGAATTCCTGGGCATCAAGCACGAGCGAGGTTGCGTCAGGTCGCAACAGCGTGACGCCATTGCGGGAAAACAGCCAAATTGGATGGGCGTCGAAGAGGGTCACCGATTTCAGTTTCTTGACGAAACCGTCGAGATCGACCCGCACCACCACAGCGCCGCCGAAGGCGCCGTTGTCCATATCGAGCGACGACAGCCCCGCCAGCAGCGACAGCCGTCCCCGCTCATCCCTGAAAGGGCCCTCGACCGTGATCGCCCGCGGCGGCATGAACCATTCCATGTTGCCGGCCGACAGCAGCGAGGGCTTGGTCTTGATCTGCGCGAAAAGCCGCTCGAAGCGACTGCCGGTGGGCGTCCTGTGCCATTCCCCGGCATTGCCTGCGGTAGTCGTGATCCGGTCGGGCGGTGCGATCCGCTTCTTGTCCTCGACGATCGAGATCAGCCGCCCCTCGGCATCGGCGTAATAGATGCCCGAGTAGTTGGAATAGTCGGCCTGCAGCTTGAGAAAGTTGGTCTCCAGAAGCTTGGCATTGACCGTGCGCTCATCGAACGAGGACGACAGATAAAGGGCCAGCGCCTCGGACGCCGTGATCTGCTTGAGCGAGCGCTGCAGGCCGAGTTCGAACTCCTGATCGAAGTTGGCCTTGATGATGGCGATCTGCTGCTCGATGTTCTGCTGCGTGCGCAGCCGAGCCGAGTCCTTGTTGAACTCGAAGGAAAAATAGATCAGCGGCCCGCCGATGAGCGCACCCACTGCCAGAAAGGCCAGCAGCAGGCGCAAAAAGATCGGCATCGTCTTCATCAAATGAGCCTTCCTGCGGCATCAGACGATGGCTTCACACACCCTTGCAACATGATCGGCACCAGACAGAAACGCACCAGATGGAACCTTACTTCTTGAGCGCGAGCGACTGGTCGACGAACTCGTCGATCAGGTACATCGAATCGTCGAGCTTGATGTTCAGGGCCTTGGCGCGCATCCGGTTGACCAGATACGGGCCGCGCTCGGGTGTCCTGACCGCCATGCGGGCGGGCTTGAGTCCCTGCGCCAGGATGCTGTTGGCCATCTCGAAGGCCAGATAACCCTGGTTGTAGCCGGAGTCGTTGGCGGTCAGCAGCATGCCTTCATAGACAAACTGGTCTTCATGCGAGGCCTCCGGGATCCTGATGTTGTTGAGATACCAGCGCCCGACTTCCATCATGTCGACATGGTTGCCTTTGGCATCACGCAGCGTGTCGTGGTTGAGCACGAAAAAGGCATCGACGCGTTTTGACAGCTCGAGCGCGCGGGCCTTGAATTCCTCGAGTGAGTTGGTCATCACCTTGTCGACCAGCTTCATCGGCAGATCGCCGCGCTGCGCGAGCTGCTCAATCATCTTCACATTGGGTCGGGCCGACTCCGAGTCGCAAGCCAGGATGGCAAAGGTCTTGGCGGTGGGCACCATGCGCTTGAGCAGGTCGAGACTTTCCTTGTGATAGCCGGTCTGCCAGACACCGGTCACATTGCGACCGGGCGCGTCCATGCTGTCGACCAGCCCGTATTTGAGCGGCAGGCCGTTGATGCCCCAGAACACCACCGGGATGGGCGAATCGAGCAGCTGGCCGCCGATGTATTTGGCGGCATTGTCGTCACCCAGCAGGACGAGATCGGGTTTGAAGGCCTGGATCTGCGCCAGGATGCGGGTGGTGGCGTTGGCCATATCGGCGCGGCTGTCCTTGCGCTTGGTGTCCATCCATTCCTTGCGGATGACCGCTTTCGACGATTCAACCGAATCGGTCTGCACCAGCTGCTGCGCCTGCTGCGCATTGTCGAGATAGCCGAACTTGAGCATCGCGGCATTGACGCCCTTCTGGGTCGACTGCGACCAGATATAGGTCTTGTGATAGCTGCTGACGATGAAGATGCGCTTGCGCGCTGCATCGCCAGCGGCCTGCACGCCGGAGGCGGTCATGACCAGCAGGCAGACAATGAGTCGCAGCAGCCATGGCGTCGATCGGTTCGGGTGCTTCATTCGTGGGCGCCTGGTCGGGTAAGGGTGTGTGGCAATCGTCGGCCTTCGTTCAGACTTTCCGGCGGGCGCGCCATTTGTCGAAGATCTCTTTCGACTGCCCCGCGTAGAGGTCGAGTGCCGCCTCGGGCGTCAGGCGTCCGGAGGCGGCATCGGCAAACATCTTCGGCAGCAGCCACGACTTCCAGATTTCGTCGATCGCGGCATTGGCATAACCCGGATAGCCGACATTGACCGTCCACTTGTCGGCGTCATTGAAGATCGCGTATTTGCTCGACGGCGTGGCCTTGGGGTCGTTGGCAATCAGTTGCTTGAGATCGGGCACCAGTTGCGGAAAGGTCGGAAAGTTGTAAAAGCCGCTCGCCTTGAAGGCGTCGCGTGAACTGCCGGTGAGATCGACCAGGAACTTCTTGGCGCCGTCGATGTTTTTCGAAAACTTCCAGATCACATAGGCGTTCATCAGGTGCATCACGCCGATCTGACCGGCAGGGCCCAAGGCCGGGCGCCCGAGCAGGATCTTGTCGGCGATCGTAATTTTTTCGCTCTCGCCGGTGCGGGTGATCGAGATCGCATTGAGGGTCAGCGAGCCTTTGCCGGCCAGCAGCAGGCGATTGTTTGACGAGGCATCCCACGAGAAGATCTCGTCGGTCATCGTGTCTTCGTAGAGGGCCTTGGCGAATTTCAGCGCCTCGAGCGAGCCCTTCGACTTCAGGCTGGGCTGCCCGGCTTCGTTCTGCTCTGCGCCGCCGAAGGAGTGCAGGATCGATCGCAGCGCCATGCTGCTGTCGAGTTCATTCGACATGCCGATGCCCACCGGGATGCCGTGCTTGTCTTTGATCTTGCGACCGCCGTTGCGGATGGCTTCCCAGGAGTCGGGCACCACGCCGATATCGGCCCACAGGTCGCTGCGGTAGTTCACCGGATCGGGGACGTAGCTGTCGGAAAACCCGAAGTACTTTTTCGTCACCGGGTTGTAGGTGCTCTTGAGCGCGATATCGAGCGGCTTGCCGAACCGCTTTTCACACTCGACAAAGACATCGCGGTGATCGATGACATTGTCCTCATAAGACGCCGGCGGGCTCAGGAACATGCACAGATCGTGGCCCTGGTTCTTGGCGATTTCGGCAGCGGCACGGCTTTCGATACTGGTCATGCCGACGTTGGTGACGATGACCTCGGTATTGTTTTTTTCGCCCCACTCTTTCACGAAAGTCTTGTTGAACCATTCGTCGAAGGCCGGAACAAAATGGTTCCATTGCATGATCTTGAGGGTGCGTCGTGCGGCCGGCTTTGCCGCTGAGGCGGACCCGATGAAGGGGGCGGCCACTTGCGTGACGCCGACGGCTCCAGCCTGGCCAATGAATCGTCTGCGTGACATGGGTCTTCCTGTGGGGTGGGAGTCTTTGATAACCGGGACGGGCGCAATGCAGGTCCCAGTCAGCACCAACTCCCACTCTAGCCGGGCGGGCGCTCCGATTCGGTCGCGGAATCAGCCGGGCAGGATGAGCGGCATGATCGGGCGAACGGGTGCCTTGTCTGTATCGGCTTGGGCACGCTTTGGCGAGCCTGATTCAGAGTGACGCCGGGTCGCCGGTGGCGTGTCTGTGTGGATCCGACAGGAAGACGAAGACCGGTTGCTCGTCAGCCGCCAAGGTCTTCGTAGCGGTCGAGGACGTGATGCAAAAACTGCTTGCTGCGCTCGGACTGGGGGTTGCTGAAGAAAGCTTCGGGCGTGTTCTGCTCGACGATCTCGCCACGGTCCATGAAGATGACGCGGTCGGCCACCGCCCTGGCAAAGCCCATCTCGTGGGTCACGCAAATCATGGTCATGCCGTCTCGGGCCAGATCGAGCATGGTGTCGAGCACTTCCTTGACCATCTCGGGATCGAGCGCCGAGGTCGGCTCATCGAACAGCATGATCGAGGGGTTCATGCACAGCGCGCGGGCAATCGCCACCCGCTGCTGCTGGCCGCCCGACAACTGGCTGGGGTATTTCGGCGCCTGCTCGGCGATCCGCACCCGCTCGAGAAAAGTCATGGCGGTGGCCTCTGCTTCGGCCTTGCTGCGCTTTTTCACCCAGATCGGTGCCAGCGTGCAGTTCTCGAGCACGGTCAGGTGCGGAAACAGATTGAACTGCTGGAACACCATGCCGACATCCGAGCGCACGGCTTCGATATTGCGAAGGTCGTCGGTCAACTCGGTGCCGTTGACCACGATGCGGCCCTGCTGATGGGGCTCGAGCCGGTTGATGCAGCGGATCAGTGTCGATTTACCGGAGCCCGAGGGGCCGCAGACAACGATGCGTTCGCCGCGGGCCACAGAAAGATCGACATTTTTCAGCGCCTGGAACTGGCCGAACCACTTGCTCAGGCCGGTGATCTCGATGGCGGTGGCCGCAGTGCCGGCAGACAGGGGTGTGGTGGCATTCATCGTTGGGTATTCCGGGCGAGGTCGCGTTCGAGCCACTGGCTGTACTGCGACATCGCAAAACAGAAGATCCAGTAGATCAAGATCGAAAAGAGGAAGGCTTCGATGAAGTATTTTTTCCAGGAAAAATCGGTTTCGACCGATTTCTTGACCGCATAGGCGAAGTCGTAGATCGCGATGATGACCACCAGCGAGGTGTCCTTGAACAGCGAGATGAAGCTGTTGACGATCGGCGGGATCGAGATCTTGAGCGCCTGCGGCAGCACGATCTTGCGCATGATGGTCCAGTAGGACAGCCCGAGCGCCTGCGCCGCTTCGACCTGACCCTTGGGCACCGCCTGCAGAC
>CANKWX010000012.1 GCA_947487165.1 Burkholderiales bacterium
CCTGAGCCACCATCGCCACACCCAGCAGGCCGTCGACCCTGACCTGCCGCTGTCAGCGGTGTTTCCGATCACCCGCACCAGCCTGCGCCGCAAGCTCGTGCGCGATCTGCTCGGCATGACCGGCTATCAGCGTCGCAAGGAACAGTTCGCGCGGGCGCTGGGAGAATCACAAGGCTTCGATGCCAGGCTGATCGCGCTGATGCGCCATGAACGCGCCTTTTTGCTGACCAATCTCGTCCTGCTGGCTGGTCTGAGTGCAGCCGGCCTGTGGTGGGCTTACTTCCTGTTATGGCTGCTGCCACTGATGACCTGGTACCAGCTCATCAGCCGGCTGCGAAACATCGCCGAGCATGCGGTGGTCGGACCGGCCGATGATCCGCTGCGCAATACCCGCACCACGATCGCCAACCCGCTGATGCGATTGGTGCTCGCCCCTTACTGGGTGAACTATCACCTCGAGCATCACCTCTTCGTGTTCACACCGTGCTGGAAGCTGCCCCGCGCGCATCGCCTGCTGCGCGCTGCAGGCCTGCTCGAGCACATGGAGGTCGAGACCAGCTACTGGCGGGTGCTGCAAAAAGCCTGCAGTGCTTCAGACGGATCCGATAGGCGCGGTCCGCGACGAAAGACTGCGTCGCATATCTGAGGGCAAGCGACAGCGTCAGAATCGACGTCAGCGCTGAGGTCGCTCGCCTCAGCGCTGGGGTCGAGCGTCAGCGGCTGGTGCGGGTTGGGATCTTGTCGAAAGGCATGCCCCGATCGGCCCGCATGTCGGCAGGCAGACCCAGAACCCGCTCGGCAATGATGTTGCGCAGGATCTCATCGGTGCCGCCCTCGATCCGGGTGGCGGGCGAGCGCAGCAGCATCGCCTGGAAACGCGCCGACGCTTCGACGCGGGCCGGATCCATCATGATGCCGGCCTGCCCTTGCAGGTCGAGTGCGAACATCGCGATTTCCTGCAGGGTCTGGCCGGCGACCAGCTTGCCAATGGAGTTCTCGGGGCCAGGCGTCTCGCCGCGCGACAGCGCCGAGATGGCCCGATAGCCGGTATAGCGCAGCCCGCTGGTGCGCACCGCCCAGGTGGCAAGCTTCGAGCGCACCGCCGGATCCTCGATCGCCAGGCCCTCGCCGGTCTCGAAGGTGCAGCAAAAATCAAGCAGCTCGGCAAAGCCGGTCGACATGCCGGCACCGATCGACAGGCGCTCGTTCATCAGCGTGGTGAGCGAGACCTTCCAGCCCTGTCCGACTTCGCCCAGGCGCTGATGATCGGGCACGCGCAGATCGGTGAAGAACACCTCGTTGAAACCCGACTGTCCATTGACCTGCTTGATCGGACGGATCTCGACACCCGGGCTCTTCATGTCGATGAAGAACATGGTCAGGCCGTCGTGCTTGGCCACCGTCGTATCGGTACGGGTCAGCAAGATCCCGAAGTTGCTGTAATGAGCGCCGCTGGTCCAGATCTTCTGGCCATTGATGACCCACTCGTCGCCATTGCGCACGGCTCGCGTTCTCAGACCGGCGAGGTCGGAGCCGGCGACCGGTTCCGAGAACAGCTGGCACCAGACCTCTTCGCCAGAGGCCAGCGGCGGCAGATAACGCAACTTGTGACGCTCCTGGGCGTGGGCCATCAGGGTCGGGCCACACATGCCCTGACCGATACCAAAGGGCGACGACAACTTTGAAAAGACGCCTTCTTCCTGCTGCCAGATCACACGCTCAATCGGCGTGGCACCGCGTCCGCCGAATTCGGTCGGCCAGTGAAGACAGGCCCAGCCGCCCTCCTGCTTGCGCTTTTGCCAGGCCTTGCCGGCTTGCAGTACATCACCGGTACGTAGCACAGGCTGGCCGAGACCGGCCGTGGCCAGTTGCTCGCGCAGTTCATGGGGAGCGTTGGCCGCGATCCATTCGCGCGCTTGTGCCCTGAAAGTGGCTTCCTGGGGGGTATCTGAAAAATTCATTTTTTTATCCTCGGTTGGTTGTCCGATGACGATGGTCGTGGCAGCAGCGATCAGGCGGCGCGCTGATCGCGCAGGCGCTCGACGAGACGGTCTTCCCAGCCGGACAGCGGGCCGAGCGAGACCGCCAGCAGATTCGATCGGCGATAGTAAAGATGGCAATCGAACTGCCAGGTAAAGCCCATGCCGCCATGGACCTGGATGTTGTTGCGCGAGCAGTGCTGATAGGCCTGCGTGGCGCTCACGCGGGCGGTCGCCGCTGCCGCGGGCAACTCGGGCGCATCGGTCGAGAGCGCCCAGGCACCGTAGTAGCAATTGGACCTGGCCAGCGTGGCTGACACATACATGTCGGCGAGCATGTGTTTGATGGCCTGCAGCGAGCCGATCGGTCGCCCGAAGGCAAAGCGCTCGAGCGCATAGTCGCGGGCCATCTCGAGCGCACGATCGGCGCCGCCGAGCTGTTCGAAGGCGGTCAGGATCGCGGCGCGGTCGAACACCTTTTCGATGATCGACAGGCCTGCGCCCGGCTCGCCGAGCGGCTGTGCATCAGCGTGCTCGAAATCGAGCTGGGCATGGCTGCGGGTGGGATCGATCGTGGCCAGCGGTGACCGCTTGACGCCGGCTTGCTGCAGGTCGACCAGAAAAAGCGAAATGGAGGGCGCACCTGAGGACGCACCTGAGGACGCCACTGAGGGATCACGCGCCGCGACCACAGCGAAATCGGCGATGTCGCCGTCAGCCACCGCGGTCTTGCGACCCGACAGGCTTGCCGACTCACCGGCTCTGGCCACGCTTGCGGTGATCGACGCCGGCGTGACCCGACCGCTACCCTCGACCAGCGCCAGCGTGCCGATGGACTCACCACTGGCCACACGCGGCAGGTGTTTCTGCTTCTGCGCTTCGGTGCCTGCCATCAGCAAAAACTCGGCCGCCAGCGCGATCGACGATCCGAAGGGAACCGGGGCGACCGCGCGTCCGAGTTCTTCGGCAATCACGCAGACCTCGAGATAGCCGGCTCCCAGCCCGCCATACGCCTCGGGGATCGAGGCACCGAGATAACCCAGCTCCCCCATCGCGCGCCACAGCGGGCGGTCGAAAGGCTGCTCACCCTCAAGCACCGCGCGCACCGCGTTGCGGTCGCAGCGATCGGCCAGAAAGCGTCGGACCTGATCCTTGAGTTGCTGCTGCTCGGCTGAAAATTCGAATTCCATCTGGCAAGTCCTTTCAATGCCGGCCCGCCGGTCAGGCGAACTCGAAAAAAGCGTTCGACACCACCGTGCGATCGTTGACGTTCGCCTCGAAGGTGACGCGTCCGGGCCCGTCGTGCCAGGCGGACACCCGCAGGGCATCGCCCGGAAAGACCGGTGACGAAAACCGCACCCGCAAGGTCCTGAAACGACCCGGATCGCCTGCGCACAGCGCGCCAAGCAGCATCTGGGCGCAATGCCCGTAGGTGCACAGACCATGCAGGATCGGCGTCTCGAAGCCACCGAAACGGGCAGCCGCAGGCTCGATATGCAGCGGGTTGTAGTCGCCGGAGAGGCGATAGAGGTGGGCCTGATTGAGTGCAATCAGTGCACTGACCTCGAGATCGGGCGCACGCGCCGGCCGGTCGATCCTGACCGAAGTGGTCTGACCCGAGCCTTCGAAGGGCGCGATATCGCCAAGCTGCTCGACACCGCGACGAAACGACCCGTTGACCATGCGCACGCAGACATTGCCCTGCGCGTCGGTCACCTGGCTTTCGGTTTCGACGAAACCGTTGCCCTTGCCGCGAGGGTGCGCGGCAATCAGGCGCGAGCTGACATGAACCGTGCCGTCGAGCGGCAGAGGCCGCAGCAGCTCGATCTGTCTTTCTGCATCGATGTTAAGCGGCCCGGGCGAGGCCGGGATCAGC
Source organism: Burkholderiales bacterium (assembly GCA_947487165.1). Lineage (GTDB taxonomy): Bacteria > Pseudomonadota > Gammaproteobacteria > Burkholderiales > Burkholderiaceae_E > UBA4615. The sequence goes on from CANKWX010000012.1 coordinate 3,856, forward strand.
GCCAGGTCGATCGGCGCTCCCGCCCCGCCCCAGCGAATCGGGAAGGTCGGGAACACCGCAAAGCCCGGATCACGCTCGTAGACGAAGCGAAGATCGGTCGCCCCGATTCCGACGGCATAGAGCATGACGTCGCGCTGGTCGTAGGTGATGGCGACCGGCTCGCCCCAGGGACCCGGGACGCCCCCGGGCAAGGCCGCCTTTGCATCGTAGACCGCCATCGCCGGGCCTTCGATCAGAAGACTTCGAGCAGACCGGCTGCGCCCATGCCGCCGCCGATGCACATCGACACCACCACATGCTTGGCACCACGACGTTTGCCTTCCATCAGCACATGGCCGGTCAGACGGGCGCCGGTCATGCCAAAGGGATGGCCGATGGCGATCGAGCCGCCATTGACGTTGTATTTGGCAGGATCGATACCGAGCTTGTCGCGCGAGTAGAGGCACTGGCTGGCGAAGGCTTCGTTGAGCTCCCACAGATCGATGTCGTCGATCTTCAGACCATGGCGTTCGAGCAGACGCGGCACGGCAAACACCGGGCCGATGCCCATTTCGTCGGGCTGGCAACCTGCGACCGCCCAGCCCTTGAAGGCGCCCAGCGGCTGAAGACCGCGACGCTCGGCTTCCTTGGCTTCCATCAGCACGACCGCGGCTGCACCGTCGGACAACTGGCTGGCATTGCCGGCGGTGATGAACTTGCCTGCACCTTTGACCGGCTCGAGCTTCGCAAGGCCTGCCAGGGTGGTGTCAGGGCGGTTGCACTCGTCGCGATCGACGACGGCCTCGACCATCGATTCGGCCTTGGTGACCTTGTCGACCACCTTCATCATGGTCTTGACCGAAATGATTTCATCCTTGAACTTGCCGGCCTGCTGGGCAGCTGCCATGCGGCGCTGCGACTCGAGCGAGTACTCGTCCTGATATTCGCGGCTGACGCCGTAACGGGCAGCCACCACATCAGCGGTATCGATCATCGGCATCCAGAAGTCGGGATACATCTCGGTCAGGCGATCAGACTTGCCGCCGCCGCCGCCGCCCTGATAGCTGATCGAATCGACGCCCCCGCCGACCATGATGCTGGCACCTTCCTCGACAATGTGATGGGCAGCCGCCGCGATGGCGTTCAGGCCCGATGAGCAGGCACGGTGCATGGTCATTCCGGAGGTGGTCACCGGCAGACCGGCCAGCAGCGCTGCGGCGCGAGCCACGTTGCCGGAGGCGGCCACGCATCCCGCAATGACGTCCTCGACCTCGGCCGGGTCAACCTTGGAGCGCTGCACTGCATGCTCGATGGCGTGACCGAGCATGGTCATGTTGGAAGTGTTGTTGAAGCCGCCGCGAGCGGCTTTGGCCAGCCCGGTGCGGGCATAGGAAACGATGACTGCTTGGCGCATGGTCTTCTCCGTTTGTGTCATTGAAGGGAATGAATGAGAGCCAGGGTCAGACAGAGCCGTCCGCGGCGCACCCTCTATGGTCACACCTTCGGGCCTGCCGGCAAAGTCCCTTCGATCCGGGAATGCATCAATGTGCACACTGCAGGCTCATCCGGCGCAATTGTGGCAGCGCCGATTCGATTAAGACGAAAGTACTAGTCCGGCCGATGGAAACCCTCGTTGACAGAAGCCTGACTGATTCGCAAACATACTCTCCACCCCCCGACGGAGACAGACATGAACCAGCGATTCCTGATCATCGACGATCACCCAATGATGCGCGGCGCAGTGCGGTACATGCTCGAAATGATGGGTGAGTCGATCCAGACCGAGCAGGCAAGCAGTCTGGCCGAGGCTCAGGTCATCCTGAACGCGGCACCGCCCTTCACCCTTGCCCTGCTCGACCTGGTCCTGCCCGACACCGTCGGCACCTCAGGGCTGCAGACGCTTCGCCTGCGACATCCCAACCTGCCGATCCTGATTACCTCGGCGCTGTGCGATCGCCAGACGGTTGAGCGTTGCCTGCAGGGCGGCGCGGCCGGCTTCTTCGGCAAGAGTTCGGCCTCCGAGCGACTGGCCATCGCAGTGCGCACCGTCTGCTCGGGCCGGATCTATCTGCCGCCCGAAATCGATGCGCAGATCGATCAGCGCTGGGTCAACCGTGCTGCACAGCGTCTTGACGGCGATGTGCGCAAGCTCGGCCTGAGCGATCGGCAGACCGAGGTCCTGCGCCTGATCCTGCAGGGCATGTCGAACAAACTGATCGGGCGTCAGCTCCAGCTCGCCGAGGGTACGGTCAAGGTCCATGTCAGTGCCGTGCTGCGGGCACTCGGTGTGCGCAACCGCACGCAGGCGGTTCTCGCGGCCAACCGGCTCGGCTTGCGACTGCCCGAATGACACGCTGGCTGGGCGTCGGTCTTGCGATCGCACTGGCGGCGTGTGCATCGCCGCCGCCGAGTCTGGCGCCACCCAGTCAATCGCCGCGGGGCCTGCCGATCGCGGGTGTCGACGGCTGCCGAGCGCTTGCCAACGAGCTCGCGGCGGTGATCACCCAGGCCGGTGTGGGCGATGCCCAAGCGGTCAGGATCGAGGGCTTCGACTGGCTCAGGGTCGACCGCTTCACGGCCGCGCTCGGCAGACAAGCCGGCGGCGGCACGCAGACCGCCGCCTGGCTGGAGCACCTGCGCGCACTCGATGCGCAGGCTCGACGCATCGAGCTCGACAACTTGCCCGATGCGCAGGTGGCAAGGGTGGCGAGCCTGACGACACCGACATCCGACGCAGACCCTGCATTGCAGCCCGACGCTGTGCGCTTGGCGCGCCAGACCCTGCAGGCCCGGATCGATTCCTGCGGGCGTGCGAGCACTGCTGCCATCGCCCAGGAGCCCGAGACACTCGATCGCCTGCGTCGATCGGCACGGGTGCCGGACGACTATGTCGACTGGCAGCGTGCGCTCGGCATCTACCCGCTCAGTGCACTGGCCTTCCAGGCTGGCGTGCGTCGGGAAGAAGCGGCCATGGCAGCGGCCCATGCCCGTCATGCGAATGCGGTGGCCCTCGATACCCGGCTGATGGTGATCGAGCGGGCGCCGACTGACGCGCAAGACGACGGGTCGCGGATTGCGAACTTCAGGCGGGATGCACTCGGCGTGCCGCAACCCGAGCTGCGACAGGCCACCGCCCTGCTGGCCCGACATGCGCCCGTCATCGCGCTTGCCGGGCACACCGGCGATGATCGGATCGGCACCCTGCAACTCGATGCGCAAGGTCGATCCGTCGTCGATACCGGCCGGCCCGCGGTCTATGGACGCATCGCCTTCATGCACTGGCAGGGCGAGATCCGCATCCAGCTGGTCTACACCGCCTGGTTTCCAGGACGCCCGCCCGACAGCCGCGCCGATCTGCTCGCAGGCCACCTCGATGGGGTCGTGCTGCGGCTCACATTGGATGCCGACGAACGTATCGACATGATCGACAGCATCCATCCCTGCGGCTGCTGGCACCAGTTCATCCCGGTCGGCAACTGGCAGGTGCAGCCGGCCCCGGTCGCAGGTGAAGAATGGGCCTTCGTGGCCCGGCGTCTGGCGAGCGTGCCGCCGGAGCACCGGGTGCGAATCAGGGTCTCGGGGGGCGCGCACATGCTTGAAGGCATTGACAGCGTGTCGCGGCTGCAGGGTATCGATCAATCGGCTCAGCCCGGCGCTGGCTCGGCCAGCCCGGGTACTGATCATTACACCCTGCTGCCCGACGACATGCTGCGCAGCCTGGCGCTGCCTTCGGGTGGACGACGCAGCCTCTATGACCCGCAAGGCTTCGTGCCGGGAACCAATCGCGCCGAGGCCTGGCTATTCTGGCCAATGGGCATTGCCGACGCAGGCGCCATGCGCCAATGGGGTCACCATGCCACCGCTTTCGTGGGTCGGCGTCATTTTGACGACGCCGACCTCCTTGAGCGGCGGTTTATCAGGCCCGCGCAATCACCTGATCAGCTTCGCCCGTGATCAGGTCAAAGAGTCCGTCGGGGCCTGCGGCCAAGGCCTGCCGACCAAGCCAGGCATTCCAGTGATGTTCGTCGCCCCAACGATCGCGCCATAGCCACAACTGCTGAGTCGAGCGAAACAGCGAGAATTCAGCGGTGAATCCGATCGCGCCATGTACCTGATGCGTGATCGCGGCCACCTTGCCGGCGGCTTCTGCCGCGCGAGCCTTGGCGATGGCGGCTGCTGGCATCGGCCGACCGACCTCGAGTTCCTGGGCCGCCCAGTCGAGGGCCGCCCGCGAAGCCGCGAGCTCTTCGGCGGCCAGCGCCAGCGAATGCTGGACCGCCTGAAACTGGCCGATCGGACGCCCAAACTGCACGCGCGTGCCGGCCCACTCGATCGCCATGGCCATCGCTTGCATCATCGCGCCGGTCAGCACCGACGCACCAGCCATCGCAATCAGGCCCTGCACCATCGCTGTCTCGGTCGATCGTAGGCTGCGACCCGAGGTCGCGCCAACCATCGGCGAAGATAGATCGGCCAACGGATACCAGGTCATCACAAGCTCGTCTCCCCAGGGATCGACCTCAAGCAGATGGGCAAGCTCGTCCCCCGATTGAGTCTGCACCACCGCGGGCGCGCCGACATCGGGCGCGCCGTCGGGCGCTGCGATCCGCAACCGAATCGGACGCGCGTCAGACAGATCGATCGAGGACCGCGACAGCAGAAGATGCGCCAGCAGCGTGTCGGTAAGCGGCACCGCAGGCGCATACATGCCGGCCGCCTGCAGCACCTCAGAGGCGTCACGAAACGCATTGCCTGCACCGCCTTCGGACTCGGGCCGCAGCAGGCGCGGCACGCCCGACTCGACCAGTGTCTGCCACAAGGCGAGGTCGATGCCCTGCGTGTCGGTGGAAGCCCGTGAGCCCTGCGACGGCGCGCTCGCCTGTGCCTGCGCGAGCATTTTGGCGACCGCGTCGCCAATCATCGATGGTTCGCTCATCTCAACCCCAGCCCGCGGGCGATCATGCCGCGCAGCACCTCCGGGGTGCCGCCACGCAGTGTGTAGGACGTCGCATCGACGATCGTATGGGCCAGCAAGGCCCGAAAGGGTGCTGCCTGCGCCGAGCCCGGATCGGTCAGCGCAAGGCCACGCAGCCGCTCCGGGATTTCGCGCTCAAGCGCGTTGCCGAGGTCTTTCATCAGCGCCGCCTCGGTGGCCGGATCACCGCCGGCGTCGAGCTTGGCGGCAATCGAAATCGCCATGCGCCGCAATGCCGCCAGATGCGCCACCGAGCGGCCGAGCTCGGCCTGCACCAGTGGCGAATCGGCCCTGGGCCTGGCTCGCAGGCACTCGACCAGCAGTGGAAAGACGCTCAGGAAGCGCTCGGGCCCGCTGCGCTCATAGGCCAGCTCGCCGGTGACCAGCTTCCAGCCGTCGCCCACCTGACCGAGGACATGGGTGTCCGGCACGAAAACATCGTCGAAGGTGATCTCGCTGAAATCCTCTCGCCCGGAGATGTTGCGGATCGCCCGGCGTGTGACGCCCGGCGAATGGAGATCAATCGCGAACTGGGTCAGACCGGCATGCCGACGCTTGGGGTCAGCCGGCTCGGTGCGAAACAGACCGATCATGATGTCGGCCAGATGGCCGCTGCTCGTCCAGATCTTGCGACCATTGATACGCCAGCCCTTGTCGACCCGATCACCGCGCGACCGCACGCTCGCCAGATCGGAGCCGGAATCGGGCTCGCTCATCCCGATTGCACAGAACAGCTCGCCGCGCACGATGCCGGGAAGCACTGCGGCCATGAGCGTGTCGCTGCCGTGGCGCAGGATCTGCGGACCGCTCTGTCGATCGGCGATCCAGTGGGCACCAACCGGCGCACCGGCCGCGAGCAACTCCTCGACCACCACATAGCGTTCGAGGGTGGAGCGGGCCTGCCCACCCCATTCACGCGGCCAGGTCAGTCCGATGAATCCGGCCTGACCGCAGCTCCTCGAGAAGTTGCGATCAAAGATCGTCCAGCCCGAGCAGCTCGGCTTGAACGACCCTGCTGCAAGCTGCTCGCGCAGGAAAGACCTGACCCGTTTGCGCATCTCGTGCGCTGCGGGCGGCAGTTCAACAGCCTCGAAGGCCAGACTCATGAATGACTCCTCATCACCGAACACCCCTTGTCGACATCTTGCGACATCACATCGTCACCCCTTGCTCAGAGCGACTGCCCGAGGAAGGCCATCATGCGATCCCAGGACTGCTGCGCGCAGTCGGCGTTATAGACATCGCCGCGACGCTCATTGAAAAAGCCATGCGCCGCATCGTAGCGATAGAGCTGCGCGCTGCGACCGGCGGCTTTCATCGCCTCCTCCAGGCCGTCGACCGCAGCCGGCGTGCACCAGTCGTCCTGGTTGGCGAAGTGGCCTTGGAAAGGAATCTTGATGTCGGCCGGACTGGCAAACGCCGCCGGCGGAATGCCGTAGAAACACACCCCCGCTGCAAGCTCGGGCACATGTACCGCTGCGCCGATGGTCAGTGCGCCGCCCATGCAAAAGCCCATCACACCCACCTTGCCGCCTTGCGCAGCCAGATACTGAACGGCGCCGCGGATGTCCTGATGGGCTGCCCCCGGGAAGTCGAGGCCGGTCATGAGATGGTTGGCCTCGTCGGGCTTTTGCGTGACACGGCCTTCGTAAAGGTCGGGCGCAAGCGCGTTGTAGCCGGCGCGTGCGAAGCGATCGGCCACGCCGCAGATCTGGTCGTTCAGACCCCACCACTCCTGAATCACCACAATGCCCGGGCGGCCTGCGCCAGCTGACGCGAAATAGCCCTTGGTCTTGCGGCCGTCGGGCCGCGAAAAATCGATCATCTGTCCCATGTCGTTCTCCTGTGTGAATGGTGGTTTGAATGGCGAACTGAATGGCAACGCCTGCGAAGTCAGGCTGGCTGGCCCGCGCGACGCTGCAGCGCATCGCGGATCAGCGGCATCCTGTCGTTGCCGAAAAACATGTCATTGTCGACGAAGATCGTAGGCGACCCAAAACCGCCCCGCGCGATCAGCGATTCGGTGTTGGCCCGCAGTGTGTCCTTGACGCTTTGCTCAGAGATGCCAGCAAAGAAAGCCTTGGCATCGACGCACAGACGCTCGCAAAGCGCTGCCAGCACCGGGTCCTGCGAAATATCCTGATCGTGCGACCAGTAAGCCTCAAAGGCTGCCTCGGCAAAGGGCACCAGCAGGCCCTGCGGCTGCAGCCAGATGCAGCCGCGCATCGCCTTGACGCTGTTGACCGGGAAAACCGCGGGCGGAAAGTTGATCTTCAGCCCGCTGAACCTCGCCCAGTCGCGCAGATCCTTGACCAGATAGGCCTGCTTGGCCGGCACCGGATTGTCGCGCGAGGCATAAACGCTCGGATTGACGCTGTTGAACACGCCACCGACAAGGATCGGGCGCCAGTTGACTTCAACGCCGAACTCGGCAGCGATTGGCTGCAGGCTGCGAAAACCCAGCCAGGTCCAGGGGCTGGAGCAGTCGAAATAGCAATCGAGCAAGCAGGTCTCCAGAAGGCTCATTCAGAGCGGACCCAAGGCTTCACGCAAAGCCAGGCCGTTGCTCTCAGTGCATTGGCCGATCGCGGCAGCATCGCGTGGCCGGCAGCTTATGCCCCCGACAATAACCCATCCAGACGGGCGATCTGTGCCTCAAGGTGGTCGACCCGGGCACGCAGCGTCTCGAATTCACGCTGCCAGTCGGGCGATGGCTGGGCGGTGCCCTGCGGCAAGGCCGACCCGGCGCCCTGAGGCAAGTCCAGCCCGGTGCGATATCGCGACCCCGCATCATCGGTGACACTGCCACCGATCAGCATCGCCGCGGACGGCTTGCCACAAAGAAGGTGCATCCAGCGCGACTCGCGCGAGCCGGGCTGACGGCTGAGCTTCACCACGAAAGCCTGCGGCTGTCGTGCCGCGAGTTCGTCGAGATAGGCTTCGACCGCCGAGACATCGGAAAAACGATGCAGCCGTTCGCAGTTGGCCCGCAACTCGGCGGCAGTCTGCGCCCCGCGCAGCATGAGCGTGGCGATCAGCGCGACGGTCTCGCCCGGCAGTCCCAGGCCGCGTCTGGCATTTTCGGCATAGCGCATGACCCGACCGCCGCTCGACTCGATCACGAGCGATCGGCGTCGCAATGATTCGAGCGCCGCATGAACGTCACCTTCGCTCATTTCCATCACCGGATCGCGGCTGGTCTTCTGATTGCAGCCGGCGAGCAGGGCATTGATCGACAGCGGATAGGTGTCGGGGACGGTATGCATCTTCTCGACCAGCACGGCCAGGACGCGCGCCTCGTCAGGGCTCAGTTCGATCGGGTTGGATTCACTCATCAGCATGCGACCTCAGGTCTGATCTTCGGCAAACCGCCGCCAGGCGGCAACGAAGGCATCGGGCATCTCAAAGTACATCAGCGCACCGGCCTCGAAAGGCTGAAATCGCCAGTTCGGGCGGGACCGCAAAAAATCGGCGCTGCTGAAATCACGAAAGTCGCCACGCGTGGCATGCGGCACCCAGACCGGCATCTGAAGCTGCGCATAAAGGCTTCGCACATCGGCGGCGAAAAGCCGAAAGCACAGAAACGACAGCGGCGCATAGCGTGCACCCGGCTGACGTGCGCTCGCCACGCAATAGTCAGCCAGCCCTTCATCGATATCGGGCGAACCCCAGGTGCGCTTCAAAAAGTAGCGCACGCTCGCACGGCTCGACAAAAGTTCGAACAGGGACTGGCTCCAGAAGGGCCAGGTCAGCACCCGATGCACGCCGGGCACCTCGCGCGATTGACCGGGCGCGCCGTCGAGCGCGGCCGAGCGTCGATCGAGGCCGGTCGGTGTCACCAGCGTCAGCGTGCGCAAGCGTTGCGGGCGACGCACCGCGGCACGCGCCGCGAACTCGCACGACAGCGACACCGCGATCAGATCGACCGGCTGCTCGCCGCAAGACTCGGCGATCGCATCGAGTGCGTCGTCGATCGCAGCGGTAAAGAGCGCAATGTCGTAGTGGCGCTCGCCCTGCTGAGAACCACCGTAGCCCGGCAGATCAATGGCGAACACCCGATGCGTCGCGCTCAGCCGCTCGAAAAGCGGTCGCACCTCATAGGCCGAGGCGGCGGCGTTGATACTGTGGATAAGGAGCACCGGTGCGCCGCTGCCGGCCTCATAAAGCGCCAGGCGACCCGCAGTGCCGCTGATTTCGCGTCGAGTGGCCGCAAGCGGCGAGGGGAGCATTGCCATCGGGCGATAATAGCGAATAGGATCGCGGGTTTCGCTTGAGCGACGCTCCCGCCTTCCGATTGTCGGCTCGCTTGTCGGCCGTTGACCGGCTCGCTTGTCGGCCGTTGACCGGCTCGCTTGTCGGCCGTTGACCATCTCGTTCAGCGGCGCTTCCCTCTTTTTCCTCCATTCCATCCGTTTTTTTCAAGGTTCATGCCATGACCGACCGCATCGACACCCACGGCCTGAAGGTCGCCCGCCCGCTGTACGACATGATCGAGCGCGAAGCCCTGCCAGGCACCGGCATCGCCTCCGACACCTTCTGGAAGGGGCTCTCATCGCTGGTTCATGAATTCGGACCACGCAATCGGGTCCTGCTCGACAAGCGCGATGCCCTGCAGTCGATGATCGACGGCTGGCACAAGGCGCGTCGTGGCCAGCCCCACGATGCCGCAACCTACACCGCCTTCCTGGAAGAGATCGGCTACCTGCTGCCCGAAGGCCCTGACTTCAAGGTCGAAACCGAGGGCGTCGATCCCGAGATTGCCAGCATCCCCGGCCCGCAGCTGGTGGTGCCGGTCATGAATGCGCGCTATGCGCTCAATGCCGCCAACGCACGCTGGGGCAGCCTGTACGACGCCCTTTATGGCACCGACGCGATGGGCGATGCGCCGCAGCCCGGCGGCTACGATCCGGTGCGCGGCGCGCGCGTGATCGCCTGGGCCAAAGGCTTTCTCGATGAGATCGCGCCGCTTGCCCGCGGCAGCCATGCCGCGGTCACCGCTTACAGCATCGTCGATGGCACGCTGGTGGCCCAGACCGCTGCAGGCCCGACCGGCCTGGCCGATGCCTCGCGCCTCGCCGGTTATCGTGGCACCGCGCAAGCGCCCTCGGCAGTGCTGCTCAAGCACAACTACCTGCATGCCGAGATCCTGATCGACGCCGCCCATTCGATCGGCAAAACCGATCCGGCAGGCGTGGCCGACGTGATGCTTGAAGCCGCGATCACCACCATCATGGATTGCGAAGACTCGGTGGCTGCGGTCGATGCCGCCGACAAGGCGCTCGCCTATCGCAACTGGCTTGGCCTCATGAACGGCACGCTGGTCGAGACCGTCGCCAAAGGCGGGGGATCCTTCGAACGCCGCCTTGCGACCGATCGCCTCTACACCCAGCCCGCCGGCGGAACGATGTCGCTCAAAGGTCGCTCGCTGATGCTGGTGCGCAATGTCGGGCATCTGATGACCAACCCGGCGGTGCTCGATCGCGACGGCAACGAGGCCTTCGAAGGCCTGCTCGATGCGATGTGCACAGTCACCATCGCCCTGCACGATCTGAAGAAAACAGACGGTATTCGCAATTCAGTCGCGCACTCGGTCTATATCGTCAAACCCAAGATGCATGGCCCGGAAGAAGTCGCCTTTGCCGACGACATCTTCACGCATGTCGAAGAGGCGCTCGGGCTGCCGGCCAATACCGTCAAGATCGGCATCATGGACGAAGAGCGGCGCACCACGGTCAACCTCAAGGAGTGCATCCGTGCCGCGAGCAAGCGGGTGGTCTTCATCAACACCGGCTTTCTCGATCGCACCGGCGACGAGATTCATACCTCGATGGAAGCCGGGCCGATGGTGCGAAAGGCCGAGATGAAAGCGCAGAGCTGGATTGCTGCCTACGAACTCTGGAACGTCGATGTCGGTCTGCGCTGCGGTCTGTCGGGTCGCGCCCAGATCGGCAAGGGCATGTGGGCGATGCCCGACCTGATGAACGCCATGCTGCAGCAAAAGATCGGCCATCCGCAAGCCGGCGCCAACTGCGCCTGGGTGCCGAGCCCGACCGCGGCGACGCTGCATGCGACCCACTATCACAAGGTCGATGTGTTTGCGCGCCAGGCCGAGATCATGAAGGGCGGGCCGCGTGCCAAGCTGGCCGATATCCTCTCGATCCCGCTGGCCACCTCCACCGCCTGGAGTGAAGCCGATCTGAACGCCGAACTCGAGAACAATGCCCAGGGCATCCTCGGTTATGTGGTGCGCTGGGTCGATCAGGGCGTGGGCTGCTCGAAGGTGCCCGACATCAACAACGTCGGTCTGATGGAAGACCGCGCAACCTGCCGCATCTCGTCGCAGCACATCGCCAACTGGCTGCATCACGGTGTGGTGTCCAAGGCGCACGTCACCGAAGTCATGAAGCGCATGGCGGCGGTGGTCGATGCTCAAAACGCCGGCGATCCGGCTTACACCCCGATGGCACCGGGCTTCGACGGGTTTGCCTTCAAAGGTGCCTGCGATCTGGTGTTTGAAGGCACGGTGCAACCCTCGGGCTATACCGAGCCGGTGCTCCATGCCCGGCGCTTGCAACTCAAGGCAAAGCAGGGCTGAGTCGCCTGAGGGTGACGCGGGGCTGCGGCCCCGCGTGTGCGGTGTGCTCGGTGGACGACACCCCGATCAGGGGTTGACGACAGCACCGGTCGGGCAGCTCGTGCCACCGGCCCGGCGGATACGCGGCTCGGCCGTGGCAGGCGATGAAGACGAAGACGACCGCGGCGACATCGTCGAAGACGGCAGGTAGGGCCGGTTCGGCGGCTTGTAGGCGGCGAGATAGTCGGCGAGTGCATCAACATCCGGCGGGCCGCCAATGCGATCGCGTCCGCGCAGGAAGGTCGAAAAACCGTCCCCCCCGTCGGCCAGATAATTGTTGACCGTGACCCGGTATCGCGAATCGGGTTTCAGCACCCTGCCCTGCATATCGACCAGCGTCTCGGTGCGGCCGTCGACAGCGAGTGTCACCGCACTGATGCGGGCATCGCAGGCGGCTGCACCGTCCCATCGGTAGCCGAAACCGGCCGACGGAATCAGCACCCGGGTGGTCGCCGCCGACTGGCCGCGGCAGCCCGCGAACTGCTGCTCAAGGAGGTCCTTGATGTCCTGCGCGGTCAGGCTCATGGTCACCAGATTGTTGCCGAAGGGCTGCAGCGCGAAGATCTCGCCGTAGGTCACCGTGCCGTCATCCTTCTTGCCGGGCTGCGACACCATCAGGCCTGCGCCTCGCAATCCGCCCCGATTCATGAAAGCGATCGCGGGCGCAGAATGACCGTGGCCATCGCTGCCGCCCGTGGTGTGGGCGTGGGAGTGGGCATCCGAACGCGCGGCCGCCAACTGCGCATCGGCGACGAGCTCGCCGGCGACCACATTGCAGGCGGCATCGCGCGGCACGGCAGGCAGATCGGCTGCGATCGTGCCGATCACCCGTGCGGCCTGATCGCTCACCAGACGTCGATAGCCGGCCACGATGCCGGCCACAACCGGATCGGGCTGGATAAGCGCCGGATCGCGAGTCACCAGCAGATTGGTGGCCTTCACCGACAGGACATCGCGGCTGACCGGATCAAGGCTCAGATCGATATCGGTGAGCAGCCGTCCGAAGGCATTGGCGCTGGTCACCGGCACCGCACGCCCACGTGAATTCAACAGGGTGCAGACATAGGCCGAATGGGTATGGCCACTGATCACCAGATCGACCGCATCGTCAAAGCCCGCAACGATGCCGGCAATCGGCGAGCCTGAGAGCCCGCCCTGACAGCGGTTGATGTCCGGATTCGGGCCGCTCTGCATGCCACCCTCGTGTATCAGCACCACGATCGCCTCGATGCCCTGGGCACGAAGTTGCGGCACGAGCGCATTGACGGTCTGGATTTCATCGCGAAACTCGAGCCCGGCGACCCCGGCCTGGCCGACGATCATCTGGGTGCCGCGCAAGGTCATGCCGATGAAGGCCACGGGCACGCCGGCAAAGCGCTTGACGCCATATGCCGGCAACAGCGGCTTTCCCGAGGAGCGGATGATGACATTGGCAGACAGCCACTGAAACTTCGCGCCTTCGAAAGGCACCGGTGTGCCAACCACGCCGCCCCGGCAGCTGTTCGGATCGATCGCCTTCCCGTCAGCCGCACCCGGTGCCGGTTTGCAGCCACCTGTCTGCAAACGCAGCAGCTCGGCCTGGCCCTTGTCGAACTCATGATTGCCGACTGAGGTGAATTCGAGGCCGATGCGATTGAGCGTTTCGACCGCCGGCTCGTCAAAGAAGAGTCCCGAGATCATCGGCGTTGCGCCAATCAGATCTCCTGCGGCCACCACCACGTTGTTCGGATTCGTGGCCTTGAGTCTCGCCACATGGGCGGCCATGAACTCGGCACCGCCCACCGGCTGCCTGGCCGATACCGGTGCATCGGCGCTGGCGGCAAAGCTTCCCGGCGACTCGAGATGCCCGTGGTAGTCGTTGAGCGCAATGATTTTGACCGTGACCGGTCGTGAGGCGCCGGGCATGACGCAGGCCCCCAGCCCGATCAGCGCAAGCGCCAATGCCGCCATTGCGGCCCTTCCTGTGAATGCTCTGCGAATGCTTTTCAAAACCGGCTCCTGCCTGACCGTGAGACGATCGGGATCCTTGACCTGATCCTTCCTGCTCCCTCTTTTGCGGCCCCGATACGATGACACAGAGCCTGCGCTTTCTTCGCTACAACATCATTGACGGCATTGCCGAGATCCTCATGGACAACGGCCCGGTCAACGCCCTGAGCGTGCCGATGCTCGATGAACTGCTTGCCTGCTTCGAAACCGCCGCGACCGATGACTCGGTACGCGCGATCATTCTCGGCAGCGCCGTGCCGGGCCGATTTTGCGCCGGCCTCGATCTGAAAGCCTTCGCCAATGACGATACCGATGGCGTTCGCGCGCTGCTTGAGCGCCTCTACACGCGCTTTACCGACCTTCAATACCGGCTGGGCAAGCCATCGATCGCTGCTGTCAACGGCACGGCGCGCGGCGGCGGCATGACGCTGTCGATCTCGTGCGACATGATCGTGGCCGACTCGGGCGCCGACCTCGGTTATCCCGAAATCGATGTCGGTCTGCTGCCGGCGATCCACTTTGCGCATCTGCCGCGGATCGTCGGCAGGCACCGTGCTTTCGATCTGCTTTTTACCGGCCGCACCTTCGGCGCCCCCGAGGCCTTCGAACTCGGTTTGGTCAGCCGCCTGGCCGCACCGGACACAGTGCTCGCCGAGGCGCATGCACTTGCTCAGGTGCTGGCGGCCAAACCGCCCAGGGTTCTGCGGATGGCGCGTGAGGCCTTCATGCGGGAATGCGACTCCGACTATCGCCGCGGCGTGGCAGCAGCGGTCGAGAACTTCTGCAACGTCGCTGCCACGCCCGAATCGAAAGCAGCCATTGCTGCCTTCGTCGAGCGTCAGGAGCAACGCAGGCAAAAGCGCTGAGGCCCGGGCTGGTCCTTTCAAACCGCGACCTGCGATCCATCAGAAGCACATCAAAACTAAAATATCTTTAGAATCAATTGTCTGAATAATAGTCTTGAGAAAACAGCTCAATTTTGATCACAGACAATACTGGTGAAAAAAGCCAGTCCGGAAAGGTAATACGGATAGTCACACCGAATGAGCCGTTTTAAAGTCGAGTGCAAAAGTGCAATCAGTCGCGCAATACCCTTGTCATCAAAGCGTTTTTAATGTCTAATCCGCGCTCGCTTATTACATCCGGAGTTGACATGTCGACCCTTCAGGAACTCGTAGCACAACGCGACGCACTCGATAAGCAGATTGCCAGGACCCGTCAGCAGGAACTCCAATCTGTTATCAGTCAGGTGCGTTCACTGATTGCTGAATATGGCCTGCGTCGTCAGGACATATTCGCGGGCGATTCGCCGGAGCCAAAATCGTCGAAGCGCCGCGCCAAAGTCGCAGCCAAATACCGCGACCCCAATTCGGGACAAACCTGGACAGGCAGAGGTCGCTCGCCGAAATGGCTGGAAGGCAAAGACAAGAGCCAATTCCTGATCGGCTGATCGCGGTCGTCAAAGCTGAACTTCAGCTCAAACCAAGCCCGAACACGCCTCAAACGAGATAGACGCCGCGGGGACAACGATGGTCGTCCCCGCAATCCGACGATTATCTCAGGCACGTGCCGTAGGGCGCGCGCTCACCTGCTGAAACCATCTCGCCAGATTTGAATGATCTTCGGGAATTCGAATCCCGACATTCTTGGCGACAATTATCGTGCACTGCAAAGTGATATCGGCCACGGTATAGCGATCGCCGGCGATGAACTGCCGCGTCGCCAGCTCGTCATCAAGCCATTTGAGGCGCTCGAAAGACTCTTTTTTCGAAACGTCGCCCCATTCGGTCACCTGAATCACGCGCCCGGCCCAGAACGGCGACAGGTGCCGGAATACATGAAGTATCGGCGCCATCACTGTCAATTCGATACGGCGATCCCACATTTCGATGGCGGCCGATTCGCGAGCATCCCGGCCGAAGAGATTCGGCTCCGGATGCACGCTTTCGATGTAACGGCAAATCGCGGTCGATTCGCTGATGTGGCTGCCATCGTCGAGCTCGAGAACCGGCAACTTGCCAAGCGGATTGATCGCCAGAAATGCCGGGGTGGCATTTTCACCCTTGAGCATGTCGACCGGGACGATTGGAATAGAAACGCCTTTTTCGGCCAGAAAGATCCGAACCCGACGCGGATTGAGTCCGGCCGCGAGGTCATAGAGCTTCATCGGCAATCTCCTGGTCGATTCAGCGGCCGCTGAACTGCGGCGGGCGTTTCTCGACGAAGGCCTTTGCAGCACCTTTGTGATCCTCGGTCTCGAAGGTGCGAATCATGTTGGTGGCTTCCGAGTCAAGCACGTCAGACAGGTTGCTGCGCAGGCCGGTGTTGAGATTCTTCTTCATGTAGCCGACTGCAATGGTCGGCAGTGCGAGCAGCTCCTGGGCATAGTCGGCAGCCGCCTTGTCCAGCTGCTCATAGGGCACAACCCGATTGACCAGACCGATCCTGAGCGCCTCGTCGGCTTTAACCACCTCGGCGGTGAAATACATCTGGCGAGCACGAGCAGCACCGACCAGCTGATTCAGGAAATAGCTGCCGCCGAAATCGCCCGAGAGTCCGACTTTCGAGAATGCGGTGGTCATCTTGGCGTCGTCAGCGGCGATTCGCATGTCACAGGCCAGCGCCATCGACAGGCCTGCGCCGGCAGCCGGCCCGGGGATGACCGCCAGCGTGGGTTTGGGCATCTCATGAAGCCAGCGCACCATCTCCATCCGGGCGCGCAGGTCGCTGACGCGACCCTCGAAGCTCTCGACGGCGCCGCCGCCGCCCGCTCTGGCAGCAAAGCTCTTGACGTCGCCACCGGCGCAGAAGGCCCGGCCGGCACCGGTCAGCACCACCACTCGCACCGCCGGATCGGCCGCCAGCCGCGGCAGCGCCTCAGCCAGACCTTTCATCATGGCCGGGGTCAGCGAATTGCGGGATTCGGGGCGGTTGAGGGTGATCGTGGCAATGCCACCCGAGATGGTTTCGATCAGTTCCTGGCTCATGGAGGTCTCCGGCAAACAGGGTTCAGGTGAATTATTTGAGTACAGCCTGACGATTATAGGACTCTTGAGCGGGGACCATTTCGGACGATCGCCATGACGATCGCCTTCACGCTCTTGCTGGCCGACTCGCTCTGAGCCGCGGACGCTGGCGATATCCGAGCGTCGACGATGCACGATGGCCCCACACGCGGGGCGGGTGCTTTGGTGGACTCACCGGTGAGAAGAATCGCGGCGAAGCGCCAGGATGCTGGCGTTCCCAGAAAGATGGCGTCCCGTAGGGGAGCAGTTCCGAGACCCTCAGTAAGCTATTGAGCGGAAAGCGGATTTTCGCGCCTGCCGCACAATGCCGCACTCCATTTGTGCGGCAAATTGCCCACTTTATAGGCAAATCCGCCGCCTCATGTGCGGCATCTCGCATCGTGCAACGAGGTCGTGACACTGCTGACCCGCCCTCGCCGCCTAACCCGCGACGCCTCACACGGGCGAGCGTATCAGTCGCTACGAGGGCGGTAAAGGCTCGCTACTCGCGGCGCGACTGCTCCTAGAAGTGGTACTTCTCGCTGCGTTGTCGGAACGCCTTCTCCGACCCCTCCATGATGTCTAGGACCGCGCGAGTGACCCGCTGACGGTCCAAGCCACCGGCCGCACGGCATACCCCCCTGCCTTCGTGCGCGTCAAAGGCGTACACGAGCTCAGCGTCGGCGTTCACAGGAACGTTGGCGTTGTGAGTCGCAAGTATCAGCTGGCGACCGTTCTTAGCTTCTCGCAGTTGCGGAACGAGGTCGCTGAAGATGAAGCTCGAGTCCAGCTCATCTTCTGGCTGGTCGACCACTAACGGACCGTCCCCATTCGCGAGAATCAAGCTGAGAAGTGCAGTGTTTCGCTGCCCCTCGGACAGCGTCTTACCTCCGCCACCGCTCACGGTTCCTGCGACGGAGCCGTCCGACCGGCGGAGCTCAACGTCAACGTAGTCGGCAACACGAGTCACCTGAACGCTTTCCCAGAGCACCCCGACATCTGCTGAATTCAGGTAGGTCTTCAGCTCACCCGCAATCGACGCGAATGCTCCGTCTTTCGGGGCCGTCTCAGGGCTGTTCAGCCAATCCAGGAGGACATTCCAAGGCGACGTGGGCGCGCCTGGCGACTGAAAAGCGGAGTAGACCTGCTTCGCAAGGTCTTCCCAGTGCCGAGCCAGTCGAGTCCGGCTGTCGCGCGGTGAGATGCGAGCGAAGTGCTCCTTGAAAGAGAGCTCATCACCCATGTAGCGCACTTGCACAGACGTTGCCACGGTAGACAGCGACTGGCTTGCTTTCTGCCGGAGTGCGAACTGCCGCTGCCAGGTATGAGTCAACTCCTCGCGGAGCTTTGCAGTTTCGGCCAACTTGCTCGACAGCTCCTTGAGGCTCGCTTGGTTCCCGTCAAGCTGCCGTTGCTTAGCAGCACGCTCCACCTCCACGTCTCTCAATCGCCCCGCATCAGCGGGAGACACTCCCTTGGCTTCACAGGCATCGATGAACCGCTGTGCAGCGTGCTCTAGCTCCGCTTGCACGCCAGCTACTCCAGGCGCACTGTCCAAAGCTGTTCGCACCGCATGTTCATACCGCTCAATCGCCTGAGCGACCTCTGCCTTCAATGCCCCACTTGCGGAAGTCAGTGCATCGGATAGACCACCAAACCAAGCTGAATGCGGCCAGTCTTTAGACGTCTCAGGTAGTGGCGGGGGCGTCGCGAGGTCATCCAAGGCCCCGTCGAGAGCGGACCGCGTGTTTGCAACAAGTGTGTCGACCTCCCGAATATAGTCGGCTGCTTCTCCAGCTCTTCGCTGCGCAACTGCGTCTGCCTGAACTTCCTTTCTCGCCTCAAGCTGCCGGGTCAGTTCGGTAATCTCTTGGGCGACTCTCTTGATGTCTCCCTCAAGGGCTTGGGCTTGACGCGCCAGTGCGAACAAACTTTCAAGCTCTTTTCGCAGCTGACGCTCTCGGGACTCGAGCTTGTCGAGCTCATCGCCGCAGGCGGCGTCCAGGAGCTCCAGCACTTGTCCTGTGTGGCCAGGCTGACTGAAGCGCGACAACTCGCCCTGACTGAAGAACTGAATCTTGAGCCCCGCTAGCGCAACCTGTAGGTCCTGAACATCTCTTCCGTCTAGGACGTGCTGATTGGCTTTCGGCCGCAGTACGACAGTGTCCTCAACCTCCGGAGCAAGTGAGTACTTGACTCGAACCTCCGCCCCCTCATCGGACAGCGTTCTGCGAATCGCGACAAGCTTCTCTAGGACGTCCTTATCGACCTGCTTTTCATAGCCAGGCTGAAGACAGAACCTCAAGTATTCGAGCAGCGTGGACTTGCCACTTCCCCTTCCGCCGATGACACAGTTGAGATTCGACGAAAGATGAATCTCCTGGTCTGCGAGGAAGCTCGTGCCTCGGACTGAAACGGAAATGATGTGAGGATGCCGCTCGCCGTCAGAAGGCCGTGCATCCTGCAAGCGCACTCGCGATGCGTGGTCCAAGAAAGCCTGCCGTAGCGCTTCGATAGAAGGGCTCGACATCTTTATCCACGTCGAGCGCCAGCCGATGTAGTTGTTCGGAAGCTCATCCGAGGAATAAGCCTTGCAGTCTGACGAACTAATGCACGCGATGGGGCGCTCTCGCCTCCACTCTTTGGCGCAGGAGTCATCGGCCCGGAAGAGCTTCTGAAAGTTGGGGTTCATCTCCCCAACCGGCTTGTTAACCTCTACCGCCAGGAGCTCTGGGTTCAAAAACTCATACTGCTGGAGCCAATTGCTGACTTTGTCATTGTCGAAGAGCCCTTCGTCGGACATCAGATGCGGCAGTATCACCAATCCAACAAGGTCGTCTCCTGGCTCGCTCGGAGATTGAACACACCGAAGTATCTCGACAAGGTTGCGCGTCGACTTCTTGAGGACTCCATCCTTCTCCCGTGGCATCGAAACGCCGCAGGTGGTCAACTTGTGGTCCACCGCATCAAGGTCGGCGTCCGGCTCGAAGATTGCCAGCACATGAACCCCCTTTCCCACGTTCGCTTCGAACTCGAAGCCGGGAAAGATGACAATCGAGTATCCAAACTCCTTCGAGAGCTTGGATACCGCCTGCCGTAGTTCAGGGATGAAGCTCTTCGAGAGAAAGTTGTGGTCGGTGACCGCGATGACCTCAAGCCCCGCCGCATAGCAAGCACGAATGTACTTTTCGGCTGCAGCGGCGACCTCTTCGGGAGTCCCTCCGCACTTGGCGCCCTGCCACCGTGCGAAATCCGCCGGGGTCTGCATCTGAAGGTCGCACTTGTACCAACGCATACCCTGGTAGCTCACTGCGACCGTCTCCCGTTGTCCGTGCTGTCGTAGGTCATCGCACGAGTCTATCGCTGCGCACTACGAACGGGGTTACCAAGTTGGGCGGCCCCGAAGTGTCGAACGTCCTGATGCTGGTCACGAGTACCGCAGCCGCCTCGGCTCGAAAAGCCCGTCATCCACCAAGTCCCCTGAGGCGAGCTTCCATAGCCGAAACGGGCCATCCATCTCTTCCTTGCCGACCATGAACACTCGTCCATAGACCGGGTGGACTGCGCCGGCCTTCTTCCGTTCGACCTCGAGCAGGTGCGGCCCCTTCAGCTCGGTGAGCGCGGCGCCCTCTCCCTCCTTCCGGCCGGCGACTCCCACCACGAAGTCCGGGAAGAACCCAACGCCGTCGCTCCAGCCGTAGAGCGCTATCGAATCTGGCTTGCGCACCGGATTGCGGTGCCACCACAGCACCTCGTCGGCGGTATCCAGCATGCTGGCGAACTCTCGCTCGGAGTGGTTCAGGTCGGGCGGGAACACCCCGTAGATGTTCCGTGCGGAGGGCTCCAGCGGCAGCTCGCTCTCGACCGCATCCCGGATGTGGACCTTCCGGGATTGGACCTGCTCGGCCCGCACGCGCTTGTACGCGTCGCGGATGAGGCGCGGGTTGCGCACGAGCACGAGCTCCAGTTGCCTAGTCAACTCCTCATCGTCCTTGGGCGGCTCATGGCCTTGAGAGACGAGTGCCTCCTGGAAACGGTCCTTCAGGGCAGTGAGGAGCTCTCGTCGGTCGACGTCGTCGAACTCGAAGGCGAGCTGGCGGGCTTTCTCCGCGATGGCGACCGGCGAGACGGTCGCCCAGATGTCCCGGTCGGCCAGGCTGCCCTCGAAGACATCGGTCATACGCTCGGTGACCCGCGAGCGCACCTTGAGCCGGTCGCCGAGCACCCTGGTGAAGTCGATGTGCGAGACCAGCCGCTCTTCGAAGTCGTCCGGCAGCTCAGGCAGCGCCTCGGTGACCAGTTCCGCGGGCACGTCCTTGCGACGAGGGTAGCGCTTGGGGGCCTGCTTCGCGTCCAGCTCGAACGCCTTGGTGAGAGGCGTCGGGTCTCCCTTGGCCGTCGCAAAGAGCGCCTGCGACAAGCCCTTGCCGCTGCCCACGACGTCCGCAAAAAGCGTCGTCTGCGAGGGCGTGGTCTCCGCGGGAGGCGCCTGAGCAGGCAGTTCCGGCTTCTTGCTCGCGGGAGGCTTGGTGTCATCCGCGGCAGCAGGCAGGAGGGAAAGTGACTGCCCAGGGCGGACGACCTGGACCATTGGGCTGTCAGCCACGACGGTGACGACGATGGAGGTGCCTGCTGACGCGAGATGCTCCGGCATGTCGTTGATGGCGCTCGCCGCGCCTACCAGCCCTTCCTGGGCCTCGTCGTTGGCGAGGAAGACGTAACCGAAGGAGAGCTCGGGCGGCACCTGCTGCAACCGTCCCTGGAGCAGCCGGTGGACCCGCATGATGCGGCCGACCACCTGGATACCGAAGCCGATGTCCCGTGCACCGCGCAGTGCGGCCAGCGTGAAGGCCCTCGGAGCATCGAAGCCGGTTGCGATGGCCATCTTGAAGAGGATGACCTCGACCGCGGGGTCGTCAGCCAGCGCCGCCAGGTTCGGGTCCGGCTCATCGGCGGTATGCGCCTTCACCGAGTCCGCGGGGAACTTGAGCTTCTCGACCAGGAACTCGCGGGCGCTCTTCATCGCAGCCCCACCGTTGGGCACCTGCACGAGCATTAGGGGCGTGAGCCCGACGCCGGCCTGGGCGAGCGTCTTCTTGATGTGGCGGTGCATGGCCGCGCACTCCATCATCGCCACCTCCTCGTAGGCGATGAGCTGCGCGTCGTCCTGGTTCTTCGCGATGAACCGGGCCGCCTTCACGCTCTTCTTCAGCAGCTGGGCCGCCACGCCCTCGGCTCGCGTCACCGACGCCCACTCGGACGGCCCGCCAAGCCGGTAGCCGGTCGCGGCTGAGAACTTGCCCGCGTCCTGGTCTCGAGGCGTCGCCGTCATCAGCAGCACGTACTCGGGCGCCAGCACGTCCTTGAAGAAGCGGCAGGACTCCGGTGCGCGGACGAACCCGTGATGGGCCTCGTCGACGACCACCCCGATACGAAAGCCTTGGTCGCGAGCGACCAGGATGACGTCGTCGATGGCCATGCCGGCGTCACCTGACGTGCGCGCCAGGCGCGACTCCTTGCTGCGGGCCGCGACCGTCTGCCAGTTCAGCACGAAGATGCCGCCCTGGGTCAGCGCATCCGGACGACGGTCCGCTTCGATGTCGAGCCGGGGCAGGCTCGGCGCCTGCTGCATCAGCGCACGTTCGGCCTGCCCGATGATGCCGGCGAAGGGGGCGAACCAGAACCAGAGAATCTGTTCTTCCGGGGTGAAGCGCGCGAGCAGCTCGCACGCCATCAGCGTCTTGCCGATGCCGGTCGGCGCCTGGAGCATGACGCAGGCCGACTGCTCCCGGACCTGCTTGAAGTCGTTCGGAGTCGGGTTCTTCCCGAGCTTGTCGTACTCGCTCTTCAGTGCGGTGAACCGAGCCAGCAGCGCATCGATGTGCTGCTGCTGAAAGGGCATGGGCGGGATGCGGCTCATGCTGCCTCCTCGACGGCATTGTCGTTGTCAACCACACGCGCTTTGCCTTGGCGGAACGTGCGCCGGAGGTCCTCGGGGACGGCGACTACGGTCAACGGCCGGTCCAGCTCCTCAGCCAGCGCAGTGACGACTGCCGGGGCCCACGTGAACACCGCCGCAGGCCCTCGATGTTCCTGAAGAGCCTCGCCCAGCTTCTTCATCGTCGCCGGCTTCGTGTTGGCGCAGTAGAGCAGCATCTGCTCGTCACAGACCGACTTCGCAACCGGCCCCTCGTACGGAGCAAGCGGGTGGCCAGCCATCAACAGGGCGTGTGACCACACGAGGTCGTTCGTGAGTTGGTGCTCGAGGCGATGCATTGGCACCCGCACGGCGCGGGCATAGGCGAACGAGCCGCCCAAGGGTGCGACCGCGCCGCCGTCCTTGCCGTTGTAGCCCTCGATGGCGCGCCGGACGCGCCCGGCACAGACGTCCCGGCACAGGTTCTTGTCGGGGTCTTCTTCGGTTGACTCGCGATTAGAGACGAGAACGAACCGACGGTTGCCTCCATCGGCCGTGTTCATCTCCAGAACGGCATGCCCCAAGGTGCCAGACCCCGCGAAGAAGTCGAGCACCAGGGCGTCCTTTTCTGGCGCTCCGATGTCCAGCACACGTCGCATCAGCCGAAGCGGCTTGGGGGTCTCGAATGCCGTTTGCGTGCCAAACAGGGATTGAACTTCTTTGCGGGCTTCGTCGGTATGGCCCACCTCGTCGTGCGCCCACCAGGTCCAAGGCACCAAGCCCGACACTTCATCCAGGTAACGAATGAGACCAGGCGCGCTGTCCCCGCGGGCCCCAAAGCTCACTCGCCCCGCAGCCCGAAGCCGTTCGAACTCTGGTTCGAGGACCGACCAGTGGCGGCCCTCCGGCGGGTACAGCACCTTCCCGGACGGCGTCGTAACGGGGTACTGCTGATTCGGCCGCAGCCCCGGCCCGTTCATCGGGACAAGGCGCCAGGGTCCTCGGGGGTCATTGTTCGGGTTTCGGTAGTTCTGCCGAGTTCTCTCGTCGACAGGCAGCATCCCGCGCCGCAACTTGAACGCGTCGGGGTTCGGCGAGTACACCAAGAGGTACTCGTGGACGTTGCCAATCGCAGAGTTGTTCTCCCGGGAGTACCGCTTCTGCCAGATGCAGTTCGCGACAAAGCTGTTCTCCCCGAAAACCTGATTCATCAGCAGGCCGAGGTTGAACAGCTCGTTGTCGTCGATGGAGATGAAGATGACGCCATCGTCCGCCAGCAGGTCGCGGGCCAAGATGAGCCGCTGGTAGATGAACTCGAGCCACGTCGAGTGTCGAAACCGGTTGGTGGCGTCGAAGTAGCGGTCGTTGTAGACGAAGTCCCGCCGACCAGTGTTGTATGGCGGGTCGATGTAGATGAGCTGGAACTGGCCAGCCATCGTGGACGTCAGCAGTCGCAGAGCATCGTAGTTGTCGCCCTCAATGATTAGATTGCCTTGCGGGCCGTCGCCACACGAGAGCTCCGAGTCTAGTTCCAGGCCCACGAAGTCCCGGTTCAGCGCTTTCTCGGCAGGTATCTCTTCACGTTCCCAAATGAGCCCGTAGTGCGCCTGGGCGTCCCGGCGCCGAAGAATCTCAACCAGGGCCTCCTTGCTAAGGCTCTCGTAGTCCCGACTCAACGCCTACTCCCTTTGGGCGAGCCTGCGGAAGACGATTCGGGCGACGACGGTGTCACGAGGCCCTTACGGCGGCAGAAGTCGAGGACTATCCACTCGAGCATGTTTGTCTGCGAGCGCTGCTCCGACTCGGCTGCCAGTTCGAGGCAACGTTTGAACTCCGGAGTAACCCGGAAACTTACGGAAACGCGCTTCTCAGCCTGCACGTGAGGCCTCCTGCTGGTGCGTGCCGTATAGCATAACGCGATACGGTTTCGCTGCAGTGGAGAGGCTTCAGAAAGGAGCCCGGCGGCCCTCGCTCCACCTAGGCGCGTCCGAAAACGAAACAACCCTCTTCCGAGGGGTGCTTTTGCGGACAGGAAGTGCGTCGCTCAGGACGAAAAGGCCTCGTCGTCGAGCTTCTTTCGCTCCAGGAGCATGTCGTCCGCGAATCGGTATGCCTCGCGACCGATGCTTGGGCCAGGCCGCGTGCTGTGCCCCTTTTCCTTCATGAACATCGCAGCAGCAATGTGCGCTGCGAGCACGTCGCGAGTGCTGGGGGGCAGGTGACCGTTGGGGTCGATTGTGGAGTTGGAAGTCTTGGTCATGTCGAGAATGCTATGGGTGACGTCTGGTGTAGTACTTCGCTTTATTTTCGGCCAAGACGGTGCTTCAGCCCTCGGTCCCGACTCCGGCGGGAACTCCTGCGTACCGCGCAGGGAAACGCGCTCAGAAGGTTCGCCGCGCTGTCACGTCCCACCCTTTCGCCGGTTGCAGCCCTTGCACAGCATCCGACAGTTAGACGCAATCGACCGTCCGCCTGCGTGCCAAGGGTCGATGTGGTCGGCTTCCATTTCGTCAAGCTTGAAAATGCGAGTCTTTTCGGGGCAGGCACCATCGGCGCAGATGCCGGCTTGCTTGGTGTAGGTCTCGCGCTTTACCTTGTCGGAGAACGCTCGGAGGCTGAGCTGCCTCTCCTGGCCAGTCAGCACGTAAGCGTAGACGCCCGCTTTCCGGGTGACTTCTTCGTCTTGCATGAGTTCCGCCACCCGCTTCTCGAGTTCAATTGGGTCAAGGTCATCGTCCTTGTGCTTGTTGTAAAGCGTCCCCCACGGGACTGACTTCATCTCCTTGCGCACAACAGGGAAGGTTGCCTTGACCCAGTTGATGACCCCGGAGAAGTAGTTCCACAGCTCAACTGCTGTCTTGTCCGACTGGTGCGCCGCCATGTAGCTAGCAGGCTTGTCACCACTAATCCAGCTGAGCGCTGTCTCCAGATACTCTTGTCGGATGGGCGACCCCGTCAGGTAGTCGGAAGCCATCGCCTGCGCCGGGCAGTTCGGCTTGCTGAAGCGAGTCTTCGCCCATGAGAGCCATGGTCCGGTGTAGACCGCGTTCAGTAGCTCTTGCTCGGTTAGCCTCTCACCGGCGATGTTGATGGTTCGGAACCACTCCAGTTTCTCGCTCTCCGGTCCTTCGCAGACGTAAACGGTGAGCTCGTAGTTGAGGATGGCGTCTTTCTGGTCCTGCGTGAGGTTGTGGAAGTACTGCTCGTTGATGGAAAAATCGCTGTTCACGTACTTGCAGATGCTCAGTGTTCGCTGTTGCCCGTCTAGCACTTCGAACTTCGCCAAAGAGTCGTCTGCGGGCGCGCTCGGGTCCGGGTTGCGAACCCAATACATCACATTGAGCGGGTAGCCCTTACGAACGGTGTCGATGACCTTATTGCGCTGCTCATCCTTGTAGACGAACTCACGCTGGTAGGCCGGACGGATATTTAGCTGGCCGTCGAAGCCGACCACACCGGCATCGCCACTGTCGACGTAGCCGCTGGTCAATGCACGGACGGAAACTTGTCGCGGCTGAATCTTCATGCCGTTGCCTTTCGCTTGATGAAAATGCGCTTGTAGAGCCCGGCTCCATTCAGAACGGGCGCGTCAAAGCGAGAGTGCGGCTTCTTCAGGTGCTCGAGCTTTCCGTCGCCACCCCTGTCGGTCGTCCAAATCACCTCGAATTGCTCGGGGTTGTACTTGTCCAGGAACGTAATCGGCACACCCATCACCCCCTCATAGTCGGCGGGGATGTCAGCTACCTTGCTCACTTCGATGGCTTCATAGTTGTCGTAGCGGGGGTAGCTGGACTCGTTGCCCGAATACATCCGGAAAACGGCGAGTTCTTCGTTTCGACGGTTGTGAAGCAGGTTGGTGTACCAGCAGATGTTCCCGAACAACTTCACGGTTCCGTCTGGCTGTCGGAACTCCTTCGGCTTGGTCAAGCCGAGCCACAGCGCGTTTGCCTGGATGAGTCGGAAAGTCTCCTTGTAGGTAATGGCGTTGCTGTTGCCGATGATGAGGAAAGACTTCCCGTGCTCGACCAACTGCGCCACGTACTCCCTAAAGAGCGAGAATGGTGGGTTGGTCACCACGACGTCAGCCTCGTTCAGCAGACTGACGCACTCCTCGCTGCGAAAGTCGCCATCCCCTAGGAGGGGCGTCTCGATGAGTCGGTCCTGCCCGAAGTACTCGAGCTTGTATGAGGACCTGCCGGGCGAGTAGTGAGTGGCGATGACCTTCTTCAAGCCCAAGCGCTCGAAGTTCAACGTGAAGAACTTCCAGAACGCGGACCACTGCGGGTCATCACAATTGCAGAAGACGACCTTACCTTTCAGGTGTGCTCGGTAGTGCCGCAGCTCCTTCTCGACGTCAGTGAGCTGGGTGTAGAACTCGTCGTTCTTCGCTGCTCGTGCAGCATGCAGCGAGCCATTGCTCGCGGAAGTGGTGGTGGCGCGCGCCAAGGACTGCTCCGATAGAGCAGCACCCGTAACGAGCGGTTGTGTCCTTGCTCACAACGTGAGCTCTGTTACGGGTTAGTGTCCTGGCGGGTGCTGATGGGGTTGGTCAGAGGCCTCAGCTGGAGGCCGGTTCAAGGCGTGTAGCCAGCCCGTTTATGCCTTTCGCTTCAGGCTCAGGTGCGCTCGGACCGGGGGTCACCCGTCCGAGTTGCTTGGCCAGAAATCGGTGGGCACCGGGCGAAGAGTGTCGTGCTGTAGAGGCGCGGGCTGCCACGGCACGCTTCTTGACGATGCGCGAGTGCACCGGGGTCCGCCTTACCCACGGATTGGAGAACTTGAGAGCCTTGACACAAGAGCCGTATCATCAGAATGTCGAGCGCGACGCCACGTCAGCCCCCTCTCCGAGATGGACGACTTTCCAAACGGCTGCCTTGTCTCAGCCGCTGCGGCCGAACAGCTCGACGAACTTGAGTGGAATGCGGCTGACCTATTCGCCCGGCATTTGTCTGGCGACTGGGGCGAAGTGTCGAACGAAGTACGCCGGATGAACGAGGACCCAGCCAAATGGCGCAGACTCAGTTGCTACTGGCACGACCGAAAGGCCGGGCTGGGGCTGGTGGTCGTCGAAGAGGACGACCAGCTGACACTCCTCACGACGACCGAGCTCGCAGCCATCGGTAACCCTCAATCCCCGAAGCCTGCCTCGGGACTGCACTAGCGCGCCCGGGTAGTCCGGGTGCTTTCGTGTCAGTTTCGGGCCGTTTCGACCCTTCTCTCGGGGTCGCTAGTCCGCAAGTCTTTGAAGTGCGTACCGCGCCGACCTCAGGGCCGAATAAGCTTCGTTGTCGGTCGGCGATGGCCCGACATCGAAGCCGCGGGCGTAGACGCGCCGCAGTTGCTCGACCGACTTGCGGGTACAAAGATTCGACGCGGAGTAGCAGGGCGCCGGCCCAAATGGTGTCGGCATCGACATGCCCGCGATGAAGCTCCACCGCGATGCCTTCCCGTCGAAGAGCGAGTAGCGTTGCGCTGAGAACCACCTGATAACTGAGCGGCACGACCGCTGCAGGCCCAGGTGCGTCCATGCGTTCGGCGTGGAGCAAGCACGACGGCGCTTTCTCGCAGTGCCCGTCGACGAAGGAGCGCGAGTCTTGCGTCGACGCGTCGACCTCCACGAAGCGCCGTCGACCTTCGAGCGAAGAGAGGAACGCCCGGAGCTGGCTTGCATCCGATTTCATGGCCTACGATTCTCAAACGCCCTTGGCGCACGCCGCGAGCCCGATGTGCCGGGTCGCTGGATGTCGTCGCCCATGGAGACGACTCGGTCGCGCTCCCTGCTCACCTCACAACGCACTGCGCTTATCAGACGAGTCCAGACCAGCTCGCCCAGCGGCTCCCAGGTTTCCGGCAAACCCGGCTCGTTCGGCAGCGGCTCCAATCGAAGCCGAGGTTTGTGCAGCTTCACGAACTTGGTGAGCGATTTCAGGTCGGCGTGCTTCGCGAGCTCCATACGACCCTCAGGGTGAAGAACAGCCGTCGTGAGATGAGAGACGCGGAACCGTAGACGGCCGACTGTCCCGAAGGGCTGGGCGTCGTTGAATGCCCAAGCGAGCAGCTCTTCGTCCTCCCTCATTGTGGCTTCCCCACGCCCGCCTCCAGCTGCGCACCGCTGGCGGCGCGAGCGCCGCCGCGCATCTTCGGTCGGGGACGAATCGCGCTGAAGGCGCCGGGACTCTCGAACCCAGCATCGGCGAGTGGCGCAGGTTCCGCCACCGCGGCTAGGTGCTCGACAGCCGCGTCACCGAGGAGACGGACCAACTCGGCCCACTCAGAGGCCGTCAGGTCGCGCCAGGTCGGCAGCGCCGCTTCCGGGTATGGCAAGCGCTGCAAGCGCAGGGACGGAGAGTGCCGCTCGACGAAGACCGCTAGAGTCGAGAGGTCCGGGAACGGATAGGTGAACCAGCTTCCGTCGTCGCTGAACGTCACTACCCGGTAGGGAACTGGACGAGAGTGCCGCCTTGCGAGCGGACTTGCCTGGTCGACATCGAAGTAGACCCAGGAAGGCGATATTGTCGTTTCTGTCATGCGTTATGTGTCTGGCAGTAGCGCTCTGTTGAGCGGACGCGGAGCCTACTCATCCGCATCCGCCAGCGCACTGCATGACGCTCGTCCGGTACCGCTTTCCCGACAGTCGGCGAACGCTTCGACAGAGAACGAATTCTCGCGTGTGCGGTGCTTGCGCCGCCGGTCGCGTCAGTACGTCTCGCCACGCGCCCGCCCGGACCGAGCCTGGCAATGCCTGCCCCGCAGGACCTGTTTTCCCCGCCTGGTATTCACCCCCGCGGCAGCCTCAAACGCCCTCAGCTGAGGCTCGCGCCCGTCTTGAGGCTCAGCGGCGTGACGCTCGATAGCGCGTTGGACGCCTTGGCGGCCTCTCTGGCTTGCCAGAGGTCATAGGCGGCCTGCTGGGCCAGCCATACCTCCGCGGCCCCTCCATGACCCCTGCCCAGCCAGCGCTCGACGCGCAGAGCCATAAGCGGACTGATGGATGCGTGTCCGTTGAGAACCCGCGAGAGCGTCGTCCGGGACATGTGCAACTGGGCGGCCGCTTCGGCCACCTGCAGGTTCAAGGCAGGCAGGATGTCGTCGCGCAGGGTCAAGCCCGGGTGCGGCGGATTGTGCATGCGGCTCATACGGACTTCCGGGCTAGTCTGGGTCGTCAAAGTGGCGCTGAGGGAACGCCAGTAGCAAGTGTGCCGCGGTTGACGAGACTCTTGGCGAGGCAGCCAAGTTCAGGCGTCCACCACCTTGCCAATGCGAAGCGCCACCCTTCCCCTGGCACGCCGCGCTGCGAGCCGTTGTGACGACGTCAGGCCCCTGAGGCGGTAAGGCCGGGAAGCCGAGGCGACACGGCGAACCTGAACTCTCGACGGCCCGTGCGGCAACGGCAGGCCGCCATCGCGTATGCAAGAACCGACAGATTTGGCATGTCGATGCATACGCCCTGGGTAGCGCTGAACCAGTTCGGTCTCGAGCGCCGACTGTGCGCTCTACCGACAGCGCCGACCGCCCAGCAGACGCCCAGGCCCGCAAGGGCCCTTGCAGGACATGAGCTCTGCCCTTCCAGACGCGGTTGCCTCGACCCCGTCGGAGACGGCAAGGCGTTCGTCCTTGGAAGCCTTCGGCGAGGCGGCAAGGTAGAGGCACCCGACTCATCCAAGGGCAGCCGCCCGGATTCGCGCACGAAGGATAGTAAGTAGACGGGCACCCGCAAACCCGCGTCGTTACTGGGTTTCCAGGCGGTTGCGCGGACTCTAAGACCACCAGAGCGGACTCTAAGCACATGTCGGCGGACTCAAAGCACATGGCCGGGGGCGCTTGGACGCCCCAAACGGACTCTAAGCACATGCGCCCGGACTCTAAGCACATGAGGCCCCGCGCCCTCAAAGCGGACCGATGGCGAACACCGCGGGTTGCCTTCTGGCCGTCGCCGGACCGCTCGCGGTTGCACAGTCGCACACGCGGTGGGCAGCGACGTCCTGCTCGACGGACCGAGGCGCGGACTCTAAGCACATGAATAGGTCGCCTTCTACCCCGGCCGCCAGTCAGCCAGGGTTGGCTTCGCGCGGGCAGAGGGTACTGGCGCTGAGGGCTGGCTGCCCTCCTCCGTTCAGACGTCGACGACGTCGGCGGCCACCCGAGCGGCAGGCTCCCCCGCAGCGGAGGTCGCCGAGCCGGTGCTCGCCATGGTCCCGGCGGGCCTTGTCTTTCGCCACCGAACGACGCCTTGCCCAATCGTCCAGCCCTCGTCGATGACCTGAAGGTCGACGAGGTCGTTCAACGACCGGCGCAGCATCCGGGCAAAGGATTCAGGCTCCGCATCCGAGCCGCAGAGCTCCTGCAGCGTCGGCAGCGGCATTGGAATCAGTCGGCTCTGGCTCTCGATGAATCCGTAGAGCCAAGAAGATAGACCTTCCGGGACGACACGTCGGCGCTGGAAGTCCACCCAGACGTTCATCGAGGTCTTGAAGAGCGCCACGATGTCAGCGTCCAGGGCCACGCTCCACTGGCCGCGGCTGGGGAAGTGAAAGCGCTGGCAGAGCTGCACGCTGACGTCGGCGAACTGCACGAGGCCCCGCTGCAGCCTGACGATGTGGTCCTTCAGCAGCATGCGCGACTTACCGTCGTAGCGCTGGAACACGGCCCGACACAGCTCCTCTGCGGAGAAGTGGACGGTGCAGCCCGCCTGCGCGTCGCGGGTCAAGTTCAGCAGCGCCATGAACACCAGGCCGTCCGACTGCCGGAGCTCAGGGCCGATGTACTTCAACACTAGGCCCTGGCGTTCGCTCTGCATCTCGATGGTCACCGAGTCCGAGCGAGCCGTGCTGCGTGACGAGACCCGGAACAGCGGGGACACGAAGAAGGCTCGGGGGCTGATGAGCTGGCTGCTCCCGTGTTGCGGGATGAACTTGCTCTCAAGCTCTTTCTCGATGCGCTCCTCTTCGAGCAGCGAATCCTGGACCACGCGGAAGAGGCGCCGGCGCTCGGGGGTGTCGCTGCGCTCTTGGCGGGACTCCTGCGTAGCCGACTCTCGGCCCTTCCGGAGCGCCTTCTTCTGCTCGAGCAGGGTCGAACGCGTCGGCAGTACGCCAGAGGCGTGACCGACCACGAACGACAACGGCGCGTATTCGCCTAGCGCCGACGACTCTGCTGATTTCTCCAAGACCTGCTCCGACACCTGGGGTTGCGGTGAGGGAGTCAAGCGAACCGCGCTTATACCTGTGTGCAAGGGGCTCGCCCTACCGATAAGTCGCGTCGCTATAGAACCCGCAGCCCTCCTCAAGCTGGACGTTTATCCTCACCCTCCTCTTCCTGCGATGAAACACACAACTCCTCGCCTGACCGCGCTCGCGGTCGCCCTCGTTTCGGTGTGCGCCCATGCGCAATCGAACCCCCAATACGAGTACCGCGCCCTCAAGAAGGGACTGGCGGTCTCCGCGACGCCGTCTGCGCCCGGCGCAACCTACTTGGCCCAGGCCTCGGCCAACAAGCTCACTTTCTCGGCTGTCGAAGTGGGCCAGTCCAATACCCAGCAGGTGCTTCTCTCCAACATCGGCACGGGCACGCTCACACTGTCTGCGCCGACGGTGTCCGGCTCCGGCTTCGCCTCTTCGACGGCCTGCGGCGCGACCCTCGCGGCAGGCGCATCGTGCCTGGTGGACGTCACCTTCTCGCCTACGCAAGCCGGCTCCGCCAGTGGCTCGCTCAACCTCGTCTCGAACGCCCAGGGTTCGCCTATCGTCGTCACCCTCTCGGGCAACGCTGTGCAGGCTGAAGGCTCGCTCGTCGCCGCCACGTCCGCGGACTTCGGTTCCGTCCAGGTCGGAGGCTCTGTCAGCCGCCAATTCACCTTCACCAACACGGGCACCTCGGCCGCCACGGGCGTTCGCGCAGTGCTGAATCCGGCCTCTGGCCTGTCGTTTACCGTGAACAACTGCGGCACGCAGGCAAGCCCCGTTACGGTGGATGCAGGCCAGAGCTGCTCGATGACGGTGAGCTGGGCCCCCTCGAGTAGCGGCGCCCTCTCGGCCTCGCTGTCTGTCGAGTCTTCCGCTGCCAACAGCCCCAACGCGCTGTCGCTCTCCGGCACCGCTACCGTCCCGGTCGATGCGAGCTTTGCCAACGTCGGCATCCTTTTGGGCGGTGACGCGCTTCCGCTCACCGACAGCAGCTCCAACGCGTTCTCGGTGTCCAACACCAATGTGTCGCTCACTACCGGCCGGTTCGGTTCGGGGGCGATGAGCTTTGACGGCGGCACGACGCTGCTGACGCTGCCAGGCAGCACGTTGTGGAGCCAGGTGGGCGCCTACACGCTCGAGGCCTGGGTGAACCTGCCAAACAATGGTGGCGGTGGCTGGCTGTGGTCGCGCGTGACCCCCAACTATCTGAACCTCATCGTCAACAGCAACGGTTCGGTGGACATCGACAAGTCGTCGGTCGGCATCCAGCGCTCCTTCGCCGCAGGCACCATTCCGACCAACACCTGGGCCCACATCGCGATGACCTCCGATGGCACGACGGTGCGCTTCTTCGTGAACGGTGTCCTCAAGGGCTCGTTTGCGGCCGGCTCCCAGAGCAACGGCGGTGGCGGTTCCATCGTCATCGGCCGCTATGCCAACGGCAACGGCTGGTTCAAGGGCGCCGTGGACGAACTGCGCTGGACGTCAGGCGTGGCCCGCTACACCGCTGACTTCACCCCGCCCACCGCGGCGTTCCCTCGTCAGTAACCCTTCCGGGTCGTCCTTGGGGCGCGTCGGCGGCAAGCCGACGCGCTTTTTTCGTTCTTGGGACGAGGCAGAGGTAGTGGCGGCCATGACCGCGGCGCAGGCACTGGTAGCGCACGCTCCTGACGCCGTGGCATTGCGGGCCGTATCGTGATTCGACAAGTCCTGCGTGTTCGGGCCTCTGCCGAGGGCACGAATCGCGGAATCGCTCAAGCGAATCGCCTCTAAAGGCTTACCAAGGAACTCTTGGCTCGCTTTTCCTCCGGACTGTCGCGCACGAGTGCAGATTAGGGAGCTTCGTCACATCCGTTCCAGCGACTCCTTCAGCACCTCCGCCATCTTCGCGGCCGCGTCCCCGTGGGTCACGCGGCCGTAGTACTTCTCGACCGTGGACATCCGGTCGTTCAGGAGCATCGCCGCGGTCTTGAAGTCGTTGCCGCTGGCTTTGAGCAGCGCGGTCGCGACCAGGTGCCGGAACGCATGCGGGCCGATACCCGGACAGCGCCACAGGTAGCGCTTCGTGTTGCTGAAGACGCGCTCCGCCAACTCCTCCCAGGGCCGATGCGGCTGCGGCTCGCCCTTCGGCGAAGGTAGGAACACGTACTCCGTCGGGCTGGTAATCAGCATCGGCCGAAAGTCCTTCAGGTACCGCTCGAGGTCCTTCCACGCCATCTGCTGGACGGGCGAGTCGTACTTCTGGTCGCGAGCCGCGCCACGGGCGTTCTTGAAGTGCTTGCTCTCGATGCGAATCCACCAGGAGCTGTCCGCCCGCTGGTAGAGCTCGCCCGTGTTGTCCGCCTTCCACGTCAGCTGCGCCACGTTCTTCCGGCGAAGCGGGTTCGAGATGAGGAGCTTCAGCAGCGCAATGTCTCGGGCCCAGATGGCCTCGGGCATGCCGCCGCCCACGGGCCGGTCCGCCTTCATCCGGGCGAACATGTCGACGACGGCGTCCAGCGGCCGCTCCATGTCCAGGATGTGCTGAATCGGCGCGAACGGGTCTCGGGAGACAACCCGCTCCTTGTCGTAGTGCCGTCGCAGGTCGTTCGACATCTCGAAGGCGCTGTGGCACAGGTCGTCCCACGGCTGGGCCCGATACGCCTGCGGGAGCGTCTCCTGAAACTGCTCCTGCTGTCGGAGGTACCCCTCGCCGGGACGGGTAAGGCTGGCGACGAGGGCGAAGTACGTGAACATGAATCCCGACACATCCCCATCCGCCCTCTCCTGCCGCCACTTCACGTAGCGCTCCATGTGGTCCGGCACAGCCAGCCAGGCGAGCGTCTGGACGTCGTCCTCAGTCAGTCCGACACCGCCTCGTGCCGGGTCCATGCACAGCCATCCCAGGTACGCCGAGACCTGAGACCAGGCGACGTGTGCCGTCGGCACCTCCTGGCCCCTCAGAAGCCGCCACCACTGACCCGGCCGACCCGGCCGCATGTTGCGGGTGGCAATGGTCCACTGGCCCCGCCGCGTGCGCTTAAGCCGACCGGGGCGCACCGCAGTCTTGTAGTCCATGAACGCCGCCCACTGGGTGCGAATCGGCGACGTCTCCTTCGGGTGCAGGACGTAGAAGTCGGAGCTCGTCCGCCGGAGCCTATCGCGATACGGAAGGCGCTGAGCCTGCCCGACCTGCTGCTCACCCGCTGGCGTCTTCGCTTGCAGGAGGTCCACCAGGGCCCCGCGCTTCAGCCCGAAGAAGTACTCCAGCCGGTGAATCGCGGGAAGCAGCGTGCGCCTCTTCGGCATCTTCCCCTTCGTCCAGCCATAGAGGGCGTCAAAGGGCACCCCGGCTTGCTCGGCGACTCGGCGCACCGGGTGCTTTCCCATGGCGCTACGCAGCGCAGCGGTGAAGGGCTGAACGCTATCCGTAGATGCGGCGTACTCGCAGTCCCAGGCGAGGACCGCACGCCTCCAGTGGCGCACGGCGGAGGTGTAGGTGATGACGACCGACTTCGAGCGGCCCTCTGCGGCCATGGACTGCCGGAACGCCTCGAGCTTCTCCTCGAAGTCCGCGCGCATCTCCTGGCCAACGACATCCGACTCTTCGAGTCGCAGGAACGCGAGGAACGCTCTCAACGAGGTCTTGCGGTTGATGAGCGTCTGCTTCGACGAGCTCTCGTAGGCTGCCCGCTTCTCCTCTCGTTCGATGAGAGCGGTGTATGTGCGTTTGGTGGGTTCCAAGCCCCGTCTCCGGACACGCCGGGACGCGATTTCGCTGTCTTGCGAAGCTTTCAAAGACAACGGCTCTAGAACACCTCGAAGAGCGTAGCCACTTGTAATGTCACTCATTTGTTCCCTCACCATTCGGGGCCACCGAAGTTCAAGGGAGGGATGAGGACAAGTAGCGCTGTGTTGAGGCAGAGCGGGGTCGCGACCTGGCGAAAATCACTTCGCTGACGGTCTAGTCACCCTGTTTATGTGCGTGAGAGGCTGCTCGGTTCCACGTGAAATGTTCGCTTTCAGAGCGGAAGCGACGCTGGGCGGGTCGCCCAACACAGAAATCGCGCTAGCTACCGCCAGCGCTTAGGCTGCTGCACAATGCCGCCATGCCAAATCTCGCTGCCACCCTGAAAGCCGAAATCACCCGCCTTGCTCGCAAAGAAGTACGGGCGGAAACGGAGTCGCTCCGAAAGACCGTTGCGGCCCTTCGAGTCGATTTGCAGGCGACGAAGAAGAAGCTCCGTGAGCTCGAGGCTCCGGTCAATAAGACTTCGCGCGCTCGTCTTGCCACGACCGCCTCGTCAGAAGGCTCGCACGTGGCGCCCGATGCCAAGTTCCGCTTCAGCGCGAAAGGGCTGGCTTCGAACAGGAAGCGGCTCGGACTTTCCGCAGACGACTTCGGGCGGCTTGTTGGCGCGACCAGCCAGGCCATCGCAGGGTGGGAACGCGGCGCAAACAAGCCCAGAGAGAAATACCTGCCCGCAATCGCAGAATTGCGCGGCGTGGGGAAACGCGAGGTCGCCAAGCGCCTCGACGCAATTCGAGGCGAGGACCGAGGCTAGGCTGGTTGGCTCGACCCTCGGAACTGCTTTCCACTATTGGCATCGGAGAACACGTTCTCCGATATTCCCGCGAGCTCGCGGTCGTGGAAGACTCTCGCGCATGCGAAACTACCCGCCTTGCTCTCACGAAGTGGCCCGCGAACGGCGCAGACTTCGGCTGCTATTTGAAAACGGGCTCGCGAGCGGCCCTGCTACTCCCGATACCGCGGAAGACCACGTGGAGCTCATCAGGCTTGCCCGGGAAGCAGATGACGCAGTCGTAGCCGGGCTACGACCGGGACGCGCAAACCAAACGCGCCGCGACGCAGCAGGTTCGGCTGAGGTCTGGCGCCACGACCAGGAGATGCGCGTGAGCACTAGGGTGACAATCCGTTCGAGCAGCCCGACCGAAGGGACGCCCGGATTCCACTTGTTCGAAGACGCGGTCGAGGTGATGACCGCCGCGGATGGCGCCGAGCCTCCCGTCTACCTCCTGCTCCAAGGGGTTCAGGCGGAGCTACAGACGCTCGAAGGCGGCGGGGCCTTGCTGACGGTGTCTCTCCCTCGTTCGGTCGCCCGAGAACTAGGGCTCATCCCCTTCAAACCCGCTTCCGGGGAGGCGGCTGCTCCATGACCGCGTCCGCAGCAGCCCTGGAGCGCGCGAAGGCGCCGTCCCCGTTCCTGCTCTGCTTGTCGCGGGCCCGCCGCTACATGAATCGCAAGCCGCTGCAGTTCTGCATGTATCGGCTGCCCGCCGCGTTCGCCCTGCATCTTGCCGAGCGGCGCCCGGGCCGACGGCGTGTCCGCAGGCCCGCTGCCCCGCCCTTGAAGCAGCCTCCAGCACGTCATGAAGGCTTGGGTAAATGAAGCGCCGCAGATGGGCGCCCGAGGCCATCTCAGCATGGCGGCCCGACCGGACGACAGCTGCAGAAGTCGAGCGCGATGTCGACCGCATCGTGGGTGTCGCCTCCGACGCTGAATACGCCCTACCCCGGGCCGACGCGGAACTCGTCTGGCTTGCGTATTCGGCCGAGCATTGTGCGACCTGGCTGACCCTCGAGAGCGTCCCAGACGAAGCGCTGCTTCGGATTATCGTGAAGTACACCCATACGCCATGAGTTCAGCAGCAACACTTTTCGCCACATCGCATGGCGGCGCACCCACCGTTTGTGGGTTCGCTTCCAGCCAGCTGACAACCCTTGCCCGAACAGGAGGAATCCGTGCAACACCAAGACGACGATGGGATACCCGACGCCTCCAGTTCTTGCGAGCCGAATCGAAGCTCATCGCGCCTGTCTAACGCCTTCCGCCGGGAGATTGAGCGCAGCTGGAGCCTTGAGCACGCAGACTTCGTTACCGCCCACAACGCGACCATCGAGGCGGAAGGCCTGCCCTTGGACGCATGGAGAGCGTTCTGAGGTTCGTCGGTGAGGACAGAGCTCAAGAAAGTCGGTGATTCGCCGATGGCCGCCATTCCACCCAGACTGCTCAGGCAGTGTCCGTGACGAACACGATGCGGCTCATCTTTCTGGACTTCGATAGTGTCTTGCACGAAGCGCGTGGCGACCTCGAGGAAGAGCAGTTCTTCCAGTGGGTGCCTGTCCTCGCTAAGCTCATTGCGCCGCACCCGGACGTTTACGTTGTCGTGCCCTCGTCATGGCGCCACATGCACACGCCGGAGGAACTGCGCGGGTTCATGCATGAGCTCGCAGGGCGCTATCTGGGTGCCGTACCGCCGGGACCGAGAGAGCGCTCAATTCGCGAGTACCTTCGCCTGGTACCGCAGGTTCGCGAGTACATCGCCATCGACGACGCCCCGGAAGAGTTCTCGCGCATTCGCGGCAGGCGTCTGCTCGTCTGCGATTCGAGGACTGGCCTCTCCGCGCCGTATGTCCGGCAACGCCTGGCCGAATGGCTCGACGGAGCAGGGCAGGAAGGTAGGCGCGTTCGGGCCCGCTGAAACGTCCCGCTACCACGAAAAATGCAGAAGGGCCGACGCGAGGTCAGCCCTTCCATAGCTCGCGAGTCGCGAGCTAGACCCGCCGAAGCGGGCAGCGACAAAGCAAGATGTAGTCAGGTGAAAGCGCTACGGTCTTCTCCGCGTTGCCCCGATACACCGGGGGACATCCTTAATCTACGCCTGCAATGCAGGCCTCGCAACCGCCGTAAGTCGGTCGGATGTGACGGATGTCAAGGCCGCAGATGGCGGACTCGCGACGTCCAGGCTCCCCGGGTCGGTCGCCACTACGGCGTTTCGCTCTACTTCGCATGAATTGGGCTGCAGCCCACGACGAAGGAACAAACAACGCGGCTCAAGAGTGTCGGCGTATGTGAACACCGCGCGGGGGGCCGTTGCGCGTGACGGCTTCTCCGGCCTTCTTGCCGAGGGGCGCGGACGCCAATTCGGACAAGATGCCGCAGTGCGCGGCGTCCGACTCGGACGCGCATCGGGCACGCAGCGCCTTCAGCTCGCGCTCGAGTCCCTTGAGCTCCTTGATGCGCCGCGTGACGTGGCCCAGATGTTCGTCGAGCAGCGCATTGACGTCTCCGCAATCCTCGCCAGGCGAGTTCTTCAGCCTGAGCAGCGCGCGCACCTCGTCGAGCGACATGTCGAGGCTGCGGCAGTGGCGGATGAACTGCAGCTGCTCGAAGTGCCCGGGTCCGTAGACACGGTAGTTGCCGTCCGACCGCGCCGGCTCGGGCAGCAGTCCCTCCCGCTCGTAGAAGCGGATGGTCTCGACCTGGATGCCCGTGCGACGGGCCAGTTCACCGATGTGCATGGCTGCCTCCGACAAGGTGCATGATAGCCGCTTGACTCTGGAGCTGCTACAGGGTTTGCAATGATGACTTCCGCAACTCCAGCCCGCGGACCGCCGCGCCCTGCGCCATGACCACCGAAGACCTTGCCCGCCTGACCGCCCCGTCCCGACTTCTCGACTTCGGGCACCCCGACATCGGCCGACTCGTAGCCGAGCGGGGCTGGTCTCGACTGCCGCTGTTCGAGCGCATCGGCGCCGTCTACGCGTTCGTCAGGGACGACATCCGCTTCGGCTACAACGCGTCGGACGACCTGCCCGCCTCGGACGTGCTCGCCGACGGCATCGGACAGTGCAACACGAAGAGCACCCTGCTGATGGCCCTGTTGCGCGCTGCGGGCGTGCCTTGCCGGTTCCATGGCTTCACCATCGACAAGGCGCTGCAGAAGGGGGCCGTCACCGGGCTGTGGTATCGCCTGGCGCCGCGAAGCATCATCCACAGCTGGGTCGAGGTGAGTTTCGAAGGACGCTGGGTGAACCTCGAGGGCTTCATCCTGGACAAGCCTTACCTGTCGGCCCTGCAGCAGCGGTTCATCGACCAATCCGGGCCGTTCTGCGGCTTCGGCGCAGCGACCCCCGACCTGCATACACCTCCGGTCGACTGGGTAGGCGAAGACACCTACATCCAGCGCGACGGCATCAATCACGACTTCGGCCTCTACAACACGCCCGACGACTTCTACGCGCGCCACGGTACGAACCTGCGCGGTCCGAAGCGATGGCTGTACGTGAACCTGGTGCGGCACCTGATGAACCGCAACGTGGAATCGATACGTGCCCGCACGGGGGGTCAGCGCACCGCCCTTCCTATGCTCTCTGAGGAGCACGCCGCCGGTACAAAGCGATGACCTCGTCGAGCGTCAGGGCACCAGAGCTGTGCTATTTTCACGTTTGTATGCGCAAGCTAGTCTTTCTCGCGCTGGTCTTCGTCGTGGCGTTCCAGGCCTCCTGGACGCTTGCGGCCCCGTATTGCCAGCACGAGCGCGATGCCGCGATAACGCATTTCGGGCACCACGAGCACGACCACGGCTCGAAGCTCAGGGGCCAGGTGGGCGCCGAATCGCCCGATACCACGGACGGTCTGCTGTCTGGGGTCGATGTGGACTGTGCGGCATGTCACATGGCGGCCCCGGCTGTCATGCTCGACGCACCGTCCATCGGCTCGCTTCCTCCTATCCGCGAGCAATTCGTCCTCGCGTTGCCCGCCGCCCCTCCGCCGCCCGTGTCGCTCATCGAGCGACCCAACTGGTCCGCACTCGCCTGAGTCGGCGAGGCGGGCCCGGGCAGGCCCCACTTCCGTTGCGGCGCGTGCGACCTTAGCCTCCGCTGTAGGCTTAGCATCCGCGCGCGCATAGCGAACACGCCCCTCGCCGACTGTCCTTCGTGGTCCACCACCGGAGAGTCGGATGTTCCGTGCCCTTCGGGCGCGCGCGGTCGTTGGAATACTGGCGACCGCGGGTGCCCTGTTCAACAGCCCTGCCTCTTGGAGCCAGCCGCAGCCGACAGCGTCGGTACCGCTCTCGCTCGCGAGTGCGTTCGAGACGGCCTGGGCCCTTCAGCCGCCGGCAGCCTCGCGCGCGTCGCGATTGGATGCCGCACTGGCGGCGCAGCGTGCAGCAGCGAGCTGGACGGCAGGCCCACCCACGGCGGGCGTCACCGCCCGCACAGACCGCGTCGGCTCGAACTCGGGCGAACGCGAGTACGACATCGGCGTCTCGGCACCGCTGTGGCTGCCGGGTGAGCGCGAACGAGCGGCCCGGCTCGCCGACGCGCAGCTGTCGGCGGTCGACGCGCGGGTGGTGGCGGCCCGACTAAGGCTCTCCGCGGCGATACGAGACGCGTGGTGGGGCTGGCAGCGCGCCGAGGTCGAACATGCGTTGGCCGTCGACCGTCTGGAGAGCGCCCGCCGCCTGAACGCCGACGTCCTTAAGCGGCATCGGGCCGGGGAGCTGTCTCGCGCCGACCTGTTCCAGGCCGAAGGCACGGTGGCTCAAGCCGAAGTCGCCCTGGCCGATGCCGCGGCGGCCCGTGCTTCCGCGCGCCAAGCCCTGGCCGCACTCGTCGGCACGCGTCTCGACAGTGCAACACCGCAACCGGCCCTGCGCAGCGAGCCCGAGCCCGCTGACGCGTCTGCGTCGGTGACCCTGGAGGGCACCCATCCGGCGCTTGCCGAACTCGCGGTGCTGAGCGAGCAGAGCCGGCGGGTGGCCGACCTCGCCGCCGCGCAGCAACGCGCCAATCCGGAGGTCGTCGTCGCCACGGTCGCCGAGCGTGGCTCATCCGGCGAGTCCTACAACAACAGCATCGTCCTGGGCGTCCGCGTACCGTTCGGCGCCGGTCCGCGTGCGCAGGCCCGTATCGCATCCGCGCGCGCCGATGCGGACGAGCTGTCCGCGCAGCTCGGCCTCGAACGCT
This sequence comes from Burkholderiales bacterium, assembly GCA_947487165.1. GTDB lineage: Bacteria > Pseudomonadota > Gammaproteobacteria > Burkholderiales > Burkholderiaceae_E > UBA4615. Next base: position 45,291 of record CANKWX010000012.1, read on the forward strand.
CGCGGGTCCTAGCCGACATCGAGGGCTCGCGCTCGCGCCTTCAGTCGGTTCGCGAGCAGTTGACCGCTGCAGAGCGGCGCGCCGCGCTCGCCCGGGAGGTTCGCGGCTTCTTCGAGAGGTCCTTCCGCCTCGGCGAATCCGACCTGCCCACGCGGCTGCGCGTCGAGCTCGAGGCCGTCGAGGCCGAGCGCCAGGCGGCGCGAGCCCGCGTTGCGGTCGCGACCGCGGTGTCCGCACTGCGCCAGGCCCTGGGCCTCCTACCCGAATGAACCCGAGGACGACCCTCATGAAGCACCACGCATTCTCAGCGCGACTGACCGGCGCCTTGCTCGCCGCATCGCTCTCGGGACCAGTTACCGCCGGCCCCGGACACGACCACGATGACGCGCCTCAGGCGTCGAGCGGCTCCGCATCGCCTCGATTCGAGGCGGTTTCCGATGCATTCGAGCTCGTGGGCATCCTCGACGGAAAGCGCCTCACGCTATATCTCGACCGCGCCGACGACAACAGCCCGGTTCCCAACGCCAAGCTGGAGGTCGAGTTTGGCAGCGTGAAGCTGCAGCTGGCCGACAAGGGGGACGGGGTGTTCGAGGCCGAGCTGAACGAGGCCCCCGCACCGGGCGTCACACCGGTGACCGCTGTCGTTGCCGTGGGCGCCGAATCCGACCTGCTGGCCGGAGAACTCGACATCCACGCGGATGACCACGGGGAGGAAGCGTCCGATGCCTGGAGCGCCCGCAGCATCGTCTCGGCGGCAGGTCTCGGTGTCGGCGCGGTCGCGCTTCTCGCGGTCATTGGGTGGGGAGCACACCGTGCGCTGGCTGGTCGCCGCGAAGGAGCCGCACGATGAAGCGCCTTCTCCCGTCACTGCCGGGTCTTGCTGTCCTCGCTGCGGGCCTGCTCCTGTCCGTCCCCCTCTACGCGGGTCCGGGGCACGACCACGACGAACCGACGGCCGCCGCCCCGAGCAACGCCCCCAAGCGGCTGCCCGACGGCAGCGTCTTTCTGCCCAAGCCGGCACAGCGCCAGCTCGACGTCCGCACGGTGCGCGTCCAGCGCGAAGCCCTTCCCCGAACCGCGGAGCTCGCAGGTCGGGTCATGATGGACCCGAACGCGGGCGGACGCGTCCAGTCTTCGATTCCCGGTCGACTGGAGGCCGGTCCCAAGGGACTCCCGAGCATCGGACAGTCCGTCCGCAAGGGCGAGGTGCTGGCCTACGTCATGCCCACGTCAGGTTCCATCGAGCGTTCCAACCAGGTCGCCCAGCTGGCGGACCTGCGCAGCGCGAAATCCCTCGCTGAGCGGCGCCTCGCACGGCTGCGCCAACTCGAGGATACCGTCGCGCGACGCGACCTCGAAGCGGCCGAGGCCGACGTCGCGAGCCTGACCGAGCGCATCGCGGCGCTCGGCGCCGGGCTCAGCAACCGCGAGTCCCTCGTCGCGCCCGTCTCGGGCGTCATCGCCAGCGCCAACGCGGTCGCGGGCCAGCTCGTCGATGCACGCGAACTCGTCTTCGAGGTCGTCGACCCGATGCGGCTGCGCATCGAGGCAGTCGCCTACGACCCGGCTCTCGCCTCGGACGTCGAGGGCGCAAGCCTCGCAGTCGGCGACAGGAGAGTGCCGCTGACGTTCCTCGGTGCGGCACGCACCCTGCGCGAGCAGGCCCTGCCGATGAGCTTCGCCGCGGACGGCAGCGCGCTGCGCGAGCTTGCGGTCGGCCAGCCCGTCCGCGTCTACGTTCAGTCGAAGTCCCGGGTCGAGGGTATCCCCGTGCCGGCAGGTTCGCTGGTCAGGAATCCGTCGAACCAAACCATCGTGTGGGTCAAGGCGCGCACGGAACGCTTCGAGCCCCGCGTGGTGACGACCGAGCCCCTGGACGGCACGCAGGTCGCCGTGGTCGGCGGCCTGCAGCCGGGCGAGCGCGTGGTGACCCGCGGCGCCACCCTCGTCAACCAGGTCCGCTGAGGAGCCGAACGATGTTCCGATGGCTTCTCGAATCGAGCCTCGCCAATCGGCTGCTGGTGCTGATGCTGGGCGCGGTGCTGATGGGGTACGGCGCGTTCACGCTCACGCGCACGCCGGTCGACGTGTTCCCGGACCTCAACCGACCGACTGTGACCGTCATGACCGAGGCCGGCGGCATGGCCACCGAGGAGGTCGAACAGCTCATCACATTCCCGCTCGAGACGGCGCTCAACGGCTTGCCCGGCGTCGAGAGCATCCGTTCCGTGTCGAGCGCGGGCCTGTCGTTCGTCTACGTGAGCTTCGGCTGGAGCACCGAAATCTATCGCGCCCGGCAGGTCGTCGCCGAGCGGCTCGCGACGCTCGAGGGCGTGCTGCCCGAAGCGGTCCAGCCGCGGATGGGCCCGGTGAGCTCCATCATGGGTGAAATCCTGCAGGTGGCACTGCCCATCGACGCCTCCAGGACCGACCCCATGGCCGTTCGCGAGTACGCGGACTGGGTGCTTCGCCCGCGCCTGCTGGCCATCCCCGGGGTCGCCCAGGTCATTCCCATCGGCGGACAGGTCCGCCAGTACCAGGTGCAGCCGAACACGGTCCGCATGGGCGAGCTGGGCATCTCGATGCAGCAGCTCGAATCGGCGCTGCGCGGCTTCTCATCCAACTCGTCCGGCGGATTCCTGGAGCTCAACGGCCGCGAGTACCTCATCCGCAACCTGGGTCGCACGTCGCGCCTCGAGGACCTGCGCAACCTCGCGCTGGCCGCGAAGAACGGCCAGACGGTGAGACTGCGCCAGATTGCCGAGGTCGACTTCGCACCGGCGGTGCGTCGGGGCGACGCCGGCTTCGAAGGGCGTCCTGCGGTCATTCTCGGCATCCAGAAGCAGCCGACCGCCGACACCGTCTCGCTGACGCGGTCCATTGAGGCGGCGCTCGGGGACCTGAAGAAGTCGCTGCCCGCGGGCATGGACGCACCTCGCGTCACGTTCAGGCAGGCAAGCTTCATCGAGGCGTCCATCGACACCCTGGAGGGCAAGCTCGTCGGCGCATCGGTGTTCGTCGCGGTCGTGCTCTTCGTGTTCCTCGGCACACTGCGCCCCACGGTCATCGCTCTGGTCGCGATTCCGGTGTCCATCCTCGTCACCGTCCTGGTGTTCCACTACTTCGGGCTGTCCATCAACACGATGACCCTGGGCGGGCTCGCCATCGCCATCGGCGGGCTGGTCGACGATGCGGTGGTCGACGTCGAGAACGTGATGCGCCGGCTTCGGATGGCGAGGGAATCGAACCCGCAGGGTGACTTCGACGTTCTCGACGTCGTGAAGAAGGCGTCCATGGAGGTGCGCTCGGCCATCCTGTACGCGACCGTCATCATCGTCCTGGTCTTCCTGCCGCTCTTCGCCCTGCCGGGCATCGAGGGACGGCTCTTCGTGCCGTTGGGCATCGCGTTCATCGTCTCGACGCTCGCGTCGCTGCTGGTGTCGCTGACGGTCACCCCCGTGCTGGCATCGCTGCTGCTGCCGGGCATGAAATCGCTCGGCCACGGCGACACGCGGTTTCTCGTGGCGCTCAAGCGTGCGTACCGGACACTGCTCGAGCGCGTGCTCGCCTGGCCGAAGGCGGCACTTGGTGCAGGCACGATGGCAGTCGTAATCGCCGCCGTGGCCGTGCCGTTCTTTCCGACCACCTTCCTGCCGCCCTTCAACGAAGGCACGCTGCTCGTCGGTCTGCGGCTCAATCCCGGTGTGACGCTCACCGAGTCAGCCGACATCGCCCGACAGGCCGAGGTCGCCGTCCGCAAGGTGCCCGAGGTCACTCATGTCGGCCGCCGAAGCGGCCGGGCCGAGCTCGACGAACATGCCGAGGGCGTACACGTGAGCGAGCTTGACGTCGGACTCCTGCCTGCCGAGAAGCTCAGCCGCTCGATGGACGAGATACGGGCGGACATCCGCGCACGGCTTGTGAACCTTCCCGCTGCGATTGCCATCGGCCAGCCCATTTCGCACCGCATCGACCACATGCTGTCCGGCGTGCGGTCGCAGATTGCCATCAAGATATTCGGCGACGACCTCGACACCCTAAGGGGCGAGGCGGAAGCGTTGCGAGCCCGGCTCGCTCCGATTCGAGGGCTGGTGGACCTGGAGGTCGAGAAGCAGGTGCTCGCGCCCCAGGTAAAGGTGCGCGTTGACTACGACGCGGCCGCGCAGCTAGGCGTGCCGACCACCCAGATACTGGCCACGCTGCAAAGCCTGGTCGAAGGCGAACGCGTCGCGCAAATCGTCGAGGGCAACCGGCGATTCGCATTGCTCGTACGGCTTCCGGAGAGCGCCCGCTCGCCGGAGGGTCTCGGTCGGCTGCTCCTCGAGACCCCCAATGGACGCGTGCCGCTGTCGCGGGTCGCGAGCATCGAGGACAGCGACGGCCCGAACCAGGTGAGCCGCGACGACGGCAGGCGCCGCATCGTGCTGTCGGGCAACGTGCAGGGACGCGCGATGTCCGCCGTCGTCGCCGACATCCGTCAGGCGGTCGCGCAGGCGAAGCTGCCAGAGGGCTATTTCGTCACGCTGGGCGGTCAGTTCCAGGCACAGGAGGAAGCCTCGCGGCTGGTCGGTCTGCTCTCCATCGCGTCGGCGCTGCTGATGTTCGTGGTGCTCTACAGCCGGTACAAGTCGACGACGCTGTCGCTCTTGGTGATGGCCAACATCCCGCTCGCTCTGGTGGGTGCGGTCTTCGGGCTGTGGCTATCCGGCCAGCCACTGTCGGTAGCCGCCCTCATCGGCTTCATCACGCTCGCCGGCATCTCGGTGCGCAACGGCATCCTGAAGGTCAGCCACTACCTGAACCTGATGCGCCTGGAAGGCGAGCGCTTCGACCGCGCGATGATTCTTCGCGGCTCGCTCGAGCGGCTCAGTCCGGTGCTGATGACGGCACTCGTGACCGCGTTCGCCCTGGCGCCGCTGCTCTTCGAAGCCGAGCGTCCCGGTACCGAAATCCTGCACCCGGTGGCCGTCGTCATCTTCTCAGGGCTCATCAGCTCGACGCTCCTGGACACCTTCCTCACGCCTGCCATGTTCTGGCTATTCGGTCGAAAGCCATCCGAGCGACTCCTCGGCGACCGTAGCGCCGACGCTTACTGACCCCTCTCTGCCCCCACTTGTGGAGTTCAACATGAATGTCCGATTTGTCGCCGCCGCCTTCGCATCCCTGCTCACCGTGTCCGTCGTCACGGGCGGGTTGGGCGCCGCGCTGTTCGTCTGCGCGACCGGTACCGCGCATGCCGCCGGAGGCCATGACCACTCCCCCAAGCATGGAGGCGTCGTCGCCGAGGCGAACGACCTCGACTTCGAGCTCGTCGCGCGGTCCGACCGGCTCACGTTGCATGTGCGCGACCACGGCAAGCCGCTGCCGACCCAAGGCGCCTCCGCGAAGGTCACGCTGCTCGTCGGGACGGAGCGCTCCGAGGCGGTGCTTGCCCCGACCGGCAGCGACCGATTGGAAGCGCAGGGCGCGTTTAAGCTCGGTCCCGGCACCAAGGTGGTCGCGGCAGTCACGTTGCCGGGTCGCAAGCCTGCGAACGTGCGGTTCGTGCTGAAGTGAGCTCGACGGGGCGTGGGCTCGATTCCGCCGCCGCTTGACTCCGTAGTCGCTACAGGGTTTGAAATCTGTCCATGGACATGAACACTCGACCCCAGAAAGACAACTTTACCGCGGCGAACACCGACCGCACCGAGTCGACCGCAGTACGCATCGACAGGATGGACTGCCCGACCGAAGAGACGCTCATCCGCAAGCGGCTCGCCTCCGAACCGACGGTCCTCGACGTACGCTTCGACCTCCTCGCCCGGCTACTCACGGTCACGCACGTGGCGGGCGCGCGTGCGAAGCTTCTTGCCGCGCTCGACGACGTCGACATGGGCGGAGAGGTCGTCAACCCCTCCGGCGAACCGAAACCGTCCATCGAGCCGGAGCCCGCAAGTGGATGGCTGACCGACAACGCACGCCTCCTTGCGGGCGGCGCCGCAGCCATCGCAGCCGAGCTGGTCGCGTTCTCGGTCGGCGACACCGCGTGGCCGGCGCTTGCGCTCGCCCTGGCCGCCATCGGCCTCACCGGACTGTCAACCTACCGAAAGGGCTGGGTCGCCTTGCGCCAGCGCACGCTGAACATTAATGCGCTGATGTCCATCGCAGTCACCGGCGCCGTGCTCATCGGGCAGTGGCCCGAGGCGGCGATGGTGATGGTGCTCTTCGCGCTCGCCGAGGCCATCGAGGCACGCTCGCTCGCGCGGGCGCGCCGGGCGGTCGAGGGCCTGATGGCGATGGCGCCTGAGACCGCGGCGGTTCACGGAGCGGACGGCTGGAGCGTGCAGCCGGTCGCGGCAGTCCCGGTCGGTGCACGCGTACGAGTGCGACCCGGCGAGCGCGTTCCGCTGGACGGGCATGTCCTTTCAGGGCACGCCACCGTCGACCAGGCGCCTATCACCGGCGAGAGCGTGCCCGTGGAGAAGGCGCCGGGCGATGCCCTTTTCGCGGGCAGCATCAACGAGGACGGCGAGTTCGAGTACGAGACCACCGCGACCGCGGACGGCTCGACGCTCGCGCGTATCGTGCGTGCGGTGCAGGAGGCGCAGGCCACGCAGGCGCCCACGCAGCGCTTCGTCGACCGGTTCTCGGCGTGGTACACGCCGGCGGTCGTCGCCGTCGCCGTCGCGGTCGCGCTCGTGCCGCCGCTGGTGACGGGCGGCGGCTGGCTCGACTGGCTCTATCGAGCGCTGGTAATGCTCGTGGTCGCCTGCCCGTGCGCACTGGTCATCTCGACGCCGGTGACGGTCGTATCGGGCCTGACCGCGGCCGCGCGCCGCGGCATCCTGGTCAAGGGCGGACTGTTCCTGGAGCGCGGACACGACCTGACCGCGATGGCGCTCGACAAGACCGGGACGCTGACCCACGGGCGTCCCGCGGTGACCGAGGTCGTCGCGCTCGACGGCGCCGACGCATCGAAGCTGCTCCTGGCCGCGGCGCTCGCGTCGCGCAGCGACCATCCCGTGTCGCGAGCCATCGCCGCGCACTTCGCAGGCACGGACACGCTGCCTGCGGTCGAGGCGTTCGGCGCGGTCAAGGGCCGCGGCGTGGCCGGTCGCATCGACGGCATGCAGGTCCGGCTCGGCAACCACCGCATGGTCGAGGAGACGGGAGCCTGCTCGCCCGGCTTCGAGGCTCGGCTGCGCGCGCTCGAGGAGAAGGGCCAGACGGCAGTCGTGCTGATTGAGGGCCTACGACCACTCGCACTCTTCGCGGTCGCCGACACGCTGCGGCCAGAGAGCGTCGAGGCCGTGCAGGCGCTGAAGGCGCTCGGCGTCAGGCCGATGATTCTCACCGGTGACAACCGTCACACGGCCGAGGCCATCGCGCGGCAGGTCGGCATCGACGACGTCCGAGCTGAGCTGCTCCCCGAGGACAAGCTCGCGGTGGTCTCGCAGGCGCAGGCCGACGGCGCTCGCATCGGCATGGTCGGAGATGGCATCAACGATGCACCGGCGCTCGCGAAGGCCGACATCGGCTTCGCGATGGCCGCCGCCGGCACCGACACTGCCATCGAGACCGCGGACGTCGCGCTGATGGACGACGACCCGCGCAAGCTCGCCGAGTTCGTCCGACTGTCCCGGGCTACCCGGGCCGTGCTGTGGCAGAACATCGTGCTGGCCATCGGCCTCAAGGCGGTGTTCCTCGCGCTGACGTTGACGGGACACGCGACGCTCTGGATGGCCGTGTTCGCCGATGTTGGAACGAGCCTTCTCGTCGTGTTCAACGGCATGCGGCTGCTGAGGTACGGCAGCGTTCGCCGCGCGCCCCTGGATGAATCGGCCCGGAAATCAGCCGGAAAGGCGCTTTCATGACCGCGGCCTCGAGCGCTCAGGTACCTTGAACTTGAGTGTTCGTAAGCCACGGTGGGAAACCTGCATGCCCCTCTGCCCGTCCGGTAGACTTCTCCGAAATGTCCCGGCGCCGCATCCACCGTCTGACGACCACCCTGGCACTGGTGGCTTCTCTGCTGCTGTCGCAGTGGGCGATGGCGAACTACGTGTGCCCCGTCGAAGCGCAGGCGGAGGCGGTGAAGCAGGCCATGCTCGAACGCATGGCGGCGGGCGAACCCTGCAACGGCATGGACGAAGCCCAACCGGCGATGTGCCACCAGCACGTCATGGGCAGTCCACAGTCGCTGGAAGCGTCGGGCTTTCCGCCCCTGACGCTGCCGGCCGTCATCCACCTAGTCATCCTGCCCGTGCTCGTGAACGAGCCCGGCGGCCATCCGACCGCCGCGGCGCCGCTCGTCGAGCCGCGCCCGCCTCCCGCCGCGCTGTTCCTGTCGACCCTCCGGCTGCGAGTCTGACCTTCGCCGATTGAACGATGCGAGCGCGTCCGCGCGCTCGGGTGTGTTCCGTTCGTCTGCGGAGTGTCCATGTCCATCCTTGCCCTGCGTGCAGCCGTCGTGGTTGCCGCGCTCCTGCCGGTGCTGGCTGCGAGCCAGCCCCTGACCCTTCAACATGCGCTCGAGCTTGCGAGTCGGCGGTCCGAAGCCGCCGCCGCGGCACGCGCCGGTGCCACGAGCGCGACCGAGACCGCCCGGGCCGCTGGCCGGCTGCCCGACCCAATGTTCCGCATCGGCGTCGAGAACCTGCCGGTCACCGGGCCGGACCGCTTCAACCCCAGTGCCGACTTCATGACCATGAAGCGCGTCGGCATCAGCCAGGAATGGCTGTCCCGAGACAAGCGCGCGGCGCGGGAAGCGGCCGCCCTCGCGAGCGTCGAGCGCGAATCGGTGCAGGCCCGCAGCGTCGAGGCCGACACGCGTCTGCAGACGGCACTCGCCTTTCTCGACGCATGGTTCGCCCAAGCCGCGCTCGACATCGCCGAACGGAGCGAGCGCAATCTTCGGGAGGAGCTCGAGGTGGCGCGTGCCCGAATGTCCGCGGGCCCCGGGTTCGCGACGGAGACGCTTGCCCTGACCACCGCCCGCGGGCTCGCCGAGGATGCGACGGACGAGGCGCGACAGCAGCACGCCGCAGCGATGACCGAACTGAGGCGCTGGGTGGGCGACGAGGTCACCGAACTGTCGTCGCCCGGGCGTCTCGAGCCTCCCTCCGAAGCACAGTACCTCGCCTCGCATCCGACGCTCGTCGCCCTCGGCCGTGACATCGAGGTGAACCGCCGCGTCGCGGAGGCCACGGCGTCCGAGCGCACGTCGAACTGGACTTGGGAAGTCGCCTACAGCCAGCGCACCGGTTTCTCGGACATGGTGTCCGTCGGCGTGAGCATCCCGCTGCAGGTCGCTCCGGCGCAGCGCCAGGACCGGGACATCGCGGCTCGGCTGGCCCTCGTCGACAAAGCACGCTCGAAGCTCGAGGAGGCCACGCGCGAGGCGGCGGCCGAGTTCCGCCGGTTGAGCGGCGACACCGTACGAATGCAGCAACGCATCGAGCGGCTCCGCGCCGGAGTGCTCTCGCCCGCCCGCCAACGCGCGGTCGTCTCGTTGACGGCGTATCGCGGCAATCAGATGCCCCTGGCGAGCTTTTTCGAAGCCCGCAACGCGGAGGTCGACGCGCACAGGAAACTGCTCTCGCTGGAGCGGGAGCTGGCACGGACTCAGGCCCGCCTCGCGTTCAGGCCCTTCGCTCACGGAGTCGAGCGATGAATCGAATCGCAGTGGTCGCCCTGTCCGTTGCCGCGGGCGCTGCCCTAGCCTCCGGAGGCTACTGGCTCGGCACGCGCAACGTGGGAGTCGGACACCAGACCGCACCGGCTGCCGATGTGGCATCGAAACCCTCGCAAGGCGAGCGCAAGGTCCTGTATTGGCACGACCCGATGGTCCCGGGGCCGCGCTTCGACAAGCCCGGCAAGTCGCCGTTCATGGAAATGCAGCTTGTGCCGGTCTACGAGGACGAGGCCTCCGACTCCGGCGTGAGGGTCGCCCCGGGCATCCAGCAGAACCTGGGCATCCGGACGGTGGCGGTCGCACGCTCGCAGGTGTCGGCCGCGTTCGATGCCATCGGCACCGTCCAGTTCGACGAACGGCAGGTCGCTGCGGTCCAGACGAGGGTGCCGGGTTACGTCGAGCGTCTGTTCGTACGTGCGCCCATGGAGCGCGTGGTCGCCGGTCAGGCGCTCGCGACGCTCTTCGCGCCCGATTGGCTGGGGCCGCTTGGCGAGCTGGCCGCGCTCAAGCGCGCGGGGGTCGACCCCGACCTGGTCGCAGCGGCCCGCGAGCGGACGCAGGCGCTGTCGATACCGCCGGAGCTCATGCGCCGAGCGGAGGCCGGGGAGCCAATCACGGGCCGGTTCACCGTCTTGGCGCCGAGCGCTGGCGTCGTCGCCGAACTTGGCGTCCGCGAGGGCGCGGCCGTAGCGCCCGGGACCACGCTGTTCCGCATCGCCGGGCTGCAGCGGGTGTGGGCCATCGCGGAAATTCCCGAGTCCCAAGCGGTGCGCCTCGCTCGGGGCCAGCGGGTCAAGGCCGCGCTGCAGGCGGACCCCTCGCAGACGTTCTCGGGCGAGCTCAAGGAGCTGCTGCCGCAGGTCAACGAGAGCACGCGCACGCTGCAGGCCCGCTTCGAGGTTGACAACCGCGCCGGCAGGCTCGTGCCCGGCATGCTGCTGCGGCTCGAAGTCACCGGCCCGACCACCTCGCGACTGGTCGTGCCCGCCGAAGCCGTCATCCGCACCGGGACGCGCGCGGTGGCGCTCGTGCGACGGGACGAGCGGACCTTCGAGCCGCGCGAGGTGAAGCTCGGCGCGGACCTGGGCGACCTGCTCGAGGTCACCGAGGGCCTCTCCGAAGGCGAGCAGGTGGTCGCCAGCGGACAGTTCCTCGTCGACTCCGAGGCGCGCCTACGGTCGGTGCTCGGGTCGATGGCGGCCGCGGGCAGCCCGTCCGCCGCGCCCGCCAAGGCAAGCGCCACCTACACCACGCGCGGCAAGGTGGAGAGCGTCGACGCCGATGGCGTGCTCATCTCGCACGAGCCGGTGCCCGAGCTCAAGTGGCCGTCGATGACCATGGGGTTCTCGCGGGCGGACCCGAAGGCGCTGCCGGAGCTCAAGCCCGGCGATGCCATTGAGTTCGAGTTCCGCGAAGGCGGCCCGATGGGCTGGGAGCTGGTCGCTGCCCGCAGACAGGGACGGGCGAAATGATTGCCGCGCTCATCCGCTGGTCGGTCACGAACCGGTTCCTGGTGCTCGTCGCCACCGCGCTGCTGACCGCCGCAGGCCTCTGGTCGGTCGCCAGGACGCCGCTCGACGCGCTGCCGGACCTGAGTGACACGCAGGTCATCATCCGCACGCCGTACCCGGGCAAGGCGCCACAGGTCGTCGAGGACCTCGTGACGTATCCACTGACCACCACGATGCTGAGCGTGCCGGGCGCGCGTGTCGTGCGCGGCTACTCGTTCTTCGGCGACTCCTTCGTCTACGTGCTGTTCGACGACGGCACCGACCCTTACTGGGCCCGCTCGCGCGTGGTCGAGTACCTGAACCAGGTCCAGAGCAGGCTGCCGCCGGGCGCCCCCGCCTCGCTGGGACCGGATGCGACGGGCGTGGGCTGGGTGTTCCAGTACGCGCTGGTCGACCGCTCGGGCCGTCACGACATCTCCCAGCTTCGGGCGCTCAACGACTGGTTCCTGCGATTCGAGCTGAAGACCGTGCAAGACGTCGCCGAGGTGGCGAGCGTCGGCGGCATGGTCCGCCAGTTCCAAGTGGTGCTCGACCCGGACCGCATGCGAGCGCTCGGTGTCACCCAGTCGATGGTCACCGAGGCGATTCGGCGGGCGAACCAGTCCGCGGGCGGGTCGGTCCTTGAGATGGCCGAAGCCGAGTACATGGTCAGGTCGACGGGCTTCCTGCGCTCGCTGCAGGACTTCCGCGCCATTCCGGTGACCTTGTCGGGCTCCACCCCGGTGATGCTGCACGACGTCGCCTTCGTTCAGCTGGGTCCGGAGATGCGCCGGGGCGTGGCCGAGCTCGATGGCGAGGGCGAAGTCGCGGGCGGCATCGTCGTGATGCGCTCGGGCAAGAACGCACGGGCGACCATCGAGGCGGTCAAGACGAAGCTCGACACGCTGCGCGCGGGCCTGCCGCAGGGCGTGGACATCGTGACGACCTACGACCGTTCGCAGCTCATCGACCGCGCGGTCGCGAACCTCGGCTGGAAGCTGGCGGAGGAGTTCCTGGTCGTCGCGCTCGTCTGCGCGGTGTTCCTTTTTCACCTACGCTCCGCGTTGGTCGCCGTCGTAGCGCTGCCCATCGGCGTGCTCGCGGCGTTCATCGTCATGCAGTGGCAGGGCATCAACGCGAACATCATGTCGCTGGGCGGCATCGCCATCGCTATCGGCGCAATGGTCGATGCGTCCATCGTGATGGTCGAGAACGCGCACAAGCACCTCGAGGCGTTCGAGGAGACCCACAGCCGCAGGCCGTACGCCGCCGAGCGATGGCGACTGGTCACCGATGCGTCGGTCGAAGTGGGGCCGGCGCTCTTCTTCTCGCTGCTCGTCATCACGCTGTCCTTCGTCCCGGTCTTCACGCTTGAGGCTCAGGAGGGGCGGCTCTTCTCTCCCCTGGCGTTCACCAAGACCTACGCGATGGCCGCCGCTGCTGGCCTGTCCGTGACGCTGGTGCCTGTGCTGATGGGCTACCTGATTCGGGGGCGCATCCCGCACGAGCACGCCAACCCGGTCAACCGAATCCTCATCGCGGTCTATCGTCCGGTGCTCGATGCGGTGCTCCGGTTCCCGGTCCTGACGCTCCTGACGGCCGCCGCGGTGCTGGCGCTCACGGTTGTTCCGATGCAGCGGCTGGGCGGCGAGTTCCTGCCGCCGCTGGACGAGGGTGACCTGCTGTACATGCCCTCCGCGCTACCGGGCCTGTCGGTCACGAAGGCCTCGGAACTTCTGCAAGTGACCGACCGGCTCATCAAGACCGTTCCGGAAGTCGCCCGAGTCTTCGGCAAGGCGGGACGCGCGGACACGGCGACCGACCCCGCGCCGCTGGAGATGTTCGAGACGACCATCCAGTTCAAGCCACGCGAGCAGTGGCGGCCCGGGATGACCCCGGACAAGCTCGTCGAGGAACTCGACCGTGTGGTGAAGGTGCCGGGCCTGACGAATGTGTGGGTGCCACCCATCCGCAACCGCATCGACATGCTGGCGACCGGTATCAAGAGCCCCGTCGGCATCAAGGTGGCCGGTCCCGACCTCGCGACCATCGACCGGTTGACCGCGCGCATCGAGGGCGCGGTGAAGCCGGTGCCGGGCGTCTCATCGGCACTGGCCGAGCGGCTGGTCGGCGGACGTTACGTGGACGTCGAGGTCGACCGCGCCGCGGCCGCCCGCTTCGGCATGTCGGTGCAGGACGTCCAGTCCATCGTTTCGACCGCCGTGGGCGGCGACAACGTCGGAGAGGTCATCCAGGGGCGCGAGCGTTATCCCATCAACGTCCGCTATCCGCGCGAGATTCGAGACTCGCTGCAGCGCCTGAGGGAACTGCCGGTGGTCACCGAACGCGGGGCGCGAATCCAGCTTCAGGACGTCGCGCGCATCCGCATCGACGAGGGCCCACCGATGCTGCGCAGCGAGAATGCCCGACTGTCGGGCTGGGTCTACGTCGACGTGCGGGGCCGGGACCTGCGGTCGGTAGTGAAGGACCTGCAGGCGACCGTCTCTGCGAAGGTCGACATCCCGGCAGGCTATTCGGTCTCGTGGTCCGGGCAGTTCGAGTACCTCGAGCGGGCAAGCCAGCGTCTGAAGGTCGTGGTGCCGGCCACGCTCGCCGTCATCTTCCTGCTGCTCTACCTGCTCTTTCGCTCCTTCAAGGACGCGTCGCTCGTCATGCTCGCGGTGCCGTTCTCACTGGTGGGCGGGTTCTGGCTCGTCTGGGCACTGGGGCACGCGCTGTCGGTCGCGACGGCGGTCGGATTCATCGCGCTGGCCGGAGTCGCGGCGGAGTTCGGCGTCGTCATGCTGGTGTATCTGCAAGGCGCGTGGTCACGCCGACTCGCTGCCGGGGAGCCCGACGACGATGCGACGCTGCTTGCGGCGATTCGCGAGGGCGCGGTACAGCGGGTGCGGCCCAAGGCGATGACGGTCGCGGTCGTGCTCGGTGGGCTGCTCCCCATCCTGTGGACAGGCGGAACCGGTTCGGAAGTGATGGGCCGAATCGCCGCTCCGATGGTCGGCGGCATGGTCACCGCGCCCTTGCTCAGCATGCTGGTCGTGCCGGCAGCCTGGTACCTCATCCATCGACGTCGCGCGGGGCGCTCGCGAGCGGCCAATGCGGCCGGCTCGGTGGCGCTCGACGCCCGTTTCACTGAAGTAGACAACCGATGAAGTCATGCCATGCGCTCGCACTCGTGGTCGCGCTCGCGGCCGCCGGCCCCGCTGCTGCACAGCAGACAACGAAGCCCGCATCCGCCAGGACATTGGGTGCGATGCCTCTGGTCGACGCGGAAGTGCTCAAGGTGGACGCCGCGAAGGGACTCATCGTTCTGAAGCACGGTGACCTTCCGAACCTCGCGATGCCACCGATGACGATGGGATTCGACGTCGTCGACAAGGGGATGCTGTCCGGCATCAAGGCGGGGGACAAAGTCTTGTTCCAAGCGGAAATGCGGGACGGCAAGGCGATGGTGACGGCGCTCAAGCCGCGCAAGTAGGGGCCACTCAGTCGACGAGTTGCTCGCCTCGGACGAGCCGAACGGACGCGCCGAACGGCCTACGCCGGTACACCGGCCGATTTCGAATGTCGTCCAGGGCAGGGTCATGCCGCTGGTGCGTCGCGCGCGGAGGCTCAGCCCGAGCCTCGCACCGCCTCCTGCTCGTCAAGCTACGGCCGCCTGTCGAAGAACAGATACTTCGCCGCTGCGGCGCCCACCAGCAGGAGGTCGACCACGACCAGGACCCACACGAGGCTCATTCCCCACATCACCGGTCCGCCGTTCATCATCGCGTACATGACTTCACCTCCCACGCTAAGGGTCTCGGCACGGCGCCTGGCGGGAGATTCGCCATGGCGAACGACTCGTTACGACCTCACGACGAAACCGAGGAGCAACGCTGCCATCAGGAACATTAGGGCCAGCCAACAGGCGCCGAACAGCATGTGCTCCCAGTCCGGCTGGACGCGCTGCTCCCGCTCCAAGCGGTGCTTTACAGTCATCCCCAATCCGTGCACCGCGGTACCGACCCCGATGAGCCAATAAACATGGGGCGCCAAGGCCGCCGGAGCTAGGAGCGCCAGGCCGGCGCCCAAGACGCCCGCGCCAAGGACCGACAGCACCTCTGCATGCTTGATGCTGCCGATACGTTTGTCCTCGGTGGAGTTGCTCATCGGAAGCCTTCGCCGCCGTATGCCTCAAGCACGGTAAACAGTGCTGCCGGAGCAATCAGCCATAGAACGATTGCTGCCGCGAGCACCCAGCGGAAGTCGGACTGCAGGATGAAGTTCGTGACGGCCATCCAAGTGCACACCGCCAATCCGGCGACCGCGGCGCCACGCCGCACGCGCGTCGTGGCCCCGGAGGCGACGAGCCATACGACAAGTCCTCCCAGGGCAGCCGCGAACCCGCCCAGCACATCGAAGATATGCCCGAGCCAGGCGACGAGCCCCGGCAGCGCCGCCGAGGCATCCTGGAGCGACTTGCCGATGAATCGTTCGTCTTCGGGCAGCAGCGGCGGGCGCAGGACGATGAAGTAGAGTCCCACTCCGAGCAGCCATACTCCGCCGAGCACCAATGCGACATTGGCCGTAACGCCGGCGCGCTTCGTGGTTCCGTTCATGGACGAGTCCTCATTCAATCACTCCGCACGATGGGGTCGACGCCGCTTCCTCGGAAGCGTGGCGGCCTCGGCAACGGCGTTCGCTGGCATTCGGAACTCGCACGGCGCTTCGCGGGGTCTCGGACTCGCGCTCGGTAGCGGCTCTATTCACGGATATGCCCATCTCGGTGTCCTCAAGGCACTCGAGGCCCGCGGTGTGCGTCCGGGAGTGGTGACCGGGACCAGCGCCGGTGCCATCGCAGGTGCGTTGTGGGCATTCGGGCTGTCGTGGAAGGCGGTGCACGAGGCGGTGATGGGGCTCGGGTGGTGGACGAACCAGGCGCTCGGGCTCGACCGCGGGCTCCTGCGGAACGACGCCGTCGGTAGCCTCGTCGCACGGCACACGCGTGGCCAGCCCATCGAGCGCTGGCCGACGTCGTTCGCAGCCCTGGCGACGGACTTCGCGACCGGGCAGCGCGTGATGCTGTCGAGCGGACCGGCCGGTCCCGCGGTGCAGGCCTCCAGCAGCCTGCCGGTTCTCTACTCGCCGATTCGCCTCGAAGGCAGATTGCTGGTCGACGGTGGACTGTCCGAGCCGATACCTGTTCGTGCGGCCCGCGAGCTCGGCGCGCAGCGGGTCATCGCCGTCGACGTCGCCTACCGACCCTGGGAGGCAAGCGCGCCGGGGCTGGCCGGCACGCCCTTGCACACCGTCCACATCCTGATTGACCGACTCATCGCGGAGCAGGTGAAGGAAGCCGACGTCGCCATCCGGCTGGACGCTCATCGGTGGGTCGAAAGAAGGGGCGGTCACGAGGCGCTCATCACGGCCGGCGAACGGGCCGTCGAGGCGCAGTGGCATGACATCGCCGCGCTCCTCGGGCGGTAACGTCTCTAAAACGAGCCCTCCTTGCCGCGTCCCGACTCGGGGCGGGTGTTACCACCCCCCCGATGGTGGCCGTGCCCGCCCCCATGACCATGGCCATGCCCGAACAGATGCATCAACGGACAAGCGAGCAGCAGCAGATAGGCCGCGCTGCCGGCGATGTGATTCCAATGCTCCCTGAGCAGGTAGAAGGCAACCAGCGCAGCGACCATCAGCACCGCCCCTTTCCATGGCAGCCCTCGAACGGCAGGGGTGTCGAAGTTCGCGCTCATGTTCTCGACCATTTCGATGTCCTCCCGGCAACGCTTCGCGCCGCCGAATGTGGAGTGCATCGCCGCATCGAGCCGAGCGGCGATGCGCCCCGTGCCGTCAGCGGGTGCCGGCGGTACCTCCGCAGTTCTTCTCCATCATCTCGCGATGCATGCGGACCTGCTCGGGCGTGACGTTGCCGCCGTGCATCGAGCGCATCTGCGCCTCCATGGCCGCGTTCTGCTCCGCGGGCGACTTGCCCGCCATCATCTGGCGGTGCATCGCGCACATCTGGGCCGAATCGCCGCCAGCCATGCCCATGCCACCGGAGCCGCCCATTCCCGTTCCGCTACCGGAGCCGCCCATCATCGAGCCATGGCCCTGCGGTGACGTGCATGCGGATAGAAGTGCGAGCGCTGCTACCGGGACCAGCATCAGACTGCGTGGTTTCATCTTTCACTCCTCGTGGAAAGACCCCTGTATGAACGGTCCAGTGAACACCCTGCCTCACTGCGCAGGTTCGACAGCGGTGACCGTGTATGCGCCGTCGACCTTGTCGGCCTTGAATCTCACTTTGTCGCCGACCTTCAAGCCTTGAAGCATCGCCGGGTCCCGGACCTGGAAGACCATCGTCATGTCCGGCATCTGCAGATTCGGGATGGGGCCGTGGCGCAGGGTGACCTTCTTCGTCTCTTGGTCGATGCGGCGAACCTCGCCCTGGACGAATTCCGCGCTTGAACCGGCCGAAGCCGCTGCCGGCGAATGGTGCGAAGAGTGGTCAGTGCTCGGCGTTTGAGCGTGCACGCCCCAAGAGGTCAGCGCGACGACGAGCATGGCTGTGACTCGAAGAGTTTTCATGGTTGTTGCTCCATTGATGAGGGTCAAGACTGGCGGGACCACACGCGGGTAGCGCCCTTGCGTTCGACAAGGAGGACGTCGTAGGGGTCCTTGCGCCCCCCGGCCACTTCCATCCCCGGGGAACCGACTGGCATGCCTGGAACGGCCAGGCCGATAGCATCGGGCCGCTCCTTGAGCAAGCGCAGGACGTCAGCTGCAGGCACATGTCCCTCGAGCGCGTAGCCGCCTACCCTGGCGGTATGGCAGCTGCCGAGACGTTCCGGGATGCCAGCGAGCCTGCGGGGACCGGATGTATCGGCCACCTCGGTCACATTGACCGAGAACCCGTTCGCCTTCATGTGCTCAATCCATTCTGTGCAGCAGCCGCAGGACGGGTTCTTGAACACCGTCAATTGCGGGCCGGCAGCGAACACAGGGAGGCCGTGCGCCAGAGATGCACCGGCGAGCAACAACAGGACGGTACGTCGATTCATTTCACCACCACCGTGCCGGTCATGCCGGCTTCGAAGTGACCGGGAATCAGGCAGGCGAAAGAGAACGTTCCCGCCTTGTCGAACTTCCATGCAAGCTCTCCCGTAGCGCCGGGCTTGACGTGCGCCATGTTCGGCTCGTCGTGCTCCATGTCGGGAAACTTGCGCATCAGTTCGGCGTGCTTGGCGAGCTCTTCGGCCGTACCGAGCACCATTTCGTGCAGAACCTTGCCTTCGTTGCGTACCAGGAACCGAATCGTTTCGCCGCGACGCACGACGATTTCCTTCGGCGTGAATCGCATCCGGTCGTCCATCGTTAGATGCACAGTCCGGGTGGCTTTCTTCGGGTCGGCGGCACGTCCATACGGCGTGTCCTCGACCCGGCTCGCATCAAATTTCTTCGGCTTGTCGTCGTGACCGCCATGAGCCAGCGCCGCCGGAGAGGTCACTCCGAGTGCAACCATCAAGAATACGTGAGCGGTCGCAATCGAGGTGGCACCCAGGACACCAGCCGTAATCAAGGCGAGAGTGGTCTTGTTCATTCAGGCCCCTTTAGTGGTTATGGCCATTAGGCTTCCGCACATTCATCGTCTTGGCGTCTGCTGCGGGCGCTTCTGCGCGGACAGCCAACGGCAGTTCCCCGTTCCATTCCCATGCGACGGTTCGCGGCGGATGCTTATACCAACCCGGGTCGCTGTAGTCGCCGGGCTTCTGCTCGTCGCGCACTTTCACGACCGTGAACATGCCGCCCATCTCCAGTGCACCGAAAGGCCCTCGCCCGGTCATCATCGGCAGGGTGTTGTCGGGCAGCGGCATCTCCATCTCGCCCATGTCCGCCATGCCGCGCTCCCCCATAACCATGTAGTCGGGGACGAGCTTCTTGATGCGGTCCGCGACCTCGCGATGGTCGACTCCAATCATGGTCGGGACGTCATGCCCCATCGCATTCATCGTGTGGTGCGACTTATGGCAGTGGAACGCCCAGTCGCCGGCGACCGCATCAAACTCGATGGCGCGCATCTGCCCGACCGCCACGTCGACCGATACCTCCGGCCACCGAGCCGCCTTCGGCACCCAGCCGCCGTCGGTGCCGGTGACCTCGAAGTCGTGACCGTGCAGATGCATCGGGTGGTTCGTCATCGTCAGATTGCCGAACCGGATGCGCACGCGCTCGCCCGTACGCGCGACGAGGTGGTCGATGGCGGGAAAGACCCGGCTGTTCCACGTCCACAGGTTGAAGTCGAGCATCGTGTTGACCTTCGGCGTGAAGCTGCCGGGGTCGATGTCGTAGGCGGAGAGCAGGAACACGTAGTCGCGGTCGACCTTGAAGCGGCGTGCATCCTTTGGGTGGACGATGAACATGCCCATCATTCCCATCGCCATCTGCACCATCTCGTCGGCGTGGGGGTGGTACATAAAGGTGCCCGACTTCGTCAGCGTGAACTCGTAGACGAAGGTCTTGCCGGGAGGGATGTGCGGCTGCGACAGACCGCCCACGCCGTCCATGCCGGATGGCAGCAGGATGCCGTGCCAGTGGATGGTGGTGTGCTCGGGCAGCCGGTTGGTCACGAAGATGCGCACCCGGTCCCCTTCGACCGCCTCGATGGTCGGCCCGGGGCTCTGGCCGTTGTACCCCCAGAGGTTGGCCTTCATGCCTGGGGCGAATTCGCGCACGACCGGCTCGGCCACCAGGTGGAACTCCTTGACGCCGTCGTTCATGCGGAACGGCGCGGTCCACCCGTTCAGGGTCACCACGGGGTTGTACGGGCGGCCAACGGAGGGCGCCAGCGGCGGCTGAGTCCTCGGCGAGGCCTGCGTAGCAATCTCGGGCAGGCTGGCGAGCGCGGGGCGGCTCACTGCCGCCGCGCCCAGCGCCGCCGCACCGGCGGTACGGAAGAAGTTTCTGCGGGAAGTCATTTCAGTCTTTCGATTTAGTCAGTGCGCAGCGGCGCCACCGCCCGTAGGGGCAACGGAGGCGCGCGCCGGAGCGGCGCCGTTCGGGGCGCCGGCGGTCAGGGCGGTCTGCAGGTCGGTATCGGCCATCCAGAAGTCACGCAACGCCTCGACGGCGCCGACGACGCTGCGAACTTGCTCGCGCGCGTCCGCGAGCAGCTCGAAGGTGCCAATCAGCATTCCGTTGTAGCGATACACGTTCTCTTCGGAGATGCGCTTGGCGAGTGGCACCACCTCGTCGCGGTAGTGCTTCGCGAGGTCGTAGGACGTGCGATAGGCCGAGTAGCTCTCGCGCACCTGCGAGCGGGCATCGACCGCTGTCTTCACCGCCCGCTGCACCGCCTGCATGTACTGGGCCTCAGCGCGGGCAACACGCGCCGTTCCCCAGTCGAAGAGCGGAATCTCAAAGGAGAGTTCGTACCCGTTCATGCGCGGCTCGCCGGCTTCGCTCAGATTCGCGTACCCGAGCTCAAAGCCGTCGACGAAGCGCGTCACCCGGGTCAGGCCCAAGGATGTTGCGAGCGTCTCGGTCGAGCGGCGCGCCAGCTGCACGTCGAGGCGGCGCTCAAGGGCGAGCTTTTCCGCATCACGCGGCTCCGCGGGTGCTTTGGGCAGGTCAGGCAGCCGTTGCGGAAGCTTGAACTGCGTACTCGTGCCCCACAGGCCAAGCACGCGAATCAGTTTCTCGCGGTCGGCGGTCGCCTGATGTCTAGCTCGCGCAAGCTGCGCCGTTGCCTCCGCGTAGAAGGTCTGCTCGCGCATCTGGGCCAACCGGTTGAAGTTGCCCGCCTGCGCCATGCGGCGTGCGAGCTCGGCCGATGCGTCCGCGGCGCTCTTGACCTGTTCCGCGTAGGTGGCGAGCTGCTGCGAGGCGACGGCTGCTGCCCATGCACGTCTCGCCTCGGATGCGAGCGCGACCGCCTCGGAGGCTGCCTGCACCTGTGCCTGCTCGAAGCGCGCTCGCTCGATGGCCAAGCGCTTGGGCATCGTGAGCAGGCCCATTACATCGAAGAGGATGGCGCGCTCAATCTTGTACGACTCGGCGCTCGAGACGTTGAAGAAGCTGAAGACCGGATTGCGGATACGACCGGCTTCCACCAAGTCGGCCTCCGCGATGCCGAGCTCGCGAAAGCTCGCCTGCAGACCGGCGTTGTTGAGAAGTGCGACTTCGACAGCGGAGTCCGCCGTCAACGGCGCTCCCAACAGCTCGGCGACGCGAGTCTGCGCGCTGCGGGCGTCGTCAGGCGTCTTGGCGAGACGTACGGTCTGGCCGGTGCGCTCGCGCGTGAGGTCACCGACGGTTCCGAATCCGCCGTCAG
>CANKWX010000013.1 GCA_947487165.1 Burkholderiales bacterium
GCCTCGACGCCAGCGAGCAGGCCTATGTCGACAAGATCCTGATCGAACTCGACGGCACCGACAACAAGGCCCGACTCGGCGCCAACGCAACGCTGGCGGTGTCGATGGCAGTGGCCAAGGCCGCGGCAGAAGAGTCCGGATTGCCGCTCTACCGCTATTTCGGCGGCTCGGGTTCGATGTCGCTTCCGGTGCCGATGATGAATGTCATCAACGGCGGCGCGCATGCCAACAACAATCTCGACATTCAGGAATTCATGATCATCCCGGTGGGTGCGCCCACATTTCGGGAAGCGGTGCGCTATGGCGCCGAGACCTTTCAGGCGCTCAAGAAGATCCTCCATGACCGGGGCCTGAGCACGGCGGTGGGCGATGAGGGCGGATTTGCGCCGAGCGTGGCCAACCATGAGGCGGCCATCCAGCTGATCCTCGAGGCGATCGACCGCGCCGGTTACAGCGCCGGGTCGCAGATTGCCATCGGTCTCGATTGCGCGGCCTCCGAATTCTTCAAGGACGGGCGCTATCGTCTGGCGAGCGAAGGCCTGTCGCTGAGCGCGGCCGACTTCACCAACCTGCTTGGCACCTGGTGCGACAAGTACCCGATCATCTCGATCGAAGACGCGATGGCCGAAAACGACTGGGACGGCTGGCGCGTGCTGACCGATCAGCTCGGTGATCGCATCCAGCTGGTCGGCGACGATCTCTTCGTGACCAACACCCGCATCCTGCGCGAGGGCATCGAGGCGGGTGTCGCCAATTCGATCCTGATCAAGATCAACCAGATCGGCACACTCACCGAGACCTTCGCCGCGATCGAGCTGGCCAAGCGCAACAACTACACCGCGGTGGTCTCGCATCGCTCGGGCGAAACCGAAGACACCACCATTGCCGATATCGCGGTTGGCACCAACGCCCTTCAGATCAAGACAGGGTCGATGTCGAGATCCGATCGCGTGGCCAAGTACAACCAGCTGCTTCGGATCGAAGAAGACCTTGGCGAGGTGGCCCAGTATCCAGGCCGCTCGGCGTTCTACAACCTGCTCTGAGAGTCAGTCGATGCGCCTCTTCACGGTTGTGCTGGTGGTCCTGCTCGGGGTGATTCAATACCCTTTGTGGCTGGGCAAGGGCGGATGGCTGCGGGTCTGGGACCTCGACCGGCAACTGTCTGTCCAGAACCGAACGAACGAGAAGCTGGTGTCTCGCAACGGCGCCCTCGAGGGTGAGGTGCACGACCTCAAGCAGGCAACGATTGCGATCGAGGAGCGCGCGCGTTACGAGCTCGGGATGATGCGGTCCGACGAAATCTTCGTGCAGGTCTCCGAGCCGATTCAGACCCGCCGGCCCGTCCCACCCTTGCGGCCGGCACCCGCCTCGGCGCATCTGCCGCAGGCGGGGGTCACGACAGTCAGTGCCGCACCTGCGAGCCCGGTGCAATCGGCTCGCTGACAAACAGTTCGGCGCTGTCGATCGCATCGAAGTCGTAAGGCGTGTTGCAGAAGTCGCAGCGGACACCGACCACGCCTTTTTCAGCGACGATCGACTCAATCTCGTCTTGCCCGAGCATCCGGAGCATATTGGCGACCTTCTCGCGCGAGCAGGTGCAGCCAAAACGCGGTGATCGCGAATCGAAGGCATGCAGCCGCTCCTGCCAGAACAAGCGGTGCAGGATCGACGGTCCCGACAGCGTCAGCATTTCATCCCGAGTGAGGGTCTGCGCCAGTTTCTGCATGCGATTCCAGCCGTCGGCATCGCTCTCGGTGGCAACCACTACCGGCGCTGCAGCGGCGCTGCTGCCCGCGCCGGCCTGATCCGCCTGCAATGCAGCCTGTGTCGATGCGGACAACCCAGCGGACGAGGCTTCCTGCGACGGTGAGAAGGCCTTGCCGCCCTCCTCGGGCAGGCGTTGAAGCAGCAGGCCGGTTGCCCGGGAGTCATCGGCTGCCAGCCACAGTCGTGTGGGGACCTGCTCCGAGCGCGCCATATATCGTTCTAGCACTTCTGCCACGCTGTCGCCCTCAAAGGGCACGATGCCCTGGTAGGGCTGGCGGTTCGGCGAACTCGATCGCGGATCGAGCGTGACCACGAAGCGACCCCGTCCGCTGGCATTGACCAGCGTCGTGAGGTCGGCGTCTTCCGGGCAGAGCTGGCCTTCGCGCAGCTTGGCAGTCGCCCGAAAACTCCCATCGGCCTCGCATTCGACCACCAGCAGGGCGACCGGCCCGTCGCCGTGAATCTGCAGGATCAGGGCGCCATCGAATTTGAGCGTGGCCGACAGCAGCAGTCCGGCTGCGCATAACTCGCCGAGCCGATCGCGAACCGATCTCGGAAACGCATGCCGGCCGGCGATTTCGCGCCAGGCTGCATCCAGCGACACGAACTCGCCGCGTACCGGCGCGCCCTGCAGCATGAAGCGCTGCAGGCAGTCGTGTTCCGGCGACGGTGCGCCGGCCTGGCTCATTCGTCGATCCGCTTCAGTTCGGCGCTGAATTGCGCGCCTTTCGCGACATAGCTGTCGACACCCGCACGGATTCTCGCGACATCCGCGTCGGTGAGTTCGCGAACCACCTTGCCCGGGGCACCCATCACGACGCTGCGGTCGGGGATCACCTTGCCCTCGGGAATGAGGGCACCCGCGCCGATCAGACATTCACGGCCGATCTTGGCGCCATTGAGCACGACCGCCTGGATGCCGATCAGGCTGCCGTCGCCAATTGAGCAGCCGTGCAGCATGGCCTGATGGCCGACCGTCACATACTGGCCGATGGTCAGCGGATGGCCGTTTTCGGTATGGAGCACCGCATTTTCCTGGACATTGCTGCCGGTGCCGATGGTGATCGGGTCATTGTCGCCGCGCAGCACGGCGCCGAACCAGATGCTGACGTTCTCGGCAAGCTCGACACCACCGATGACATGCGCGCCTGGCGCGACCCAGGCGCTCGGTGCGATTTTCGGGGTTCGTTTTTCGATCGAGTAAATGGCCATCTTGATCCCTGTAGACTGGAAAGCGGCGCCCGCTGCGCCACCCGGCAGTGTACCGCCGCGGGCCTCGGGTCTGCCGCTGGCAGCTGCCTTGCCGGCGCAAACCGACCGACCTCGCCATGAGACTTGACGCAAATGCCGGCCTTGCCGTCGCATCCCGATCCGATGCCTGATGAACGCCCGGTTGGCGGCGCGGGGTCGCAAAGCCCTGTGCGGGGCGATCCATGCGGTGAACTGCGCGCCGCTGCTCACCGTGCCTGGTGTCTGGCCGACCCGAAGGCCAAGTCGCAGGCCGCGCTGGCAATCGGCGATCTGCTGGTCGCGCCGTCTCCGTTGATCGATCCCGCGCGCGTATTTGGCGACGATCTGCGTCCAGGTCGGCCTGCACTGCCTCGACTGGTGCATCCCCGCGATGTGCCTCATCGCGGGGCCGGCACGCCGGCGGGTCGAGTGGCACTCCTTCACGCCATCGCGCACATCGAATTCAATGCGATCGACCTGGCGCTCGATGCGGTGTGGCGATTCGCAGGCATGCCTGCCGACTGGTATCTCGACTGGGCGTCGGTTGCCAGCGAGGAGGCCAGGCATTTCACTCTGCTCGCCGATGAGCTCGGCCGTCGTGGTCACTGCTATGGCGATTTCGATGCCCATGACGGTCTCTGGGAAATGGCCATGAAGACCCGCGACGACCCCTTGCCGCGCATGGCACTGGTGCCGCGGCTGATGGAGGCGCGCGGCCTGGATGTCACCCCCATCATCCGGCGCAAGCTCGAGCAGGCGGGCGATGCGCAGGCCTGCGCGATTCTGGATGTCATCCTGCGTGATGAAGTCGGGCATGTGGCTATCGGCAACCACTGGTACGCGCTGCTGTGTCGACGCGAGGGGCTCGAGCCGCAGGCCGACTGGGATGAACTGGCCAGGCGCTATGGCGCGTCGGCGCCGAAGGCGCCTTTCAATGTCGAAGCCAGGCTGCGGGCCGGGTTCACCGAAGCCGAATTGAACCGCTGGCAGTAGCGTCAAGGCGCTTGCAAGCCCCGGCAACACGTGGCAATACGTCGCAATACACTGCCACGGCCTGTGCCGCCCGCCACCGCCATCTGTCGGCCTTGATGTCGACGTTATCCCCTGCAACAGCGTGGCGTCCAACCCGCGCTCGTATAATCAGGGGGTTAACCCCCCCGCCGATGACATTGACCTACCGCCCCCGTCGCATTGCCCAATCGCTCTTCATCGAGGCGCGCGGACTACGCCATCACGTGCGCTGCTGGGGCGAGCCCGATGCGCCACTGATGGTGATGGTGCATGGCTGGATGGACATCTCGGCGTCCTTCCAGTTCGTTGTCGACTGTTTTTCGCGCGACTACCGGGTGATCGCGCCCGACTGGCGAGGCTTCGGGCTGAGCTCGCGCCCGCAGGCCGACTGCTACTGGTATCCCGACTACCTGGCCGATTTCGACGCCCTGCTCGACACGCTGTTGCCAGGGAAATCGATCGATCTGGTCGGACACAGCATGGGCGGCAGCATTGCGATGCAATACGCCGGCGTGCGGCCCGAACGCATCCGCCGACTGATCAATCTCGAGGGGCTCGGAATGGCCAAGAGCCAGCCGGGCGAGGCGCCGACCCGCATGCGCGAATGGCTCGACGAACTGCGAGCCGGGTCACGACTGCGTGACTATGCCTCGCAAGAAGAGGTCGCACAGCGGCTGGTGAAGACCAACCACAGGTTGCCGATCGACAAGGCCCGGTGGCTGTCCGAACTCTGGTCCGAACGCACGCCCGATGGCCGCTACGCCTTGCTGGGCGACCCGGCACACAAGGTCTCCAATCCCTCGCCCTATCGGGTCGACGAGGTGGTGGCCACCTGGCGAGAAATCACTGCGCCGGTCCTGCTGGTCAATGCTGCCGACGACGGTTCGCGGTTGCGCCTGATCCGGTCGCGCGAATTCGGCGAGCGTCTGATGGCGATTCGTGACTTGCGCCAGATGCAGGTCGAAGATGCCGGGCATATGATTCACCATGACCAGCCCGAAAAGGTGGCCTCACTGATCGAGGAGTTCTTCCATGGCTGATCCGACAACCGCAGCCCACCGCATCAACGCCGATCTGCATTGCCATTCGGTGGTGTCCGACGGCACCCTGACGCCGGTTGAAGTGGTCGAGCGTGCCGCGCGCAACGGCGTCGAAATTCTGGCGCTGACCGATCACGACGAACTTGGCGGGCTCGCCCTGGCCCAGGGCAGGGCCCGTGAACTCGGCATGCACTTTGTGCCCGGCGTCGAAGTCTCGGTGACCTGGTCCGACGAAACCATCCATATCGTCGGCCTGCGCCTCGACTACCTCAATCCGACGCTGGCCGATGGGCTCTACAAGACCCGCAACGGTCGCGATGGCCGCGCGCGCGAGATTGCCGACAGTCTGGCTGCTGTGGGCATTCCGGATGCCTACGAGGGCGCGCTCGGCTTTGTCGGCAACCCCGAACTGATTTCGCGCAGCCATTTTGCGCGCTACATCGTCGAGACCGGTGTATGCCAGACGGTGCAGGAAGTCTTTCAGCGCTACCTTATCGAAGGCAAGCCGGGCTATGTGCCGCACCGCTGGGCCAAGCTGGCTGATGCCGTCGCCTGGATCCGCTCGGCCGGCGGCACCGCGGTCATGGCCCATCCCGGACGCTACAAACTGTCTGATCTGTGTATGGACCAGATGATCCGCGAGTTTTGCGATGCCGGCGGTGAGGCAATCGAAGTGGTCAGCGGCAGTCATACGCCCAATCAGTATTCCGAGTTTGCGGCCACCGCCCTGCGCTTTGGCCTGATGGCGTCGCGTGGCTCCGATTTCCATGGCCCGGGTGAAAGTCGACACGACCTCGGTTCGATGCCGCCGCTGCCCAAATCGCTGCGACCGGTCTGGCACGACTGGCCCGAGGCCGCCGCGCTGGGCGCACGGTGAGTCAGCTTTTCGAGGTCCATCCCACGCATCCCCAAAAGCGGCTGATCGATCAGGCTGCAGCGATTCTCGCGCGTGGCGGTCTGGTGGTGTTGCCGACCGATGCCTGTTATGTCCTGGCCTGTCAGCTCGACGACAAGTCTGCGGTCGACCGGCTGCGCGCCCTTCGCGGTATCGACGACCGGCATCTGCTGACGCTGATGTGCAGCGACCTCAAAGCGCTCTCCACCTATGCGAAGGTCGACAACTGGCAGTTCCGCTTTCTGCGCGACTGGACGCCGGGCGCCTACACTTTCATCCTGCCGGCCACCAAGGAGGTGCCGCGCCGGCTCTGGCATCCCTCGCGCAAGACAGTCGGGTTGCGGGTCCCCGACCATCCGGTGGTGGCCGAGTTGCTGGCAGCCCACGGCCATCCGGTGCTGACCTCCAGCCTCATTTTGTCCGGTCAGACCGAGCCGATCACCGATGCGCACGAGGCCGCAGCCCAGATCGGCAAACGCGTCGATCTGGTCATCGATGCCGGCGCTCAGGGTCTCGAGCCCACAACCGTGATCGATCTGACCGGTGAGACGCCCGAGATTGTTCGCGTGGGCTGCGGCCCGGTCGATCGCATGGGCTGATGCTCGGGGCGCTGCTGCCGGTGCCGCTGATACACTCGGATCCCATGACTATCGAACGTGTTCTCTCCGGCATGCGCCCCACCGGCGCCCTGCATCTCGGTCACTATCACGGTGCGCTCAAGAACTGGGTGCGCCTTCAGGAAGACAAGGCCTGCTTCTTTTTTGTGGCCGACTGGCATGCGCTGACCACCCACTACCAGTCGCCCGAGGTCATCCAGGCCAATATCTGGGACATGGTCATCGACTGGCTGGCCGCCGGCATCGATCCGGCCAAGTCGGTGCTCTTTATCCAGTCGCTGGTGCCCGAGCATGCCGAGCTGCATCTGCTGCTGTCGATGTCGACACCACTCGGATGGCTCGAGCGTGTGCCGACCTACAAGGACCAGCAGGAAAAGCTCGCCGACCGCGATCTCACCACCTATGGATTCCTTGGTTACCCGCTGCTGCAGGCCGCCGACATCCTGATCTATCGCGCCGCCTGGGTGCCGGTCGGCGAAGATCAGGTGCCCCATATCGAGCTGACCCGCGAGCTGGCGCGCCGATTCAACAATCTTTTCGGAAGCGATCCCGATTTCGAGGCGAAGGCGCAGGCCGCGATTCGTCGGTTGGGCAACAAGCGCGGCGCGATTTATACCGATCTGCGCACCCGCTTTCAGCAGCAGGGCGATGTCCAGGCCCTTGAGCAGGCGCGTGCCCTGATTGAAGGCACGCAAAGCCTGTCCAGTGAAGAGCGCGAGCGTCTGCTCGGCTATATCGCCGGATCTCGCCGTCAGATCCTCACCGAGCCTCAGGCGCTGCTGACCGAGGCCTCGCGCCTGCCGGGTCTTGATGGGCAGAAGATGTCCAAGAGCTATGGCAACTCGATCGCGATGCGCGAGGATCCGGCCTCGGTCACAAAAAAAGTTCGCACCATGCCGACCGATCCGGCGCGGGTTCGACGCACCGACCCGGGTGAGCCCGATCGCTGCCCGGTCTGGCAGTTGCATCAGGTCTATTCGAGCCCGGCGCAGCGCGACTGGGTGCAGGCGGGCTGCCGCAGCGCCGGGATCGGCTGTCTTGAATGCAAGCAGCCGGTGATCGATGCAGTCATCGCCGAGCAGCAGGTGTTCTTCGAGCGGGCGCAGCCCTACCTCGATGACCCGGTGCGCCTGAAGGCGATCATCGCCGATGGCTGCGACAGAGCGCGGTCGGTTGCGCAGGAAACCATGCGCGAAGTGCGCGAGGTCATGGGGCTGTCCTACAGCTGAACGACTGAGGGCAGGGCGGCGCGGGTCGCTGTGTCCCGGATGCCCGCCAGCCCGACCAGTGCGTCGGGCGTTCAGACACCCTTCAACCCGCCGCGGATTCGTTTTTCAGCAGATGCAACTGGCGCAGTTGCGGCAAGGTGTCCAGGAATTCTTTGAGCTGACTCAGCGGCAAGGGCTCGCTGATGAACGTTCCCTGCATGTTCTCGCAGTCGAAGGACCGCAGCGCCTTCATTTCTGCTGCGGTCTCGACGCCTTCGGCCATGGCTTCCAGTCCGAGCTTGCCGGCGAGTGTCGTGATCGCCTGGATGATGGCGGCATTACCCCGGTCTTCCGGCAGACCGCGAATGAAGGTCCGGTCGATCTTCAGACCGTTGACCGGAAGGTTTTTCAGATACGACAGCGATGCGTAGCCGGTCCCGAAATTGTCGATGATCACCTTGATGCCCAGGCGTCTGAGTTCGGTCAGCAGCGCGATCGTCTTGTCGCTGTTGTCGATGAGTGCGTTCTCGGTCAGCTCGATGCGCAGCAGGCTGGTCGGAAAATGGCGCTCGGCGAGCATGCTGTTGAGCTGCGCCAGAAAGCCGTCCTCGGCGAGCTGGCGGGGAGAGATGTTGACCGAGATCGAGACGTCCTCATAGCGGTCGAGGCCGATTTCCACGCGGTCGTCGAGGGCGCGACGGATCGCCCAGATGCCGATTTCACGCATCGTGTTGCTCTGCTCGATGGCGGGCAGAAAGCGCTCCGGCAGCATCAGTCCGCGAGTCGGATGCCGCCAGCGCATCAATCCCTCGACACCGACCAGCCGACGTTCGCCGACCGCCAGCACCGGCTGGTAGTAGAGGTCGATTTCGCCGCGCTGCAGCGCCAGTGGAAACTCCGCGCTCAACTGGAGCTGGTCGCTTCTTTCGTCCGAGAGGTCGCCGATAAAGAAGCGCACATTGTTGCGGCCCTCCGACTTCACCTGATACATCGCCGTGTCGGCGCATTTGATCAGCAGTTGCGCTTCGGTCCCGTCGTCGGGCGATACCGCCACGCCGATCGAGGCCGACAGGAAATAGGCGCGGTTCATCAGCACGAAGGGCCGCTCGATCGCGGCCAGCACTTTGCGCGCGATCTGCTCGATCTGGGCGCGATCGCGCAGCTCCGGCAAAAGAAGAATGAATTCGTCGCCGCCCATTCGACCCGGGATGTCGGTACGCCGGATCGACTCTCGCAGTCGCTTGGCAACGTCGATCAGCACCTGGTCGCCGACCGAGTGCCCGAGCGTGTCGTTGATCAGCTTGTAGCGGTCGAGGTCGACATAAAGCACCGCGGCCGGATGACCCGCCCGAAGCAGGTCTTCCAGCTGATGTGTCAGATAAACCCGGTTGGGCAGGCCGGTCAGGGAATCGTGCAGCGACGCGTGCATCAGCCGCTGCTCGGCGTTCTTGCGCTGCAGGTACAGCGACATGGTTCGCGACAGGATTTCGGCCAGCTGCATCAACAGGCGACCGGCCTGAAATCCGGTCGGGCCGAAAAACAGCATGGCTGACAGCACGTTGTTTCGCTCGTCCAGAATTGGCGCGATGAAGGCGGCCTGTTGCCCCAGCTCGTCGGTGTTGTAGCGCACGACAAAGCCTGGCTCGTCCGACAGATCGGGCAGCCAGACCGCTTCGCCGGTCGACCATGCCCGGCCTTCCACGCTGTCGTGCGGCACCGGAAGCTGGGCCGGCAGGCTAGAGAGCATTTTGAGGATGGCCGGATTCCCCCAGCGCTCCCGAACCGTGATGGCTCGTGTGCCCGGGATCTGGACCAGGTGAGTGCCACCCGACCAGCCCATCAGGCCGCAGACCGCGATGATCAGCGCCACGAAGACCCGGTCGGTCTCGGTTTCTTCCCGCATGATCGAGGCCATCTCGCCTTCGACCTGCAGCAGCAACTGCTGGTAGTACTCTTTGGTGATCGCCCGACCGACCCCGCGATAACCCTGAAACTTGCCGTTTTCGTCGAAGACCGGGCGTCCGCTCAAGGTCACGTGATGCACCTGTCGGGTCGGATCAAGCAGGCTGAATTCGAAACCGTCGAACGGGCGCTTGGCGTTCAGATCATTGCGGTGCCGGCCCCAGTCGGCTTTCGGAAAATCGATCGGTGCCAGCTCCCAGTGGTGCTTGCCCAAGCCTGCCTTGATCCAGTCGCCCCCGAGCGCGGCTGCCGCGCTGTCCGACAGAAAGCTCAAGCGCTGCCCCAGATCAGTCTCCCAGACCCAGTCGGCCGACAGTTGCGTCAGATCGCGAAACTTCGATTCACTCGCTGCCAGCATGCGGGCCATGTTTCGCATCGCCGAGACATCCTGGACGATGCCTGACAGTCGAAGGGTCGCGCCGCTCTCGTCATTTTCGGTCAGGGCGACACTGCGTACCCAGATCGTCTCGCCCTCGGGTTTGAAATAGCGGTATTCGATTCTGATCTCACGGGCGCTCTTGATCGCTCGCCGATGCGCGGTTTGCCACCGCTCCTGATCATCGGGGTGAATGCTGGACAGAAAGGTGCGCGGGCTCGGCGGCGGTGCCGACTGATCGGCGCCGAAGAGGCGATAGGCGCCTTCGCTCCAGATGAATTTCTCAGCCTCGACTTCATAGGACCATGTGCCCAGGAGTGCGAGTCCTTCGGCGACGTGGGTCGGCGTGACCGGTTCGGCGGGCCGCACACTCGCCTCAACCGTTGGCGCGGGCTTGCTGCCCGGGCGAATCAGCAGATACGCAAGAATCCCGACGGTGAGCAGTCCGAAGATCACTGCGGTCGTGATCGCAGCGGGACTTTTCCCCGACAGGATCAGACCGACCGCGGCCGCGGCCAGTGCCACGCCGGCCGATGCTGTCAGCAGCAGCCAGCCCTCGCGTTGCGACCGAACGCGTGCGTACAATGATCTGAATGCGTCACGCTTCAACTGATGATCACCTGCTCGCGCCGGCGCTCCTTCCCTTCATGAGTCAAGACTCTTCCCTCGACAAGCTTGCACCGGCTGCTGCGACGGGATCGCATCTGCCGGTCCGACGCCACCACGCCGGTCTGCCCCCGCCATCGGCCTGGGTGATGAAATGGCTCCCCTTCATCAGGGCTGGTGGCCGAGTTCTCGACTACGCCAGCGGGTCCGGGCGACATGCCCGCATGGCTCAGGCAGCCGGCCATGCCGTGCTTGCCGTCGATCGGGACCCAGACGCGCTGACCTCAATGCAGGGTACTGGGATCGAAACTTGGCTGATAGATCTGGAGCATGGGCGGTTGCCCTTTGGAGCCGAGCGGTTCGACGCGATCCTTTGCACCAACTATCTGTTTCGATCGCGACTCGACCTGATGGTTTCGTGGCTGTCGCCCGGCGGTCTGCTGATCTACGAGACCTTCGCGCTCGGCAATGCGCGCTATGGCCGACCCGCCAATCCGGACTTTCTCCTCAAGCCGGGCGAACTGGCTGAGCTGGCCATCCGTGCCGGTTTGCATCTGCTGGCGTATGAAGACGGTTACCTTCCGACACCGCGCCCCGCTCGCGTGCAGCGTATGGTTGCACTCGCCCCCCCCTTCGACCTTGAGCGATTCCCGTTGGGCTGAGGTTTTTAACCGACTCCCTGAGCTAGAATTCCCTCTTTTCCTGCAGGCACCGTCATCATGATCAAAGGCAGCATCGTGGCAATCGTCACGCCGATGCACGAAGATGGCAGTCTCGATCTGCCCCGTTATCGGCAACTGATCGACTGGCATGTTGCAAGCGGCACTGCGGCGATCGTCGCGGTTGGCACGACCGGCGAGTCACCGACCGTCGATGTCGATGAACACGCCACCCTCATTCAGGTCGCAGTCGAACATGCCGCCGCAAGGGTGCCAGTTATTGCCGGTACGGGCGGCAACTCTACCCGCGAGGCGATCGACCTCACCCGCCATGCCGCGCAAGTCGGTGCGAGTGCCTCGCTGCAGGTCGTGCCCTACTACAACAAACCTGGTCAGGAAGGCCTTTATCGCCATTTTCGGGCAGTTGCCGAGTCTGGTTCGCTGCCTGTCATTCTTTACAACGTTCCCGGCCGCACAGTTGCCGATCTGTCCAACGACACCGTCGTGCGCCTTGCGCAGGTTCCCGGGATCATCGGCCTCAAGGACGCGACCGGCGACATGCCTCGCGCCACTGATCTGCTCGACCGTCTGCCCGAGTCATTTGCGCTCTACAGCGGTAACGATGATTCTGCGCTCGCACTGATGGCGCTTGGCGGGCACGGTGTCATCTCGGTCACTGCCAACGTCGCGCCGGCTCAGATGGCGGCGATGTGCGCAGCGGCGCTCGCCGGTGACATCGTCGGCGCCCGTGCACTCAATCGGAAGTTGCTGGCACTGCATTTCAAGCTCTTTGTCGAAGCCAATCCGGGCCCGGTCAAGTGGGCGCTTGAGCAGATGGGACGGATCGAAGGAGGCATCCGCCTGCCGATGACGCCGCTCGAGGCCCGCAACAGTGAGCAGGTGATGCTGGCATTGCGCCAGTGCGGAGTGCTGGCATGATCCGCGGTGGTTTTCTGGTGGTGTTTTTGCGTCGTGTGCTGTCCGTCGCGGTACCGATTGCAGTGCTTGCCGGGTGTTCTGCCATCTCCGACTCCCTGCGCAGCGCGTCGAGCATTGATTACAAGTCGGCGTCCAAAGGGCCCAACCTCGAAGTGCCTCCCGATCTGGTGACACCGAAGGCGGATAACGCTTTTTCTGTGCCGGCCGGGCCGTCTGCCGGAACGACCTATTCCGCCTACTCGCGCAGTCGAACGGCCGCCACCGATGGCGCCGGGGGCACCGGCGCCGGGGGCACTGAAGTGCTGCCACAGTCGGGTGCCGCCCGAATCGTCCGTGAGGGGAATCAGCGGTGGCTGGTGGTCGATCTGCCGCCAGCAAAAGTCTGGCCGGTTGTTCGAGACTTCTGGCTCGAGTCCGGGTTTGCGCTGATGCTGGATAACCCGCAGGCGGGAATCATGGAGACCGACTGGAAAGAGCAGCGACCGCCGACCGACTCATGGCTGCGAAACAAGCTTTCCAGCGTTTTGGGCAGTGCCTATTCCACCGGCATCCGGGAGAAGTTTCGCGCCCGCCTCGAGGTGGCTGGTAACGGCACTGATGTGTTCGTCTCCCAGCGAGGCATGACCGAAAAACTGGTCGGTGTTCAGGCCGACTCGACCTTGTGGACGATGAATCCACCCAGTCCCGAGATCGAGGCCGAGTATCTTCAGCGCCTGGCGCTGAAGTTCCTGCCTGAGCAGGTCAAGGCGAAAGACGCGGCTGCACTCGAGACGGTCGTTCTGCCCAGTAGGTCCAAACTGGTTGATGTTGACGGCCGCAGCTTCGTGCAACTGCCCGACACCTTCGACCGGTCCTGGCGCCAAGTGGGGCTTGCGCTCGATCGCAGTGGGTTCACCGTCGAAGATCGTGACCGATCGAATGGTATCTACTACATCCGCTATGTCGATACCAACGAGGCCGACAATCAACCGGGCCTGTTCGATCGAGTCTTCGGGACGGGTGCCAAAAGAAATCTCGCGGGCAAAAAGTTTCGCGTCACAGTCAATGCAGATTCGGCCGGCTCGCGAGTCGGTGTGCTCGATGACAACGGCGCGTTGCCGGCCACCGACACCGACAAACGCCTTGCCAAGCAGATCGTCACCGTATTGAACGACCAGCTGCGCTGACGGCGGGGCTGGTTGTGCGATTTGCAAGCCTTGGCAGCGGCAGCGAAGGCAATGCCCTCCTGGTCGAGTCAGGCGACTCGGCTGCAGGATCGGCGTTCAAGGTAATGATCGATTGCGGATTCGGCTTGCGCGAGGCTAGGCGAAGGCTGGAGCGATTAGGATGCGAGCCGGGGGATATCGGCGCGATTCTGGTCACGCATGAGCACAGTGATCATGTTGGCGGTGTGTTCCGGCTGGCCCGGGCACATCGGATTCCGGTCTATCTCACCAGTGGCACCTTGCGAGCCAGCCCGCAGGCGGCGGGAGCCGAAGACCTGGTGAAGGTGATCGATTCCCATCAGGCCTTCGATCTGCCCGGGCTGCGTGTGGAGCCCTTTCCGGTGCCTCACGATGCCAGTGAACCGGTTCAATATGTCATCGACGATGGCCAGTCTCGCCTGGGTGTTCTGACCGATATCGGACATCCGACGGCCCATCTGCCCAAGGTGCTGTCACGCCTGACAGCCTTGGTGCTCGAGACCAATCACGACGCACAGATGCTGTCGGTCTGCAACTACCCGCCGTCGCTCAAGCGGCGCATATCGGGTCGCTACGGGCATCTCGAGAACAGCGAATCTGCCGCGATCCTGGCTGGACTGGATTGCTCGGAACTAAGACAGGTGGTGGCCGCGCACCTGAGTCGACAGAACAACACGCCGCACCTGGCGCGCTGCGCGCTTGCCTCCACTCTGGGATGGGAATCCGACCGGATTCACGTTGCGGACCAGGATGACGGGCTGTGCTGGCTGGACGGTTGAAACGCTTTTGCGGATGCCCGTGACCGGGCATCCGCCTGATTGGTCAATGACCGGATCAGGGCTTCTTCATCGCGTCAGCTGCGGTCTTGGCGGCTTCGGCAGCAGCCTTGTTGGCGGCTTCTTTCGCGGCATCAGCGACGGCCGATGCTGCGGTGCTTGCAGCGCCTGCGGCAGCCGCCGCGGCGTCTTTACCCGCGTCCTTGGCAGCGTCCTTGGCAGCTTCAGTCACGGCAGTTGCAGCCGAACCGGCAGCCGCAGCGGCATCTTTGGCGGCATCGACTGCCTTGTCAGCAGCTTCTTTGGCGGCCTCGACTGCGGCAGCCGGTGCGGGAGCGGCAACCGGTGCGGCAGCAGGTACCGGTGCAGAGACCGGTGCCGGCGCTTCTTCTTTCTTGCCGCAAGCAGCGAGCGAGACGACGATCAGGGAGGCGATAAGCAGTGATTTGGACATGGTGGATCCTTAGTTGGCAAAGCATGAGAAGAATGGCGTTCGCCGCAATTTCATCACTCGGGCAATGATGAGAAGCGGCTTTCGCCCCGGCTAAGCCGAGGACAGCCTTCGATTCTATCAAAAGCCATCAGATGAAGCATTTGCCGGTCCCTATGGCGATCCGAATTCCCGGCATCAGAGCCCCAGCGTTGTGGGACCAAGACAGTCGGTGCTCTCTTGCCATAAGGTGTCATAGCGATTGGCGACTGGTTCGACCTCGGCAGGCATGCCAAGTGTCAGCCTTCCCCGAAAGAAGTCGTGATGGGCTCGTCGCAGAAGATGGCTGCGATCGGCGATCAGCACGCTTTCGCCTCGATAGAATTCAGCCGGAATCTGTCGGCACGCGATGGCGGCCAGATGCCGCTGACGCAACTGAGCAAACCGTGGTGCGTGTCGCTCGACCCAGTCGGGTTCGGCCACCAGCACCCGAAGTCGCGCGCGCGGCTCGCCCTGCAGGAAAGCAGCCAGCCGCTGGCTGCCTTCAAGGGTCTCGAAGGGCCAGTCGCGGAAATCGCGGTCGGCAATCATGATGTCGAGACGGCTCGCTGCGACCGCCGTCAGAATCGCTTCGGTAAAAGCCCCGCGGCTGCTGAACAGGATTGAGCCTTGCGGATCCATGGTTAGCCTCGCTGTGTGCCGATCAGCAGCCAGCCCGCCTCGTGCCAGCCATGCAGCAATCCAGCCAATGACGCATGCGCGAGCGCTGCGCTGAGATCGGCCGGTGACAGCAGGCGCAGGTCGGCGAGTCGCCTGACCCAGCGCCTGATGCCTGCAGGCGGATCGATACACTCGCCGTTGATGAAGAGCCGCCTGCCGCGCCAGGCCATGCGCGTGCACCGATCGAGCCTAAGGCCGTGTGTGGCGGCTGCCCTGGCGAAGGCCGCGCCGGACAAGGGGCGCTCAGGCCCTTCAAACCACACGCTTGGCGCAGGCTCGGTCAGATAGCAGCCAATGAAACGGTCGATCTCGGCAGTCGTCGGTCGCCATGCCCTGGCCCAGGTCTGCATCTGCCCGACCAGATCGGCGGGCAACTCGCCGGGGCGCTGTGTTGCGACGCGGCCGCGGTCGGAAAATCGGGGATTGGATCCCGCTGGCGAATCGCTTGCTGCAGACAGGAACGCCGCCAGAAACTCGTGTCGCGACGGCGCGCGAAAGCCGATCGAAAACGTCATGCATTCGCCGTCGGCCACGCCTTCATGCCCCCAGCCAGGCGGCACATAAAGCATGTCGCCTGGCTCCAGCAGCCATGATTCGGTCGGCTCGAACTGCGCGAGCAGCTTCAGCGGTGCACCGCTCACCAGACGCTCGTCGCCCGGCGGCGATATCCGCCAGCGGCGTTTGCCTCGGGCCTGAAGCAGAAACACATCATAAGAGTCGACATGGGGGCCGACGCCGCCGCCGTCGGTGGCAAAGCTCACCATCAGATCGTCAAGGCGCGCGTCGGGCACGAATCGGAAGCGCTGCAAAAGGGCACTCATGGCGTCGTCGTGCCGGTCGACGCCATTGACCAGCAACGACCAGCCAGGCTTGCGGCGCGCCGGCAAACGCGCGATCGGGCCGCGCTGCAGGGCCCAGCGCCCATCGAAGGCACTGACCAGACGCGAGTCGACCTCGTCGCTGGCGGCCATCGCAAAGAGCTGAGCCGGATCGATCGGCGAGCTGAATTGCGGGAAGGCCTGGCGTGCCATGAAGGGACGGCGCTGCCAATGCCGCCGCATGAACTCGTCTACACTCAGTTCGCCAATCGAAGTCAGGATATCCATCGGGGTCGCGGGGATGCAGATCGAAAACAATGTGTGGGTGACCGTGCGCTACAGGCTCTTCGACTCGCAGGGCGAGGCCATCGAAGAAGGTGAGCGCGAGGTGACCTATCTTCAGGGCGGTTATGGCTCGGTCTTCGAAAAAATCGAGACCGCGCTGCTCGGCAAGACGCTGGGCTACAGCACATCGCTCTATCTTGAGCCCGATGACACCTTCGGCGACTACAACGCCGAGTTGCTCAAGATGGCAGCCCGCGATGCGTTTCCGGACGCACTCGAACCTGGCATGACCTTCGAAAGCGTTCCCGGCGAACCGGCCGACGGCGAACTCTACACCGTCACCGACATCACCGACGAGGTCGTCATCCTCGATGGCAATCATCCGCTGGCCGGCATGGCATTGCGATTCGATCTCGAGGTCGATGACCTTCGCGAGGCGACCAATGAAGAGGTGGCGGCCGAAATCGAGCGTCAGAAGCCCGGCTGACGCACTTCCCGGGTGCTGACCGTGAAGCGCTGTGCAAGACGCGGGTCATAGCCGATCCGCACCCAGTTCGCGCTCATCGGGTAGCCAAAGCTCTCGACCCGCATGAAATTGGCAAGTCGACGACCTTTGCTGTCTTCAAGCGGCTGGTCGGCCTTGAAGCGATGGGTATCGCCGTGCACAAACAGCACCTGACCGCGAAAGGTGGTGGCGATCTCCTTCAGCCAGGACAGCAACTGTCGATGGCCTTTTTCCGGAAACAGGCCGAAGTCGGGGTCGCCATGGGCGGCGATCACCAGCGAGCTCGCCTGCTCGCGCTCGGCCATTGCCAGGGTCTCGAAGAGCCAGGCCTGGTTGGCCTTCTGGCGGGACTCGAATTCGTCGCGACTGCCGGGATATTCATCCAGGCCATTGTTGCCGCCCACGATATGGATCGCCACGAATCGCACCGCGCCGATCTTCCAGCGCACGTTCTCCGGCATCTGCGCCTGGCGCTCGAAAGCCATCGAGGACACGGCTGAAGGCCCGGTCCGCCCGAGCGGCTCGGGTCGCGACCAGAAGGTCTTGCGCAGCATCGCGAGACGCTCACGCGGATCGAAGCTGCCTGCCGAGCGACGATGGCAGTCGGTCCATTCGTTGTCGCCGGGCAGCAGCACCAGCGGGTGGGCGCTCGCCTCGAGCAGCTTCAGGCGACGCTGGTAGAGCTCGTTCGAGCAGGGCTCGCGCGAGGCCTTGATGTCGCCCACATGCATAACGAAGGCGAGCGGCTCGGCATCGATCTGGGCCAGCATGGCCGCCAGTCGCGGCTCATCCAGATCGGAGTAGGGCAGATCGCCGATCAGCGCGAAGGCGAAGGGGCTGTCGTCGGATGGGGCGGCAGTGGTCTGGGCGCTCAATGCAGGTCGTGCCATCTGGACCGGCTGTGCCTGCGAGCCTTGCCGCAGCCCGGCGCTCAGCACGGCGCCGACCGCGATCGTCGTCAGCGCCTGACGCCTGGGCAAAGGTGGAAGTCGTCGATTCAAAGGCCTGGATCCTCGATTCAATGGTCTGGGTCCGGATGGTCGAGCATCGCACGCAGCTGATACAGCGCCTCGAGTGCCTGGCGCGGATTCAGGGTGTCGGGGTCGATGTCTGCCAGCGCGGCGGCAACCCGATGCACCGCCATCGAAGCGCCGGCCGGCGCGACTGCCTCAATATTCATCGCAGGCGGTGCGTCCTGCACTGCATCGTTTGCGCCCATCTGACTTGAAATCGGCGCTGAAGCGGGATCGTTGTCGAGCAGGCCGAAGAGCTCGAGCTGGTCGTCGTGAGCGCGTGCCCGCGCTTCAAGCTGCTCGAGCAGCAGCCCGGCTTTGCGCACGACCGTGGCAGGCAGTCCGGCAAGCCGCCCCACCTGCAGTCCGTAGCTGCGATTGGCCGGGCCTGGCCTGACTTCGTGAAGGAACACGATGCCGCCCTGATGTTCGGCCGCCGCAAGATGCAGGTTGAGTGCGGCCGGTGACGTCTGTGCCAGCTGGGTGAGCTCGAAATAGTGCGTGGCAAAGAGCGTCATGGCACGGTTGTGCTGCAGCAGCCGTTCGGCGATCGCGTGCGCCAGCGCCAGGCCGTCGAAGGTCGAGGTACCGCGGCCGATTTCATCCATGAGCACCAGTGACTGCGGGCCGGCCGCCGCGAGGATGGTGGCCGCTTCGGTCATCTCGACCATGAAGGTCGAGCGTCCGCCCGCCAGATCGTCCGATGCGCCGATACGGGTGAAAATACGGTCGATCGGGCCGATCTCGCAGGACTGTGCCGGCACGAAGGCTCCGCAGTGCGCCAGCAGCGCGATCAGCGCGACCTGTCTCATGAAGGTCGACTTGCCGCCCATGTTCGGCCCGGTGATCAGCAGCATGCGGCGCTCGGGCGAGATCAGGCAGTCGTTGGGTGTGAATCGTTCGACACCGGCTTCCACCACCGGATGACGCCCGCCCCGAATCTCGATCCCGGGCACCCGGCTCAGGCCGGGTCGCACCCAGCCCGCGTCAGTTGCCACCACCGCAAACGCGCCCAGCACGTCGAGTTCGGCGACCGCCTGGCCGAGCCTTTGCAGCGCACCGACATGCGGTGCCAGCCCGGCAAGCAGCAGGTCGAAGAGCGTCTTTTCGCGCGCCAGCGCCCGGTCGCGTGCAGACAGCGCGCGATCTTCAAACGCCTTGAGCTCGGGTGTGATGTAACGCTCGGCGTTCTTGAGCGTTTGGCGGCGGCGATAGTCGAGCGGCACCTTCTCGGCCTGACCGTTGCTGATTTCGATGAAAAAGCCGTGCACGCCGTTATAGCCGACCTTCAGGTTGGGGATGCCGGTGCGCTCTCGTTCTGTGCGCTCGAGCGCGGCGACGAAAGCGTCGCAGTCGCGGTCGATGTTGCGCAGGTCGTCGAGCTCGGCATCGTGCCCGCTGCGAATGACGCCGCCGTCGCGCACCATCGCGGCGGGCTCCTCGAGCAGGGTTTCGACAAGCTGATGGGCAAGCGCCGGATCGATCGCGAAAGCGCTGCGATAGGGGGCGAACAGTGGCGGAGACAGGCCTGCCGCAGGCTCCAGGTGAGCCAGCAGCCGGTCGATCGTGCCGATGGCGCCTAGCGCATCGCGCAGCGCCGCCAGTTCGCGCGGGCGCACGGTGGCCAGCGCGATGCGAGCGGCGATCCGCTCGAAATCGACGCATCGTGCCAAGGCATTGCGCAGTGCTTCGCGCGGCGCCTGCAACTGCTCGACCACCTCATGACGGCGGCCTATTTCGCGAGTGTCCCGGATCGGCTGCAGCAGCCAGCGACGCAGCAGGCGACTGCCGGGCGCGGTGGCACATTGGTCCAGTCGCGACAGCAGTGTCGGTGAGGCGTCGCCGCGAATCGTCTCGACGATCTCGAGATTGCGCCTGGCCACCGCATCGAGCACGACCCGGTTATCGCCATGGTCAACCCGCAGTGGCTGCAGATGGGTCGGTGCATGGCCCTGAGTCCGTGCGACATAGGCCAGCAGCGCACCGGCTGCTCCGAGCGCTTCGGGCAAGGCGTCGGCATCGCTGCCGGCCAGAGTCGCAATACCGAGCTGTTCGGCCAGCTGCTCGCGGGCACGCTGGGCATCGAACTGCCAGGCCGGGCATCGGCTGATCGGCAGCCCGGCTGCGGCAAGTTCGATCGATTCGAGCGCGGCATCGCTGGCCGCCGACGCAGTCGAGCGCGAGCTGCTGGATGCGTTGCTGGGTGCGCGGGAGGGTGCGCGGACAGGTGAAAACGCCGCCGACTCGGGAAGCAGCAGCTCGGCCGGGCGCAGTCGATCGAGCTCGGCGGCGAATTGGGTCGCTTCGATCTCGGCAAGCCAGCATTCGCCGCTGGCCACGATCATGCGGGCCAGAGCGAGCCTGCGCCCGCCTGCGGCCACCTTGACCGCCAGGATCGGTCGGTCTTCCCGATCGGGCAGCAATGCCGCATCGGTGAGCGTCCCGGGTGTCACCAGTCGCATCACCTTTCTTTCGACCGGGCCCTTCGAGGTGGCCGGATCGCCGAGTTGCTCGCAGATCGCGACCGACTCGCCCATCTTCACCAATCGTGCCAGGTACTGCTCGGCGGCATGAAAGGGCACGCCCGCCATCCTGATCGGCTCACCATTCGAGGCGCCGCGCCGAGTCAGCGTGATCCCGAGCAGTCGGGCCGCCTTGTCGGCATCGTCGTGAAAGAGCTCATAGAAATCGCCCATGCGATAAAAGAGCAGCACCGACGGATACTCGGCCTTGATGCGAAAGTACTGCTGCATCATGGGCGTGTGACCGGAAAGCGGTGGGCTGGTCGCCGCGGCGGAGTGACTCAGTGTCGACATCGATGGCCTGATCGTTCTCAGGCGGG
The DNA here is from genome assembly GCA_947487165.1 of Burkholderiales bacterium. Taxonomy (GTDB): domain Bacteria; phylum Pseudomonadota; class Gammaproteobacteria; order Burkholderiales; family Burkholderiaceae_E; genus UBA4615. The sequence continues at coordinate 20,884 of CANKWX010000013.1, forward strand.
CAACTGTTGTCCAGTGGTCAGTGTACGCAGTCGGGTCATCAGGGCGCTCGCGAAGGCCGGCCAGGCCGCCCTTGCGCCGTCCAGAATCGCCTGCGCCGGCTGTGCGTCGATGCCGCCATGCCGAGCCATCGTGGTGAGCCGGGCAAAGTCATCGGCGAGCGGGTCGGCATGAAAGGTCAGGCAAAGGCCCTTGGCGCTGTGCGAAAGGCGCATCACTTCCGGCCAGTCGAGCACCGAGAGGGCTGTGGCCATTCTGGTGAAGTCGGCCTCCATCGATTCGATGAATGACTCGGCGATGATCGTGATCGTGTCGGGATCGGCTCTTTGCAGGGCCTGGGCATAGTCGAACTCGGTGATGAGCGGTGCGCCGAACTGCTCGCGCTTTCGGGCGAGTCGTTCGATCGCTTCCTTGAGGTAGGTGGTCGAGATCGGCTTGGAGATGTAGTCGTCCATGCCGGCGGCCAGGCACCGCTCGCGATCGCCGGCCATGGCGTTGGCGGTCATGGCGATGATCGGTATCGCCCGAATCTCGGGGTTTTCCTCGGCCCGTATACGTGCCGAGGCCTCAAAGCCATCCATGACCGGCATCTGGCAGTCCATGAGGACCAGATCGAACGGACGCTCGCTCAGGCGTTCAAGCGCCACCGCGCCATTTTCGGCGATCGTGCAGTTGATGCCCCACCGGGACAGCCAGGTCTGGGCCAGCTTCTGGTTGACCAGATTGTCTTCGACCAGCAGCACCTCGATGCCGCTGACCGACGAGGCCTCCTGTGCCGGCACTCGCGCGACCTGGACAAGGCCGTCGTCCCGGTGCTCGGGTGACACGGTGAGAGTCTTGAAGATCGCCGCGACAGTTGAATGCAGGTCGGGCAATGTCCAGGGTTTGAGCAGATGGGCCTGGATGCCGGCCTGCCTCATCTGAAGAGCGCTCGAGGGCGCCGAGGCTGAGGCCAGCAGCAGCAGCGGCGCTTGCGGCCCCATTTTCTGGGTGAGCGCCTGACACAGTGTCAGGCCGTCGAGTTCGGGCATCGCCAGATCGACGATCGCTGCTGCAAACTCGCCGGGGCGGGCACTGATACTGCAGAGCGCCTTGCGCGGGTCGGTGAACGCCTCGCACTCAGCGCCGAGCGCGGCGAGTTGCCTGGCCAGTATCACTGCGCTGCGCGGATTGTCGTCGACCACCGCGATGCGTCGTCCGAGCAGCGGGCGGTCGGGATTGTCTTGCGGCGGCGGGTCAGCTGTCGACCAGGCCATCGGAATCAGACAGCTGAAGTGCGACCCCTTGCCAGCTTCGCTGGCGACCGTCACCGAGCCGCCCATGGCTTGACTGAGTCGGCGCGTGATCGACAAGCCGAGGCCGGTTCCGCCAAAGCGCCGGGTGATGGTGGAATCTTCCTGCGTAAAGGGATCGAAGAGCGTCGGCAGGCTGGCCGCATCGATACCTACACCGGTATCGAGCACCGACAGATCGACATGCGCGGTCGGTCCTTCCAGCCTTGCGCTCGCCCTCACCACCACCTCTCCTTGCATCGTGAACTTGATGGCGTTGGAGACGAGGTTGAGCAGAATCTGGCGGATGCGACCCGGATCGCCGCGAACCAGCGCCGGGAAACCGTCATCAATATCGAGCACCAGCTCGAGGCCCTTTTCGTCGGCCGTAACCGCCATCGGGCGCAGCGCTTCCCCGAGCAGCTGAGCCAAATCGAAGTCGATCTGCTCGATGGCGAGTTTACCGGCCTCGATTTTCGAGAAATCGAGAATATCGTTGATGATCTGCAGCAGTGACAACGCCGAATTCTTGGCGATCTGCAGGTACTCGCGCTGGTTCGGGTCGACCGCCATATTGAGCGCGAGATCGGCCATCCCGATCAGGCCGTTCATCGGCGTCCTGATTTCATGGCTCATGTTGGCCAGGAAGTCGCTCTTGAGCCGGTTGGCGCTTTCTGCAGCGCTCTTGGCGGCCATCAGCTGGCGACTCGCCTGTTTGATCTCGGTCAGATCGACGACCACGCCGACCAGGCCAGTGGGCTTGCCGTCGGGGCCTTTGATCGCAGCCTTGGTGATCTGCAGATCGACCTGCTTGCCGTCCTTCAAGGTGAACGTGGTCTCGTAAGCGGTCGACTGGCCGGTGGCGAGGAGTTCTTCTTCCTCGCGGTTGCTCATGATTTCGGCTGTGGGCAGATGGAGCTCGTCCCAGCGCTTGCCGATCATCGCTTCCCGGCCCAGTGCGGTGTTGTCGAAAAAGGCGTCATTGCCGCGCACATAGCGAAGCTTTTCGTCCTTCACGAAGACCGGTAACGGGATGGATTCGAAGAGCGCTTCGATCAGGTCTGAATGCCGCTGGATCACCCCTTCCGCCCTGATCCGCGCGGTGATCTCGGTGCGCGCGGCGATATACCGTTCGATCACACCATCGGCATTGAGCACCGGCACGATGGTCGCCTGGACCCAGTAATGATCGCCGCGCTTGTTCCGGTTGCAGATGACACCGCGCCAGACCGCTCCAGAGGTGATCGTCGCCCACAGGTCTTCAAAGAAGGCTTTCGGCTGGGTGCCCGAATTGATGATCCGATGGTTCTGACCGATCAGCTCATCGCGCGAATAGCCGCTGACCTCACAAAAATTGTCATTGACGAAAATGATGTCGCCGCGGGCATCGGTCGCGCTGACGATCGCATGCTGATCGAGCGCGCGCTGCAGCACCGAGATCTCATCCATCGCCTTGCGGTGCCGTTCAGCCGCGCGCCGCAGGGTGAGCGAGGCCTGTTCGACGCTCGACATGTCGGCGACCCTGCCGTCTTCGCTGAGTTCGGCGCAGGCCTGGCGCATTGCCTCCACCCTCTGCGTTTGCAACTGCAGTTCGGTGGCGAGCCGCGCGTTGGCATCGATCATCTCGTCGGACGAAATCTCAAGCGAGCGGCTCTTCAGTTCGAGGTCACGCTCGAACTGCCCGTAGGAGTCGTCGATACGCGACAGCAGCGTGCCAAGGCCGCTTGCCAGAATCGCCTCATTGCTGTGGGGCGCCGCATTGGCGGCCGATTCTTGCAGAAGACCCTCGAGCGCTTCCGGGGTCAAACCGAAAGCTTTCTTCAGATGTCTGCGAAGGGTCTGATTCATGGGCCACCGGGGATTTCGCCGAAGATGGTCACGGTCATCGTTTGATTATGCAAAGAGCAGGCCTTGAGATCTTCGCCGCAGATTTCTCCGTTCGAATAAAAGCCGGCGATGGCGGTTTGCGGGCCCATCACATCGGCCAGACCCTCGGCCTCTTCTTCGGTGCGAGCGCCCATCACCAGTTTGCGACCGACGCAACTGATTGCCAGCAAGGCTTTTGGACCGGCTCCGGAATCGCCAAGAGACCGGGCTGCGCCCATCGCAGCCAATGCCAGACTGTCGGTGGAGGCATGCATCAGGGTCAGATAGCCGCCTTCTTCGATTGATCCGGCAAAGGTCAGCGAACCCTGCACTTCGTCGATCGCGAGGATGGTCCGAAGAATGCCGGTTCGCTCGCGCAAGGCCGAACGCGTCTCGAAAGGAAAGAGCAGGGCCGAGCCTGGCAGATCGGCGGCATAGTCGCCGAGATATTTCTTGTAGATCGCGAGCGCCGGCTCGCCGTCGAGTTCGTAGAGCACATTGCCTTTGGCCCGGGTCGCTTTTCGGGCGGGTCCGAAGGGTTTCCAGCCGCCTTCGCAGGCACCTCGGATGTCGAGCGACCGGCCATAGAAACCGATAATGAATGCCGTGCGTGCGCCGACCCCGGCAGGGGTGAGCTGATAGGTGCCGGCAAAAGTCCCTGCATCGCCTGCAAGCCCGCCCGACAGGGTGCAGTCATCCGGCAGAACGCTTCTGAGGCCGTCGATCAGTGCCGATCCGTTCAGATCCGTGCCTGGCGCGATGACCAGCGCATGGCGCAAACCTTCGGCCGGAATGCCGCCTGCCAGCGCTGCACCGGCCGAATAGGAATCTCGGCCACCAGGGACCTCAGCCTTGGACCACTCGATGCGGGCGTCGGGCGAGTCGAAACCGATTGCAAGCAGCGACAGCGTCCCGTCATCGACCGCAGTGCCGCTGATCTCGCCGGCGGTCGAGCAGCCGAAGCACAATGCCTGCGGCCAGGCGTCAGCCACTTGAGTCAGTGCGACAGGGTCTTTGAACCACTCCAGTGCCGCGAACATGAACACCAGCTGTGGCCTGGCGTCGCTGATGACAGCGTTGGCAGCAGCGATGTTGTGGCCGGCCTTGATCGATGTGCTTGCGCAGCGCATGCATGCTTTCCGAGGGGGTTCGTCAATGCCTGATGGCATTGTGGCGAGATTGTAATTCGTTGCTTGCTCCGAGAGCATTGCATGCCTCGCGAAGGGCGGGAAGCACTGTCGGCGCTTTTGTCTCCACCCGGACAGACAGGCCGGATGGCCGGTCGGTCGCTTTGATGGCTGTCGGATCAGAAATGCGATGGCTTTCGAAAGACGGCATCGTCCTGGTGTACTCCGCGCATCCTGGCCGATCCCTTTATTTGTCTGGCTTAATTCCGATTACCTCTTTAACGGGCCATTCTCGATATGACTGCTTCGACCAATGCTTCATCGTCCCCACGCGACGGCGGACTCATCCTGCGTCCTGTGACCCCGGCCGACCATGATCACTGGATGCCCTTGTGGCGGGGTTATCAGACCTTCTACAAGGTCGATATTCCGGCCGCCACCAGCGCTGTCACTTGGCAACGGCTGCTCGACCCCAACGAGCCGATGCATGCCGTGATCGCCTGGCAGGGGGATCGCGCGGTGGGCATGGTTCACTGGATCTATCACCGCTCCTGCTGGAGCGTGGGTGATTTCTCCTACCTCAATGATCTGTTCGCCGAGCCCGATGTGCGCGGCACAGGCGTGGGCCGTGCCCTGATTGAGCATGTCTATGAGCAGTCTGCCGCCGCAGGCTGCTCACGGGTCTATTGGCTCACGCATGAGACGAACGAGGTGGCGATGAAGCTCTACGACCGGATCGCGGAGCGATCGGGCTTCATCCAATACCGCAAGGCGGTTGGCTGAGGTCAGCGCGTCGGAGCGAAGAGTGTCACCATCTGGCTGAAGACTTTCGGGGTCGCGGCCAGAACCTGCTTCGAGAAGATGCAGTCGGCTTCACCGGCCAGATCGCCGACCAGACCGCCCGCCTCGCTGACCAGGAGGCTGCCGGCGGCTACATCCCAGGGCATCAGGCCGATCTCGAAAAAGCCGTCGTAGCGACCGCAGGCAACATAGGCCAGATCGAGCGCTGCCGCGCCCGGGCGACGGACCCCGGCGGCGCGCAGCGACACCGCCTTGAGCATCGTCATATACCGGTCGATATCGTCGATTTCGCGAAACGGAAAGCCGGTACCGATCAGGGACCCGTCGATGCGGGTGCGCGGCGAGACACGGATGCGACGGTCGTTGAGAAAGGCGCCGCTGCCTTTGCTGGCGGAAAAGATCTCATCGCGATTGGGGTCATAGACCAGCGCCTGGGTCACGATGCCGCGCTGCATCAGCGCAATCGACACGCAATAGTGCGGCAGCCCGTGGATGAAATTGGTCGTCCCGTCCAGAGGGTCGATGATCCAGATGTTTTCGGCCTGATGAGGCGCCTGCTCAATCTTGCCGATCGTGTGGCCCGACTCCTCGGCCAGAAAGGCGTGCGTCGGATAAGCCTGGCGCAGAGTCGTGATGATCACCTCCTCTGCAGCGCGATCGACTTCGGTCACGAAATCGTTGCGCTGCTTGACTGCGACCTTGACCGTCTCGATGTCGAGGCTGGCTCGAGTAATGATGCGGCCGGCGGCGCGCGCGGCGCGCACCGCGACGTTCAACATGGGATGCATGGGGCGTCGCCTGAAGTAAACCCGACATTGTAAGCGCCCCGACCGCACCTGCCGGCCAGGCTGTTGTAACAGCAGGGCTTTGTCGGGTCATAATCCGGGGTCTCCCCGAATCGTCTCTGCCATGCTGCTTACTCTGGTATTCGCATATCTGCTGGTCACGATTGTGATCGGTCTGTGGGCCGCCAAGCGTGTCAAAAACACTGCCGACTTTGCAGTCGCCGGTCGACACCTGCCGCTGGTGATGATCATCACCACCACCTTTGCCACCTGGTTCGGTTCCGAGACCGTGCTCGGGATTCCGGCGCGTTTTGTCGACGGAGGTCTGAATTCGGTGGTTGAAGACCCCTTTGGCGCCGGTTTCTGCCTGATCCTCGTCGGCATGTTTTTTGCCGGGAAGCTCTATCGCATGACCCTGCTTACCATCAGCGACTACTTCCGCGCCCGCTACGGGCGAGTGGTCGAGGTGGCCTGCTCGGTCATCATCATCCTCAGCTATCTCGGCTGGGTCTCGGCCCAGGTCACCGCGCTCGGTCTGGTTTTCAATTTGTTGTCGGGCGACACGATCTCGGTGCCGATGGGCATGGTGATCGGCACGGCGTCGATCCTGGCCTACACGCTGTTTGGCGGCATGTGGTCGGTCGCGGTGACCGATTTCATCCAGATGATCATTCTGGTCGTGGGGTTGCTGATCATTGCGGTGTTTGCGAGCCAGATGGCCGGCGGCGCCGACAAGGTGATCGATCTGGCATCAAATCGAGAGCTCTTCAAGTTCCTGCCCGAGCCGTCGCTGCACGAGATCGTGTTTTTTATCGGTGCGGCGGTCACAATGATGCTCGGATCGATCCCGCAGCAGGATGTCTTTCAGCGCGTGATGTCGGCCAAGGATGTCAAGGCGGCCACCCGCGGCCCGGTGATCGGCGGGATCTGCTACATCCTGTTTGCGTTTGTGCCGATGTTTCTCGTGGTCAGCGCGCTGATCATCATGCCCGAGAAGGCCGGTGCGCTGCTGGCCGACGACCCGCAGAAAGTGCTGCCCACGCTGGTGCTCGAGCACATGCCCTTTGCGATGCAGGTGCTGTTTTTCGGTGCCTTGCTGTCGGCGATCAAGTCCTGCGCTTCGGCCACCCTGCTGGCGCCCTCGGTCACCTTTACCGAGAACATCTGGCGTCAGTTCAAGCCGCGCATGGGTGATCGCGAAGAACTGCGCGACATGCGGATCACCGTCCTTGTGTTCAGTGCATGCGTCTGCGCCTATGCGATTGCCATGCGTGGCACCTCCATCTACGAGATGGTGTCGTCCGCCTACCAGGTGACGCTGGTGGGGGCCTTCGTGCCCCTGGCGGCGGGCTTGTTCTGGAAGCACGCGACCACCCAGGGTGCGGTGTTCTCGATCGTGCTGGGCCTGTTGGCCTGGCTGCTCTTCATGGCAACCGATGCGGGTGAGGTGTTTCCGGCGCAACTCGCCGGATTGATCGCTGCAGTGGTTGGCATGGTGCTTGGCTCGCTCGGGCCGCAGGCGGTGCGCAATCAGCACAATGCCCATGTCCTTGCCCGCTGAACGCTCCACGCCCCGACCACTCCACCAGGCCGACCCGCAGGCGCTTGCCCGAGTGGCTTTCGTGCTGGTCGGCACCAGCCATCCCGGCAACGTGGGGGCTGCGGCCAGAGCCATGAAGACCATGGGTCTGAGCGAGCTGCGGTTAGTGACGCCGCGCTATGCCGATGTCTGCTCGCAGCCCGAAGCGATTGCCTTTGCCAGTGGCGCGACCGATGTCCTGGCGGGTGCGCAGTGTTTCGATTCGCTGGCCGAGGCACTGGCTGATGTCAGCTTCGCGGTGGCGGTCAGTGCCGAGCCGCGAGAATTCGGGCCGCCACCGGCGCCTCCCGAGGTCTGTGCGGCCAGGGCCCTGGCCACTCTGGCTCAGCGCCCCGAGCACCGCGTGGCCTTCGTGTTCGGTGCCGAACGCACCGGCCTGTCGATCGAGTCGGTCCAGATGTGTCATCTGCTGGCCAGCATTCCGGCCAGTCCGGTCTATTCGTCACTCAACCTTGCGCAGGCGATTCAGATCCTCGCCTATTGCCTGCGACGCGAGGCGCTGAGTGGGTCACCGCTCAGCACCGATCACCCTATCCGGTCGCTGCCGTCGCCCGCGGCGGCAAGCGATGAGACCCCCGCGCCGATGGCCAGCGGGGCCGCGATCCAGGGTTTTCTCGACCATCTGGAGCGGGCTTTGCTTGCAATCGGCTACCTCGACCCCTTGCATCCCAAGAAGCTGATGCCCCGGATGCGACGGCTTTTTTTGCGCGCCCGCTTGAGCGCCGAAGAGGTCGATCTGCTGCGCGGCATCTGCAAGCTGATGGAGCGCGGCCGTGCAGCGGATGGGCGCCCGGCTAGAATTGAGCCCTGACCCGACCGGAAGACTCACCAATGCTCAAGCGAATCAGGGAAGACATCGCCGTCGTGCGCGAGCGCGATCCGGCCGCCCGGTCAACGCTCGAGGTCCTGCTCTGCTATCCGGGCATTCACGCCATCCTGCTGCATCGGCTGGCCAATCCGCTGTGGCGCATGAGGCTGACCACGGCCGCGCGATTCGTTTCGCATATCGCCCGTGTGCTGACCGGCATCGAGATTCATCCGGCTGCCCGCATCGGACATCGCGTGTTCATCGACCATGGATTTGGCGTGGTTATCGGCGAAACCGCCGAGGTGGGCAACGACTGCACGATTTATCAGGGCGTGACCCTTGGCGGCGTCTCGCTAGGGCGCGGCACCAAGCGTCATCCAACGCTTGAAGCCGGTGTGGTGGTCGGGGCAGGGGCCAAGGTGCTCGGCTCGTTTACCGTCGGCGCCGGTGCGCGCATCGGCTCGAATTCGGTCGTTACCAAGACCGTGCCGCCCGGTGCCACCGCAGTCGGCATTCCGGCTCGCATCATCAGCGACGATGTCGATCAGCGTCGTGAGGCCGATGCCAACAGGATGGGCTTTTCGGCGTATGCGATCACGCAGGGTGCAGACGATCCGCTCTCGGTTGCCCTGCATCAGCTGATCGATCATGTCGCCGAACAGGACAAGCGGATCGACCAGCTGCTCGAATCGCTCGAGCGCCTCGGCGTTGCCCCGCCCGGGCAGGCTTGCGAGGCAGTCCCGCTCGATGCCGGTCGACTCAGCCGTCTGGTCGATTGAGGGCATCAGCCGGCTGATCTTCGTCGTCCGATCAGCCTCGCTGCCAACTCGGGTGCTGCCTCACGCGGCCCCGCGCTTCAACGGATCGATCGCGCAATCGCCGTCGGCTCGCCGTTGTCCCACCGCAGCAGATGACCCCGATCGGCGCTGGCATCCCAGTCGGTCAGCACGACGCGTGTTCGCGTCGCACCGCGGTGCTGCCACCGATGCACGGCCGGGCGATGCGTGTGTCCGTGTATCAGCAGGCTCGCGCCGGCAGCGTCCATCGCCGCATCGACCGCCGCCTGATTGACATCCATCAGCGCGCCGGCCATCTCGCGCTTGCCGGCTTCGCTTGATTCGCGCGCATTGCGCCCGATTGCCAGGCGTTCGGCGAGGCTGCGCCCGAGCAGGCCCTGTTGCCAGGCCGGGTTGCGGCAAGTCTGGCGCCATTGCTGATAGACCAGGTCGTCGGTGCACAGCGCATCGCCATGCGCAAGCAGCGCCGCCTGGCCATGCAGTGACAAGGCAAAGGGATCGGGGAGCAGCGTGGCCCCGCAGCGCTGCGAAAAAGCACCGCCCTCGAATCCCGGCACCGGCACATCGAGCAGGAAGTCGCGGTTGCCGCGCATCATCCAGACATGGGTGCCTGAGCTCGCCACTGTCGCCAGCATGCTGGCAAAGCGGGCTGCGATCGCGTCGGCGCCATCGTCGCCGACCCACAACTCGAACAGGTCGCCGAGCAAGAACAGGTGCGCGGCCCCGCGACTGTGACGGGCGATCTGATCGAGTGCGTCTTCGAGCGTTGCCTTCGCCTGTACCGACAGGTGCAGGTCGGACGCGAAAACAACCGGCTCGTCGCGAGCGATCTGCAGCGGTGCTTGCGTCATCGCGCCAGACCTGCTCGCGGCGAGGTGATCGTCGAAGACCGTCCGATTACTTGCCGTTGACCCGGGTCATCGACTGGATGACGACGGCTTCGGCCGGGACATCGCGATGCATGCCGCTGGAGCTGGTTTTCACCGCCTTGATCGCCTCGACCGTGTCCATGCCCTTGACCACCTTGCCGAAGACCGCGTAGCCGTTGCCGTCGGGCTGCGGAAAGTTGAGCATGCCGTTATCGACCACGTTGATGAAGAACTGCGAGGTGGCCGAATCGGGCACCGAGGTACGCGCCATGGCCACCCAGCCGGCATCGTTTTTCAGGCCGTTCTGCGACTCGAGCTTGATCGGCGCGCGGTTGGTCTTCTGCTTCATGTCGGGCGTGAAGCCGCCGCCCTGGATCATGAAGTTCGCAATGACACGATGAAAGATGGTGCCGTCGTAATGCTTGTCGTCGACGTACTTCAGAAAATTCTCGACGGTGGCCGGGGCCTTGGCCGGGTAGAGCTCGAGCACGATTTCGCCCTTGCTGGTCTTGATGAGCACCTGCGGATTGGCTTGTGCGGCCGCGCCTTCGGGTACGGTCAACGCAAAGAGCAGGGCGCCGATGAGGGGCAGGGATTTGGTCATGACGGGGGTTCCTAAGGTTGCGCGCCAGAGCGCGGAGGGGTTGATGCAGCAGCAGAGGGCAATTTCACAATCATTTCGCGGGCAATCGACAGCTTGCGGCGTGCCGACGGGTTGCCCGCATCGAGTCGGCCTGCTTCTTCGTAGGCACGAACGGCCAGCTGAAGGTAGATATCGCCGAGGTTTTCGCGAGCCATGGCATAACTGGGCAGGGCCATGATCGACTGCTCGAGTGATTGCCGCGCGCCGTCGTAATCGCCGGCGGCGGCCTGAATCACGGCCAGGTTGTTGTAAGGCTCGGGCAATTCCGGGAAATCCCGGATCATCGCTCGAAATACATCGCTTGCTGCCTGCGGTTGCCGCGTTTCGGTGAGGATCACACCCCTGAGAAATCGCAGGCGCGGGTTGCCCGGGTCGACCAGCAAGGCGGCGTCGGTCAGCGTCAGGGCGTCCTGGAGACGGCCATCCCGATAGGCCGCGATCGCGCCGTCATAAGGCTCGGTGCGGGCCGGTCGCAGAGGTTCTCCGGTGCCGATCTGATAAACCTGATTTGGCTGGTACACCTGAGCCGGCTGAGCGGACTGGTTGAGCTGGTTGAGCTGACTCGATTGATTGGACGGCATGGTCAGGTCGTTCTGCGCCGATGCGACAGACGCACCCGACAGCAGCATGACTGACACCGTTGCAGACAGTGCCGCACGCGCCATGCGAGCAGGCACACAGCGGGCAACGGCCCTCGCACGGCACGCTGATATACTCGCGCGGCCGATCGCCATCGCCGCGCAGGCCACATCCAGAGCGGATCTCATCCGCCTATTCTAACCATCCGCGCCGCGCCGCCCGACATGCTCCGCATCCACAACTCGCTTTCCCGCAGCAAGGAACCTTTCGAGCCGATCGAACCGGGCCGTGTGCGAATGTATGTTTGCGGCATAACGGTTTATGACTACTGCCACATCGGTCATGCCCGCATGATGCTGGTCTTCGACATGGTGTCGCGATGGCTGCGCGCGAGCGGCTATACGCTCACCTACGTCCGAAACATCACCGACATCGACGACAAGATCATCAGGCGCGCGGTCGAGAATAACGAGACCATCGGCGAGCTGACCGAGCGCTTCATCGCGGCCATGCACCATGACCTCGATGTGCTCGGCGTGCTGCGCCCCGACCACGAGCCGCGTGCCACGCACTATGTGCCTCAGATGCTCGACCTGATCGGCCTGCTCGAGCGCAATGACCTGGCCTATCGCGCGGCCGACGGCGACGTCAATTACGCTGTGCGCCGGTTTCCCAGCTATGGCCGCCTGTCGGGCAAGTCGCTCGATGAATTGCGAGCGGGCGAGCGCGTGGCGGTGGCCGACGCAAAAAATGATCCGCTCGATTTCGTCCTCTGGAAGGCGGCCAAGGCCAGCGACCCCGCGCAGGCAACATGGCCGTCCGATTTTGGTCCGGGAAGGCCTGGCTGGCATATCGAGTGCTCGGCGATGGCCGGCGCCTTGTTGGGCGAGTCGCTCGATATCCATGGCGGCGGCGCCGACCTGCAGTTTCCCCATCATGAAAACGAGATCGCCCAGAGCGAGGGCGCCCATGGCGGCAGCTTCGTTCGCTACTGGATGCACAACGGCTTCGTGCGGGTCGACAACGAGAAGATGTCGAAGTCACTCGGTAATTTCTTCACGATCCGGGATGTGCTGCGGGTCTTCGACCCCGAGGTGCTGCGTCTTTTTGTGCTGCGTGCGCACTACCGCAGCCCGATCAATTACTCCGATGCCCACCTTGACGATGCCCGCGCGAGCCTGCTGCGCCTTTATACCGCGCTGACGCCTGGTCTGAGCGGCAACGATGCGCTGCTTGAGCCGCCCGCTCAACCCGACTGGACGACGCCGTCGGGTCAGCGGTTTCGCGAGGCGATGGACGATGACTTCAACACCCCGATTGCGATCTCGGTGCTCTTTGATCTCGCCACCGAGCTCAACCGCACCCGTGATCCCGCCACCGAACGCGAATTGCGATCACTGGCGAGTGTTCTGGGCCTGCTTGGCAAGCCGCCCGAGCAGGCGGTGCAGTCCGGGCTGCGCGGCTCCGATCAGACCGGTGCGGGCTTGTCAGATGCCGATATCGACGCGATGGTTGCCAGGCGCACTGAGGCCAAGAAGGCAAAACAGTTTGCGCAGGCCGACCAGTTGCGTGCCGAGCTGCTCGAGCAGGGCGTGATTCTTGAAGACAGCCCCACCGGCACGCGCTGGCGGCGCAGCTGAGCCGATGGCCTCGCAGACCCTCGGCGCACGGCCCGACTACTGGGCGCAAGCCAGCGGCCAACTGGCTGCAGCCGATGAGGCGATGGCTGGCATCGTGCGGGCCTTTGGTGATGCCGGCCAGCTCAGTTCGCGAGGCGATCCGTTCAATACCCTGGCGCGTTCGATCATCGGTCAGCAGATTTCTGTGAAGGCCGCGCAGGCGGTATGGCTGCGTTTCGAGAAGGCGGCGGGCAAGGTCACGCCCGAGCGGGTCTCGCGCATGCGCCTGACAACGCTGACCGGTGCCGGCCTGTCCGGGCGCAAGGCCGAATATGTGCGTGATCTGGCCGGGCATTTTCTGAGCGGATCGGTCGATCCGACCCGATGGCCCGAGCGAGATGATGAGTCGGTGATTGCCGAACTCGTTCAGGTTCGCGGCATCGGACGCTGGACAGCCGAGATGTTTCTGATTTTCAATCTGCTTCGTCCTGATGTTTTTCCGCTCGATGACCTCGGGCTTCTCAAGGCGATTTCCTTGCACTACAACGAGCGTCAGCCGGTGACCCGGGCGATGGCCGCCGAAATCGGCGAGCGCTGGCGTCCCTGGCGCACGGTGGCCACCTGGTACTTGTGGCGCAGCCTCGATCCCTTGCCGGTTGAATACTGAGTGTCCATGAAGACAAGCTTTCTTGATTTTGAGCAGCCGATCGCAGAACTCGAACAGAAGATCGACGCGCTGCGCTTCGTTCAGGATGATGCCGCGGTCGACATCGCCGATGAGATCCAGCGTCTGCAAAAGAAGGCCGACGCGCTGGTCAAGGAGACCTACGGCAAGCTGTCGCCCTGGCAGGTGACGCAGGTGGCCCGGCATCCGCAGCGGCCCTACACCCTCGACTACATCAACCTGATGTTCACCGATTTCCATGAGTTGCATGGTGATCGCGCCTTTGCCGACGACCGCGCGATCGTCGGTGGCCTGGCCCGCTTCAACGGCCAGGCAGTCATGATCATCGGCCATCAGAAGGGCCATGACACCAAGGAAAAGGTGATGCGCAATTTCGGTATGCCGCGTCCCGAGGGCTACCGCAAGGCGATGCGTCTGATGCGAACCGCCGAGAAGTTCGGCCTGCCGGTGATCACCTTCGTCGACACGCCGGGCGCTTATCCGGGCATCGATGCCGAAGAGCGTGGCCAGTCGGAGGCAATCGGTCGCAATCTGTATGTGATGGCCGAACTGAAAGTGCCCTTGATCACGGTGGTGATCGGCGAGGGCGGCTCGGGCGGCGCGCTCGCCATTGCAGTGGCCGATTGCGTGCTGATGCTGCAATACGCGGTCTATTCGGTGATTTCGCCGGAGGGCTGTGCGGCCATTCTCTGGAAGAGCGCTGACAAAGCGCCCGAAGCAGCCGAAACCCTGGGCATTACTGCCCACCGGCTCAAGGCACTCGGGCTGATCGACCGCATTGTGAATGAGCCGCTGGGCGGCGCGCATCGCGACACCGCCCAGATGGGACAACTGCTCAAGCGCGCGCTCGGCGAGGCCTTGCGGCAGTTCCAGAACATCAAGCCCGACGATCTGATCGCCACGCGACAGCAGCGCATCATGGCGTATGGCAAGTTCAAGGAACTCGGCTGATCGCGCGCTGACCGAGGCGCTCTCGCGCTTTTCAGCCGCGGGCGGACCGCTGCCCGCACCCGATCATCCGCTGATGATCGCCTTCAGTGGCGGTCTCGATTCGACGGTGCTGCTGCACGCGGCGGTGCGCAGCATCGGTGCCCAGGCCATTGTCGCCGCGCATGTCGATCATGGATTGCAGCCGCTCTCGAAAAGCTGGGCCGAGCACTGTGCCGGCGAGTCAGCTGCACTGGGCGTTCGCTTTGTCGGGCTGCATGCGCATGGTTCGCCTGATCATGGCGACAGCGTCGAGCAATGGGCTCGTGGCGCGCGTTATCGCCTTCTTTTCAAGGCAGCGGCCGAACTCGGTGCGGCGGCGTTGATGACCGCCCATCATGCCGATGACCAGCTTGAGACCTTGCTTCTGGCCCTGGCGCGTGGCAGTGGTCTGGATGGTCTGACCGGCATTGCCGAGTCGGATTGCCGTGAGGGCGTGGCGCTGCTGCGCCCGCTGCTCACCGTGACGCAGTCACAGCTTGCCCACGAGGCGAGACGCCTCGGTCTGCGCTGGGTCGATGATCCGAGCAATCTTGAGCTGAACTTTGCGCGCAATGCGGTGCGCCATCGGCTGATGCCGGTGTTGCGCGAAGTGTTGCCCGATCTGGCAGGTCAGCTGCCGGCCACGATCGGGTTGCTGCGACAGGCGAGGGCGACGCTCCAGAGCCTTGCCGACGATGATCTGCGCGAGGTCTCGAGCGGCTTGCGTGCCGGGCTGCAGATCATCGATCGTGCCGCGCTCGCCAGCCTGCCCGCGCCTCGCCGGGACGCGGTGTTGCGATCCTGGGTCCGCGGTCTGGGTTGCCTGCCGCCCCCGCAAGCGAGACTGCAGGCGATGAATGACCAGCTGGTCGTTGGCACCGGGGCTTATGGCGAAGTCAGGCACGACGGGTGGCAACTGATGCGTTACCGCGATGCGATCTTCGGCGTGCCCTGCAGCGAGCGGATTTGCCGCAGCTATGAGCCGGCGGCGATTGAATGGCGCGGCGAGTCATCGGTGTCGGTCGGCTCTGACAGTGCACTCGAGTTTCGGGTTGCTGCCGAAGGCCTGTCAGCGGCCTGGCTGCGCAGCGGGCCGCTGCATCTTGCGCCGGCAACTTCTGGTGCGCGCCTGCGACTGTCGCCCGACCGTGCCTCGCGATCGATGAAAAATCTCTGGCAGGAAGCCGGTATCCCGGCATGGCTGCGCCCGCGCTTTCCGGCGTTGTGGCGTGACGGTCGTCTGCTGCTGGCCGCACCCTTCGGCCTTGATCGCAGTCAGGACTGGCCGATCGAGCGGCCAGGTATTGCGATCGACTGGGTCATGGCGGATGACGCCGACCTTCGCCGGGTATTCATGCAGGTTCCCGCAACGGCGCATCGGCCCAGTTGAGACGACCAAAGCGGTCCAGGCAGCCGACTCGTATAATCAGCGGTTTTCCCGATAAAAAGCAGCGTCCTGATTTATGGCTTTGATCGTTCACAAGTATGGCGGTACCTCGATGGGCTCGGTCGAGCGTATCCGCAACGTCGCGCAGCGGGTTGCCAAGTGGCATCAAGCCGGGCATCAGCTGGTGGTGGTGCCCTCGGCAATGTCGGGCGAGACCAATCGCCTGATTGGGCTGGCGACCCAGCTTCAGTCGCAGCCCGATCCCCGTGAGCTCGACATGATTGCCTCGACCGGTGAGCAGGTGTCGGTGGGGCTGCTGGCGATCGCGCTCAAAGCGATCGGTGTGGAGGCGGTGAGCTATGCCGGCTGGCAGGTTCCGGTGCGCACCGACGATGCTCACACCAAGGCGCGAATCGAGTCGATCGATGATGCTCGGGTGCGTGCAGACCTCGATGCCGGCCGGGTGGTGATCGTGGCTGGCTTTCAGGGCGTTGGCACCAAAGGCGACATTACGACCCTGGGCCGAGGTGGTTCCGATACTTCTGCGGTCGCGATTGCGGCCGCATTGAAGGCCGAAGAGTGTCTGATCTATACCGATGTCGACGGTGTTTACACCACCGACCCCCGAATCGTGCCCGAGGCGCGCCGCTTGCCTCTGATCACCTTCGAAGAAATGCTCGAGATGGCGAGTCTGGGTTCGAAGGTGCTGCAGATCAGGTCGGTTGAGTTCGCCGGAAAGTATCGTGTCAAGACGCGGGTGCTGTCGAGTCTGACGCCGCCCGATATGCCACTCGAGGTCGAGATGGCGTCGGGCACACTCATCACGTTTGAGGAATCGCAGGCAATGGAAAAGGCAGTCATTTCAGGAATCGCGTTTGCGCGCGACGAGGCCAAGATCACGGTCATGCATGTGCCTGACCTGCCGGGCGTGGCGTATCAGATTCTTGGCCCGGTGGCCGATGCGAATATCGACGTCGACATGATCATCCAGAACCAGAGTGTCGACGGATCGACCGACTTCTCGTTTACCGTGCCGCGCAGCGAGTATCAGAAAGCGCTTGAGGTGCTCGCCCTCCAGGTGCGCGACAAGGTCAAGGCGGGCAATATCGTCGGTGACCCGAAGATCGCCAAGGTGTCGGTGGTGGGCATCGGCATGCGTTCGCATGTCGGTATCGCCAGCCGGATGTTCCGCACGCTGTCGGAAGAAGGCATCAATATCCAGATGATTTCGACCAGCGAGATCAAGATTTCGGTGGTCATCGAAGACAAGTACCTTGAGCTCGCCGTTCGGGCGCTGCATAAGGCCTTTGATCTGGAGCAGCAGGGCTGAGCGGCGCAGGCCGCGTGGTAGCATTCGCTCGTGCTGGAGACGTGACCGAGAGGCCGAAGGTGCTCCCCTGCTAAGGGAGTATGTGCCAAAAGCGCATCGAGGGTTCGAATCCCTCCGTCTCCGCCAAGCAAACTTTCTTCAAAGTTTCAGTTCTTCAATTCCCATCGGCAAGCTGTTGATCTGATTGGACTTTCGTCCATCAGCACCTGACCAGCGATTGAAGAAAGTGGCCTCACACAGGGTCACGATGTAGATTGAGACGCTGTTCTGCTCAGCACCTCCTGACTGAGCGAGTTCGAAAAACTCAACAAGAACAACGACTTACGCCGATTTCGAAACTCTCTCGTCGCCGTACTTTGCCGAAAAAGTCAGGAGCTTTTGCGGAAATCCAGCAACCATGCGGGTTTGAGCGCTGGGGATTCGAACTTTTGCTGGGCCGGTTCCTCAGAAATGCAGATCTCTGCCCAATTGAGGATCCGACTCGACCGCATGCTGACAAGGCTTAGGGCTTACTTCTAATGCCTTTGCCCCGATCCATGGCTATGTCCATTGCCATGTTGGGATCCTGCTTCGATTTTCAGCACCCCCTCAAAGAGCGAGAACTTTTTGACCTGGTCAACCGGGAGTCGCTTTTCAGCTGCCGCGACCTTTTCAGCCAGTCGCTTGGCGATGGGCCCGCTGACACCGGCCATCTCGAGTGTTGAGACTCGGAGTAGGCCATCTCCCGCGCACACTCGAATGGTCCACTTGCCGCCTTCAGCCTTGAGCAAGGCTCTTCCGCCCCTGTCCTTTTGAATCCAGCCAGCAATGGCGTAGTCGCCCTCAATGGTGACTGGTACGACAGTGAGCGGTGCCTCGGGTTTGTCGAACTGCGCCTTCATGACATGCTCGATGGCTTGAGCACTTGTTCTATGGGTTGTTGGCTTTTCGTGGGCCGTTGCAGGGCCTGCTGCGATGAACAACAGGCTTGCCGCCAGGGAAGCGATCGGTAGATATTGAAGGACGGATCGAGGCATGTTGATTTCTCCAAACGGGTTGAACGTGGTGGTGTGGATGATTTTTGTGCCCGGGCACCGCGCTTGACTTTGATCGCCTATCGCGGGGACCATGGATCGGCATGCTTTGGGTTGCGAATGAATGATTGATCGGTCAGGCTTTGCAGAAAGGCCGTCAGGTCCTTGACCTCTTGTTCAGTGACGTCAAAGCCAGCAATGAGGGAACTGCGGATGGGGCTTGCTCCGTTGGGGCCGCTGGCTGCCTTGCCAGCCAATGCGTAGTGATCCCTGATCACCTGCTCAAGCGTGGCGATCGATCCGTCATGCATGTAAGGGGCCGTGAGAGCCACGTTGCGAAGGCTGGGGGTGCGAAATTTCCCTTCATCTCCCGGGTCGCCAGTGAACTCGCGGATGCCTGGATTGTTCTGTGGGTACGCTCCCCGTCCGTCCTTGTTGAATAGACCCGTGTTGTGAAAGCCTCGTTCGGCTAGCGGCAGCTTGCTGTGCCTTATGTTGTCGGTGAAGTTGAATCCTCCATGGCAGTGGTAGCACTCCATCTTCTCGCCAAAAAAGAGGGCCTCCCCACGCAAGGCTGCAGTCGACATGGCGGTCTTTTGCCCACCGTATTTGTACCTGTCATACGGACTGTCAAAGGACAGCAGACTGCGCTGAAAACTGGCCAAGGCCTTGGTCAAGGTCGAGAGGGAATACAGCCTCTCGGCTCCCTCGCGCGCTTCCTTCGGAAAAGCTTGGGTGAACAGCCTTTGGTAGGTGGCATCTGAGCGCAGCCGTGAAAACAGCTCCTGCTCTTTGCCTGCCATGCCCATCTCCACCGGATGCTCTCCGAATAGGGGAATGAGGCTTTGCACCTCCAGTGAGCTCAGTTGGGGGTTGGCCCATGTCAGGACCGGCAGGTAGGCGACGTTGGCCAGCGACATTGCACTGCGTGCACCCTTTTCGCCGGTAACTCCTTTCGAAAGAGCCAGGCCGTCGGTGAAGGCTTTGTCTTGCTGGTGGCAGCTTGCGCACGACATCGTCTGGTCGGCCGACAACCGTCTGTCATAAAACAGATGCCTGCCCAACTCGACCTTGGCAGCGCTCATGGGGTTGTCCTCGGGGACCGAGGGTTCTGGCACCCAACTGGGCAAAGACCAGTTGAAACGGTTCCAGGAAAACCCAGTCAGGAGAGCCAATCCCAAAACTGAGCTTCCCTTCGATTTTCGGATACCGACGGTAGAGCGATAAATGGCGATACCGGAGGTGATGGATGAAGCGGATTCCGAAGGCGAGGTACACCGAGGAGTTCAAGGTGGCGGCGGTGCAGTTGATTGATGCGGGTCGTCGGCCAGCCGAAGCGGCGCTGCTGCGATGATTGCTTTTTTCAACATGATGGACTCCGCATGGGTGAGAACGGAGAGCCACCCTGGCGCCCCTGTGAGAATCCCTCCGTCTCCGCCAGCCAATCAAGGCCCTTCTCTGAAAGGGCCTTTTCTTTTGGGCAAACCCAGGCTTAGTCGGCGCTCAGGTCGACAGGTGAACGACCCGTGTTACTTCCGGTCGCCCCACGTCTCAGCCGAGTTGCGTCATATCGACGCCGATCAATGCAAGCGCACTGCACGGCTTGGCATTCGCGAGCAATGCCTGTTGCTGTTGATCCGCTCAGCCGACCGCTTGTCGACGTGACGATACAACTTCGCAACGATTCGGCACAAAAGCCGAGTTGTTTGTGCGACCGTGATCAGAGGTAGGCGGGCATTGTTTCACTGACGGCTTTGGCATCGAACCCGAGTTTCGCAGGTCGTCAGCACATCTTTACTGATGGTTTTAACGTTGTCTGAATGATATCCAGCGCTCGGAGTTGAATAAGTAATGGCGGCTATGTTTGAAGGTGGTTTTGATACAGGTTCGGTTCTGCGGTTGAAAGTGGTTTTTGATTCAAAAAATACTTTCCGTGTCAGTCTGCTTAAATCAATGACGGTCTTGATGATCCCGTTCTTGGGCTGCGTTCCAGACTGTTTCGGGCAGGTATATGTTTCGGACCTTAGTGGGAAAATCGGCGTCTATTCTGAAAGTGGTCAGGCTGTAAATGCCGACTTGGTAACAGGATTACGTCTTCCCACTGGCATAAGTATTTCCGGGTCGAATATCTATACTGCCAATTATTTATCGGGCACGGTAGGGGTCTATACGACAAGCGGCACACTGGTAAACGCCGCCCTCTTGTCTGGTCTTCCCGGTCCGGTTGGGATTGCTGTTTCTGGTTCAAACATCTTTGTTTCAAGCATCAATGCCGGTAAGGTTGGCGTGTACTCCACCAGTGGCGTCGCAGTAAACGAAAACCTGATCACCGGGCTTCAAAGTCCCTACAGTATTGCGGTCTCAGGTTCAAGTCTCTACGTTTCTGACCTCTCCGGCGGGACGATTGGCGAATACACCACAAGTGGCGTGCCGGTTAACACGAGCCTGTTGAGCGGCTTAAACAGTCCCGTTGGTATGGCGATTGCCGGCTCAAACATCTATGTCACTAGCCTGAGTAGCGGGACTGTCGGCGTTTACACCACGGGCGGTGCGATCGTGAATGCCAGCCTTGTGACAGGGTTATCTGGCCCGTCAGGTCTGGCGGTGACGAATTCCAATATTTATGTCGCGAATCGTTTTGGCCGCTCTGTTGGTCTCTACACACTGGATGGTGTGGCGGTTAATGCGAACTGGATTACAGGCTTGGGTGCCCCGTGGGGAATCGCCGTGCCGATGTCAGCCGTCACGACCGGGACCAGTGTCGATTTGAGCGGTATCAATGTCAGCCAATACCCGATATTCGCAGGCGGCACTTTGTTGCTGAATAGCGGCGACATCTCGAGCCAGGCTTTTAGTGTGCAGAGCGAGGGCG
The DNA here is from genome assembly GCA_947487165.1 of Burkholderiales bacterium. Classification (GTDB taxonomy): domain Bacteria; phylum Pseudomonadota; class Gammaproteobacteria; order Burkholderiales; family Burkholderiaceae_E; genus UBA4615. Next base: position 41,903 of record CANKWX010000013.1, read on the forward strand.
GCACCATTACTTCGCCGAGTTCTGGCTCGGCAACAATGTCTGGCGTGTTTTCCGGGGCAGGTGGATTAATGTTCAACGGCGCTGGCACGACGATCCTGACCGGCGCCAATACCTATTCCGGCGGCACGATCGTTTCGTCAGGCGTCTTGCAAGGTGACACGACGAGCTTGCAGGGCTCGATCACCAACAACAGTACGGTGGTGTTCGATCAAGCAAGCGCGGGTACCTACGCTGGCGTGATGTCCGGCACGGGTGCCTTGACCAAGCAAGGCACCGGCGTCTTGGTGCTGACGGGGGCCAATACCTACACCGGTGGCACGACCATATCGTCCGGAAGCCTGCAGGGTGATACGACGAGCTTGCAAGGCTTGATCACCAACAACGGCACGGTGGTGTTCGATCAACCAAACGCTGGCACCTACGCTGGCGTGATGTCCGGCACAGGCGACCTGACCAAGCAAGGCACCGGCGTCTTGGTGCTGACCGGCGCCAACACCTACAGCGGTGGCACGAGCGTTTTGCAAGGAGTCTTGCAGGGTGATGCAAGCAGCTTGCAAGGCTCGATCACCAACAACGGCACGGTGGTCTTCGATCAAGCAAGCACCGGCACCTTCACTGGCGTGATGTCCGGTACAGGTGGCCTCACCAAGCAAGGCACCGGCGCCTTGGTGCTGACCGGTGCCAACACCTACAGCGGTGGCACGACGATCGCAAGTGGCACGGTGTCGATTGCAGGGACGTCGCCCACGGGCACGGGCGACATCGTGGTGAACACCGCTGCAACCCTGATGGGTACCGGCACGATTTCGGGCAATGTGCTGGTCAGTGGAAGATTCAAGCCGGGTAACTCGCCAGGCTACATTGCAATAAGCAAGAACCTGACGCTTGATTCGGGTTCTGTTTATCAGCAGGACATCGCCGGGTCGACACAGTCCAGCAGCACTTCACCTGTCGGTGCCGCAGGGTATTTCGCATACCTGAAGCTTGATGGTCAACTGCTGATCAACCCGGGTGCGACGTTAGTTCCTAAGCTTCAGAACTTGTTTGACGCCACAGAGGCGGGGTACGGCAGTGCTGTCTACACACCAGCCTTAGGCAATCTCTTCAGGATTGCAACCGCCACCGGAGGGATATCCGGCGCATTTTCTGGGATCACGCAACCAGATGGTTTAGCCACGGGTACGCAATTCCTGCCCTTCTACAACTATGGCGGCAGCAACAGCCTTGATTTGGCTGTGACGCCATCGTCTTACGCGACGACATTGGCGAACACCAGCAGCAACACGCAATCGGTAGCCGCAGTACTGGACAAGTTGAGTACGGCACAACTGGCGGGCACTGCCACCAGTCAGCAAACCAGCCTGATGTATGCCACCGCGACCCAGTCAGCGTCCTCTTTGGCGAGCTTTGCGCAAGGATTGTCTGGTGAAATCTACGCCGACACCGTGGCGGTCATCTCTCAATCCAGTCAGCGGGTACAAAGCGCCGTCCTCGCGCGTAACTCGGATTCGGCTGTGCCCATCCCTTCTGTCAACAGCGTATGGGGCGCGATTGCCTATCAGTATGGCAACAGGTCGTCTGATTCAAATGCCAGTGGCTATCGCAGCAAGCTGTATCAGGCAGTCTTCGGATCAGATCTCTATCGCGAGAATGATGTGAAGGCCGGAGCAGGCTTTTCTTTATCGAACACCCGCGTGTCGATGAATGCTGACAGCGCTACCGTCGATCAGGGTTCGATCTTCGTCTACGGCAATATGCCCGTGATGCAAGACTACGCTCTGGATGGCATGGCCAGCGTTGGCTTGAGTTCAAGCAATGTCACCCGTGCCGACGCAAGCGCTGCCAATAGCCTTAAGGCTCAGGGCATCAAAGGCAATGACGTCCTGTTGAGCGCTGGCATCAGCAGACCGTTTGATTCCGACGATGTCGCCGTCACCCCTTACATTCGCGCAAGCTGGCAGATGTTGAAGCAGTCATCGTTCGACGAGGGTGAGTCAAGTGTCGCAGCACTGAGCGTCAATGCTTACAGCGGCAACGGTACGCGAGGGGTGATTGGATTGGCATTAGGATCCAAAAACAAGGATTCGATGGCTGAACAGTCCACCTTTCGAGTCAATGTGGCGGTCGGTGCTGATACCAATACGCTGATCAACCCCAGTCTCTCGGCAAGCCTCGCCAGCTACGGTACGGTCATTCAGACGGCAAACGTCGGGAATATGTTTTTGCAGGCAGATTTCTACGGTACGGTGAAGTTGCGAGACAGCGCCTTTGCTTTTGCTGGAATCACAGGCGAGGTCAGAAGCGGTCAAAATCTGGGCAGTCTTAATGTTGGCGTCAAGTTGCAGTTCTGATCACCTTGTAAACCACTGCCCAATCGCTCAGCCGGTCGAACGGATCATCCCCCGCCCAATGTCCAAGCTCGCCTGAAGACACCATGATGAACCTCGATGGTCGTCCTGTGATTCGAGTTGTTGCCCGCGCACTCACCCGCCTGCCGGAGCCTTTACGCAGACCCCAGCCGTCGGAATGGGCTACAGCGAATCGGCCCGGTCACACCGTCGACAGTTTTCTGGAAGGGCCCTGTTTTGACAAAGCGGGCAACCTCTATGTGGTCGATATCCCGCACGGCCGACTGCTGCGCATCGGCACCGATCTGACCTGGACCTGTCTTCACGAAGACGCCGGCTGGCCCAATGGTCTGGCCATGCATGCAGACGGCAGCCTGTGGGTGGCCGACTATCGTTTTGGCATACGGCGCTTCGAACTGCCATCAGGCCGAATGGAATCCGTCCTGAGCCATCGAAACACCGAGTCATTCAAGGGCGTCAACGATCTGGTATTCGATAAGCTTGGTCGTCTTTACTTCACCGATCAGGGCCAGACCGGACTGCACGACCCCAGTGGTCGCGTCTACCGCCTGGGTACCGACGGACGACTGGACATGATGCTGTCAAACGCACCGAGCCCGAACGGGCTTGCGATCAGTGATGACATGCGGGTGCTTTTTGTGGCCATGACCCGCGCAAATCAGGTCTGGCGTGGTCCGATTCAGGCTGACGGGTCCGTCACGAAAGCGGGCGCACTGCAAACTTTTTTTGGCACAGCAGGCCCAGACGGACTGGCCATCGACCGGCATGGTCGCCTGCTGGTTGCCCATGCCAGCCTTGGCGGCGTTTTCATTCTCAACGAGCTGGGCGAAGTCACGCACATGCTCTGCAGCCCCTGGCCGCGTGCAGCCGTCACCAACGTGGCCTGCTGGCCGGGACGCGATGCAGTGGTGATGACCGAGTCGCTGACCGGGACCTTGCTGGTTGCCGATCTGCCAGAGCCTGACGTTCTGCAGGCCTGAGCCTGAGTGTCAGCGTAGTTTCAAGCCGATCGACGACTGCTCACAACACCCGCCAACCATGAACACTGCGCTCAGCCCCATTGCACCCCACAGCCGTCGGGTCGGTATTGTCGGCACTGGCAACATGGGTGGCGGCATGGCGTCTAACCTTCTCGCCCGTGGCTGGCAGGTGCAGGTGCACGACCTCGACCTCACAAAGATGGAAGCCTTAGGGCATCGTGGTGCGATGGCCTGCGCAGATGCTGCCGCAGCGGCAACGGGTGTGCCGATCACCATCGTGTGCGTGGTCGATGCAGCGCAATGCGACGACGTGCTGTGGGGCGAGCGCGGCGTGCATGCGCGGCCGGGTGGTTTGACCGGCCACACCGTGATGCTGTGTCCGACAGTCGCGCCCGGGGATGTCGAGCGCATCGCGGCCCGTCTGTTGCTGGCCGGTGCGGCGACCATTGACGCGCCGATGTCGGGCGGGCCGCAGCGAGCCGCCGACGGCACGATGAGTCTGATGGTCGCCTGCGAGGCTTCAGTGCGCGTGCAACACAGCGAGCTGATCAATGTGCTGTCCAATCGCGTCTTTCATCTGGGGGATCGCCCTGGCAATGGCGCAAAAATGAAGCTGGTCAACAATCTGCTCGCGGGCATTAATCTCGTGGGTGCCGCCGAGGCGCTCGCGATGGCGCAGCGCATGGGCATGGACCTTGGCACGGTGCTCGATGTCATCGAGCAGTCCAGCGGCCAGAGCTGGATCGGTTCAGACCGGATGCGCCGTGCGATTGACAACGACTACGCGCCGCGTGCACACGCCACCTTGTTGCGCAAGGACACGGCGCTCGCGGTGAAGGCTGGCCAGGACGCAGGATTCGAAGGGCCACTGGGTGCTGCGACAAGCGAGGTGTTTGCGCGGGTGATTGAGCAGGGTTGGGCCCACCTTGACGATGCGGTGGTGTTTCGATTTCTCGAAACCGACTGCTGTAGGCTTGAACCTCACACTTCGCGCCAGGAACACGATGAACAAGCCCCGCCTGACCTATTTTGATTTCGCCGGCAGCCGCGGTGAAGAATGCCGAATCGCCCTGCATCTGGCCGGCGTCGACTTTGATGACGAGCGCATCAAGTCTGCCGACTGGGCTGCCCTGAAGGCCAGCGTGCCCTTCGGTGCATTGCCGGTTTTGCAGATGCCCGACAAGCCGCTGCTGGCGCAATCCAACGCTATCCTCGTGTTCATCGGTCGGCAGCATGGCCTGCATCCGCTTGATGCCTTCGAGGCTGCGCGCCACGAGGCGCTGATGTGTGCCGCCGAGGAACTTCGTCAATCGATTGCGCCGGTGCTGCGTATTGCCGACCCTGATCAGAAGCGCGCTGCCCGTGAAGCGCTGGCGGCTAACGAACTCGCAACATGGGGCAGCCAGGTCGAGCATCAGTTGGGCGAAGGTCCCTTCGTCGGTGGCCAGTCGATTCAGGTGGTTGATATCAAACTGTATATGGTGGTGCGCTGGCTGACTTCCGGAACGCTCGACCATGTGCCGGCTACGGTACTCGATCACTGCCCCAAGCTCATGCGCCTGTACCTTGCGGTCGCAGAGCAGGCGGGCGTGAAGGCCTGGCTGGCAAAGACGGCTGTCTGAGATCCAGCGCGGCAGGCGAGATCGCTTGCCGCACAGCCAGGCTCAGGTCTGATCCGTTTGCTGCGAGACTGCGCTGGCCTGCTTGACGGCGTGCTGCTTCATTCGATCGCCGATCTGCGCTGCGCCAAGGACCCTGATCCCGGACTCGTCAGTGCGTAACGCGTCGATCGCAACCCGAGCGACTTGCGCCGCTGTGAGCGTCGGTATCGATCGCGGCATCATCATAAATTGCAGGCTCAGGTAGATCTGAGCGATACGTTGCAACCAGCTGCCAACGACAGGGTCACCCTGCGTAAGCGGCCTCAGCACGGTCACACCGGTGAATGGCAGGCCCGCGATCTTGAGCTCTGTATGGTCGCTCAGGCCCTGGTGAAACTGCGAGAGCTGTTGCCATAACGGCAACGGATCGACCAGCAGCAGCCGATGTGCGCCGGCAGCACAGGCCGCCGTGGCGATCGACAGCATCGAGTCACGCGTGATCATCGCGAAGGGGGCATCGCGCCCGTAGAAAGAGCGTGCGTCGGGCGCCTGCGGATTGACGGTTTGAACGATGCAGACAGCCTCGAGCGGCGGCAGATTTTCGATCGGCGCGAGCGCCAGTCCGCGTACGCCAAGCGACATGGTCGCGTCGCCATCGGCCAGCGCGACGACCTCGTCATAGCCGCCGCGTGACAGCGCCTCGGCCAGTAGCGCATCTCCCAGGCGGCCGACCGCGCCCGCGATCAGCATGCGGCGCTGGCCGCGGCTGGAACCTTGCGCAGGCCTGGCCGCAGCACGGATTGCGAAATCGGGATCGAGGGGCATCGGTTCAGGATAACCGAGTCAAACGCGCCAGGCCGGCAGCTCCAGGTTGCGCCAGATGGCCATGGCTCTCAAACCGGCGGTCACACTGACACTGGCCAGCAGCGCCAGCCATTCTGGCGCGGCGATCTGCAGCAGGCCGATATAGACCCAGCCGCCTGCGAAGGCGCAGACCGCATAGGGTCGATGGTCCTTGAATGCGCTGGGGATCTGGTTGCACATGATGTCGCGTAGAACCCCACCGAACACACCGGTAATGACGCCCATCAGCACCGCGACAACGGCCGGCATCTGCAGCTGCAGCGCCTGGTCCACGCCAGTGGCCGCAAACAGCCCGAGGCCTAGCGCATCGGGCCACTGGATCGCACGCTCGGTCAGGTCGAAATGGCGGCGTCGCAAGAACAGCATTGCCAGCACACACAGTGCCAGGACGCCCCACAGCACCTCGACATGACGTACCCAGAAGAACGGTCGCTGGTCCAGGAGCAGGTCGCGCAGTGTGCCGCCACCGAATGCGGCCAGGAATCCGATTGCACACACCCCGACAGCATCCATCCGCTTTCGCGCCGCCTCGAGGACGCCGGACAACGCAAAGGCGGCTGTCGCGCCGAGTTCGACCAGCAGCCGCAGTGATTCGCCCCAGAGTTGAATATTTTTCATTGCGGCATTGTCTGATGACGTGCCTGCACTCAGATCCCTTGAGGCCCGCCTATGGTTCGATCAATTGCGCGAAGGCGTTCCAGCGGGTTGGCCTCGCGCAGCAAATCCACCTTGGCACTCGCGGACAGGTTCAGCAGCTCAGCCCAGCGATCTGCGACCCAGCCACACTCATCCAGACGGAAGGGCGCGAGCAAAGGCAGTTCGGGCAGTTGGCCCTCTTTTTGGGTCTGCGCAATGCCTTGCCCCAGGCGAAGCGCGAGGTAGTTCAATTCAGCAGGGATCTCGACCGCAGGATCGGCCGGCAGGAAGTCAACTTCGGCCTGCCACACGCCGAGCGGGCCGGGGTAGGTACTGTGCAGCTGAAAGCGCCTGCCACCCCGGCAGCGAATGCGCAGCAGGGCCGCTTGCACCGTGTCGAGTGTTTCAATGTGCGCCATCGTACCGTGGCTGAAAAGCGCCGGAGTTTGTCCCGGCACCATGACTTCTTTGCCTTCCTGTATCGACACCACGCCAAAAGCTGTCTGCTCCCGGTAACACCTGCGCACGAGATCCAGATAGCGCACTTCAAAGATTTGCAGGTCCAAACAGCCATCGGGGAACAGGCCGCTCGAGAGTGGAAAGACAGAGATGATTTCCATATGCGGGAGTCGGCAAGCCTTTGCAAAAAATGAAGTTTGCTTCGAAACGTTCGGGCCGCGGTTTGCAGTTGAATATACGGAAATTCATTGTCCGGGATTTTTTGCAAATCCCCCAGGAAGACAGCACGCCGGCAGCGGATTGGCGACGTCATTGATGCGCATCGCACCAGGATCGGTTCTGTCAGACCACGAACCGGTCCTGATCGAACAGACCTGGGTGATCAAAGAGTACTTGGTTGATCAGACATTCGCCACGCGGCGGCCTGCGCTTTAGGCCGTAGAACGCTAAGATAACCGCCCAGGCAGCCCCTGGGGCCGAGTAGGGCGCGCCAACGCCACCATTCGCCGCGTCGTCCCGCCCATCGGAGCCCGCCTTGCCACTCAGCGACATCGACATCGCCCAACGCGCCACCTTGCGCCGCATCACTGACCTGGCGCTTGATCGCCTGGGCATCGCCGACACGCAGCTGGTGCCCTACGGTCATTACAAGGCGAAGATTGACCTGGGCTACCTCGCGTCCTTGCGTGACCGGCCCGACGGCAAGCTGGTGCTGGTCACCGCGATCAGCCCCACGCCGGCCGGCGAGGGCAAGACCACCACCACGGTGGGCCTGGGCGACGCGTTGAACCACATCGGCAAAAAGGCGGTGATTGCGCTGCGCGAGCCCAGCCTGGGTCCAGTGTTCGGCATGAAGGGCGGAGCGGCCGGCGGGGGTTACTCGCAGGTGGTGCCGATGGAGGACATCAACCTTCACTTCACCGGTGACTTCGCGGCCATTGCTTCGGCCAATAATCTCCTGGCTGCGGCCATCGACAATCACATCCACCACGGCAACGCGCTGGGCATCGACATGCGGCGAATCACCTGGAAACGGGTGATCGACATGAACGACCGCGCGCTGCGCAACATCACGGCCGGGCTGGGCGGGCCAGGCAACGGCTACCCGCGTCAGGACGGCTTCGACATCGTCGTCGCGTCCGAAGTCATGGCCATCTTCTGCCTGGCCACCTCGCTGGCGGACCTCAAGGCGCGGCTGGGCCGCATCGTGGTGGCAGAGACGCGCGACCGCCAACCGGTATGTGCTGCCGACCTGAAGGTGCATGGCGCGATGACCGTACTGCTGAAAGATGCGCTGGCCCCGAACCTGGTGCAGACGCTCGAGAATAATCCGGCCATTCTGCACGGCGGCCCGTTTGCCAATATCGCGCATGGCTGCAACAGTGTGATCGCGACCCAGGCGGCGCTGAAACTGGGCGATTATGTGGTCACCGAGGCAGGCTTCGGCGCAGACCTCGGGGCCGAAAAGTTCATCGACATCAAATGTCGTAAGAGCGGGCTGCGCCCCGACTGCGCCGTTATCGTCGCCACCGTGAGAGCGCTGAAATACCACGGCGGCGTTGACCTGAATGCGCTGAGCATCGAGGACCTGCCGGCACTGGGTCGAGGCCTGGCAAACCTTGAGCGGCATGTCCGCAATCTGCGCGAGGTGTTCGGGCTGCCCTGCGTGGTCTCGATCAACCACTTCATTGCCGACACCGAGGCCGAGCACGCACTGCTGCGCCAGCGAATCGGCGCCTTGGGCGTGCCGGTGCTCACCGCGCGCCACTGGGCCGAGGGCGGGCGTGGCGCGTCCGACGTGGCGCGCGAGGTGGTGCGCGTGTGCGAGCAGTCCCGTGATCAGGTCACGCCGGTGCGCTTTGCCTACGATGACGCCCTGCCGCTGTGGGAAAAGATGACGACGCTTGCGCGCAAGATCTATGGCGCTGCCGGCATCAGCGCTTCCGCCGATGTGAAGGCGCAGGTGCAGCGCCTGCAAGATGCCGGCTACGGCCACTACCCGGTGTGCGTGGCCAAGACGCAGTACAGCTTTTCTACCGACGCGGCGCTGCGCGGCGCGCCGTCTGACCACACCGTGAATGTGCGCGAGGTTCGGCTGTCAGCGGGTGCCGAGTTTGTCGTGATGGTCTGCGGCGACATCATGACCATGCCCGGTCTGCCCAAGCTGCCGTCTGCCGAGCAGATCGACCTGGATGAGCAGGGCAGGGTGATCGGGCTGTTCTGATCAGCGTGGCCACCTACACAATCCCCAACGGGATCCAGATGGCGATGGTCTCCTATCTGATGGCGATCGAGCTGAATCAGTCGCCGGGCAGCTTTGGCATTATCAACAACTCTGCTTCGACGCAAAGATCGGGCGGCAGAAGAAAGGCGCGCGAAAAATAGTCGACGCGTCTGCCTCTGAATGGCTGACAGGCTTTTCGACATTCGACGCATGCTGTGCGGGCGAGACGTACAATCTTTCTGAATGCGGTCTTTCGATTTGTTCGGATGCCCGAGGTCGAGACGCCGATCGTTTGATCATTGCCCAAGTCACTTCATGTCCCCTCGGCGCCTGCTGCTCGAACAGACCCTTGCCGTCGCTCAGCGCCTGCTGGTGGAGCAGTGGCGTCAGCGGCGAGGCCTGATCTTCTGGGCTGTGTTTCCTGCGGCGATGATGTTGCTGTTCGGGCTAGTCTATGCGCATAACGACAGCATGCGAGCCGGCCTGGATGCGGCAGCGGCAGGCATTCTGATGGGTGCGGCGCTGTTTTTCAGTTGCCTGGGCGGGACGGTGGCGATCATCGCAGCCGAGCGCGAGCGCCGTACCTTGCGCCGTTTGCTGGCCTCACCACTGCATCCGGCAGCCTATTTCCTTGGCGTCGTGTTGGCGCAGTTGTTGCTGGCAGTGGTGCAAGTGGTGATGCTCTACAGCATTGCCTGGCTCATCGGTGCGCGCTACCACGGCAGCCTTTGGCTGGGCGGTCTGATCCTGTTGCTCTCGGTGTTCGCTTACGTTGGTATGGGCTTTTTTCTGGGTGCACGATTTGCCCGGCGCAGCGAAGAGGTGGTGGTCGCCCTGTCGGCCATCGGTGTACCGCTGCTGGTGTTGGGAGGTACCTTTTTTCCGCTTGAAATCATGCCGCGCACCATGCAGGCGGCGGCACAGCTGAACCCCATGCTGCACATGAACCAGGCCTTCAAGGGCGTGGCGGCCTACAGCATGGGCGTGGCCGAACTGCGTTTCGAGCTGTCTTTTCTGGTGGTCTTCTGTGGCCTTTCCCTCGCGCTGGGTGTCAGGTCATATCGGCAGTTGCTGCTGTTGGAGCAGCGTCCATGACAGTTGCCCTGGCGATCGAGGGGCTGCACAAGGGGTTTGCCGGTCGGCAGGTACTCGACGGCTTCAGCTTGCAGGTGCGGCGCGGTGAGGTGATGGGCCTGCTGGGCCCAAACGGTTGTGGCAAGTCCACGGTGCTGAACATCGTTTGCCAATTGCTGCAGGCCGATGCCGGACAGGTTCAACTGATGGGCCAACCGCTTGCCCAGCTTGGTGCCGGTGCCCGCGCGCGGGTAGGCCTGTGCGCGCAAGACTGCGCGCTCTATCCTGACTTGCTGCCCCAGGAAAACCTGCATTTTTTCGGCCGTCTTCATGGCCTGTCAGCCGTTCAACGCTACGCACGCGTCAACGAACTGATGGACAGTTTTGGTCTGGGTCCGCATGCGGCAACCCGGGTAGGCCGACTTTCCGGTGGCTGGCAGCAGCGCCTGCATCTCGCCGTGGCACTGATGCATCGCCCAGAGCTCCTGATACTGGACGAGCCAACGGCGGCAGTTGATGTTGCCGCACGACTCGAGTTGTGGCGCCTGATCGAGGGCCTGCGCGACAGCGGCACCACCATCCTGATGACCAGTCATCAACTGGCCGAGGCCGAACGCCTGTGCAGCCGCGTCGCCTTGATGCAGTCTGGCCGGGTGGCAGCTCTGGGCACCGTGCCCGAGCTGCTGGCCCGTGTACCGGGTCAGGCGGTGGCCAAGCTGCAGTCGCGAGACAATGCGACCACGATGCGGCGTGCGCAGAGTCACGGCTGGGTCGTACTCCAGCGCGCGGGGCAGTTGAGCTGCTTGCTTCCGCGCCATTTGAGTCTGCGCGAGGTGGTGGATGCGCTGGACGGTCCGGAGGTCAGCGCGGTCAGCGTTCAAGCCGTGACGCTCGAGGATGCTTATCTTGAACTGGTCGGCGACGATGTCGTGATCGGATAGCCGCTCGCCAGCGAGCCACCCCGACGACCTTCCTGACACTGCTCCCTGCTCTGGCTGCGGTAAGCTCGTTCGATCGACGCTTTCCATTCCGACATGCCATGGCTCTGATCCAGACTGTTCCCGGTTCTGCTTTTCGCGACGCGGCTGCACCGCCTGATACCGGCCGCCCGAGTGCACGAACCCTCGAGATTTTGCACACCCTGGTTGGCTTCGATACCGTCAGCCGCAATTCCAACCTGGGGCTGATCGAATGGGTTCGCGATGAACTGGCGAGGCTTGGCGTCGCGTCTCGGCTGAGCTGGGATGCTGATCGGCGCAAGGCCAATCTGTTTGCCACCCTGGGCGACGGGCGAGCGCCAGGCATCGTGCTTTCGGGGCACACCGACGTGGTACCGGTCGACGGCCAGGACTGGCACAGCGATCCGTTCAAGGTCACCGAGCGTGATGGCAAGCTCTTTGGGCGCGGCACGGCCGACATGAAGGGTTATATCGCGAGTGCGCTGGCTGCGGCGCCGGCCATCCTGCAGGCCAATCTGCCCAGCGCGGTGCATTTCGCGTTCTCGTATGACGAAGAGGTCGGGTGCTTCGGCGTGCATGAGCTCATCAAGGATCTGCGGGAAGCAGGCATTCAGCCGGCGGGCTGCATTGTGGGTGAGCCAACCCTCATGCAACCGGTCGTGTCGCACAAGGGCACCTGGCGACTGCGTTGCTGTTTCCGGGGTCGCGAGGCTCATTCGGCGATGCCCACCCACGGTGTCAATGCGGTGGAGTACGCCGCGCAGCTGGTGGTCTTCATGCGCGAGGTGGCCGCGCGATTCGTGCGTGAAGAGCCGCGTGATGAGGGCTTTCCTGTGCCCTTCAGCACCATCCAGACCACCACCATCGCGGGCGGCACGGCTCAGAACATCGTGCCCAATCTGTGCGAGCTCACGGTCGATCTGCGTACCATGCCCGGCACTTCGTTTGATACCCTGCATGCCCAGATCCGTGCCTTCGCTGCGCAGCTCGATGCGCAGATGAAACATGAGTCGCCCGAGACCGGCTGCGAGGTGGAGTTTCTCGCTGGCGTACCCGCCTTCGTCGTTGAAGACACGGCGCCAATCGTGAACTATGCGCGGCGACTCGCGCGCACGCAGGGCGCGGGCAAGGTGACCTTCGGCACCGAAGCTGGCATTTTTTCTGAAGCGGGCATCCCCACGGTCATCATCGGACCGGGCAGCATCGATGACGCGCACCGTCCCGATGAATTCGTGTCGCTGCAGCAGCTTGCCGACTGCGACACCTTCATGCAGCGGCTGATTGAATCGAAGTTCGACTGGCGCTGATGCGCCTGCCCAGAACCTGACCCCCTGATCAGCCCGGTGCGCTGACCTTGCCCACGCAGACCGCTGCCTGCGTCAAGGCGCCTGCAACACCTTGTCCGTGAGCGCCTGCTGGATCCGATCCTCGGCGATGCCTGCCTCGCGCAGCACTTCGAGCGTGTGCTCGCCGATGGCCGGTGCGGGTCTGCGCACGCTTGCCTTCCAGCCCGAGGCGCGCGCCGGAAATCCCAGTTCGCGCATCGGTCCGATGCCCGGCTGGTCGACCTCGGCGATCAGTCCCAGATGCTTGACCTGATCGTCTTCGAAGACCTGCGGGAACTCGTAGACCGGCCCGGCTGCAATTGAGGCAGCTTCCATGCGATCGACCCAATCGTCGGTCAGACGCGAGCGAAAGATCGGGTCGATGCGCGCGCGAAGCGCCGGGTGATTCGCGATGCGCGCCGCATTGTTGGCAAAAGCCGGGTCAAGGCCGAGCGGCGAGTCGCCCAGCGCATCGCAAAAACGTCCCCATTGCGCGGGATTGAGCAGCGTGATGCTGATCAGGCCGTCCTTCGTCTCGAACACCTCGGCCGGACAGACCACCGCGTTGCGATTACCTGCGCGCGCCGGCACGATGCCGCCGGTCAGGTAATTGGCTGCCGGGTCGGGCAGCAGGCCGAGCGCCGAAGACAGCAGGTTGACATCGATGTGCTGGCCCTCGCCGGTCCGCAAGCGGTGAACCAGCGCTGCGTTGATCATCGCAAAAGCCATATAGGAGCTGGCCGCATCGGCCACCGATCCTCCGGGGCGCAGCGGCGGCCCGCCTGGCACGCCGGTCAGCGCACTGATGCCACTCATGCCAAGCGCCACGCCGTTGTAGCCCGGCTTGTGGCCCTTAGGACCGTCCTGTCCGAAGCCCGAGACCGAGGCATAGACGATTGCCGGGTTGAGCGCGCGCACCGCCTCATATCCCAGGCCCATCTCCGCAGCGGTGCCCGGCAGGAAGTTCTCGATGACCACATCGGCGCGCGCCGCGAGGATCAGCGCGAGATCGCGGCCCTCAGGCTTTTTCAGATCGATCGCGATGCCGCGCTTGTTGCGATTGACCGCCGCAAAGGCCGGGCTGATGCCGTCCTTGCCGCCGATGTGGCGCATGTCGTCGCCGGCTCCCGGTCGCTCGACCTTGATGACATCTGCACCGAGATCGGCGAGCAGCATTGCGCAATAAGGTCCCGCGATGACGCGCGACAGATCGAGAACCTTGATGCCTTCGAGCATGGTGACCTGAGGGTGAGTGTCAGTGGTGTTGGGTGCATGATAACGACCATCGACGAGTGGATGAGGATCTACAGCCCTGCGGCCACCCGGAATTGACGAGCGATCTCCGACATGTCCGCCCCGGCTGCAGCTTGTTTCGTCGCATCAGCCCAGATCTTTGCATTGGCCTGGGCGAGCACGGTCTGAACGCCGGTCGAATCGATCAGCGCCATCGCGATGCCCACATCCTTGTTCATGAGCGCCAGCGCAAAACCGAAATCCCAGGTCTGAGGCAGGATGGCCTTTGGCCAGACCCGGTTGCTCATGAAGCTGCCGCCGCTCGATGCATCGACAATGCTGTGCATGACGGCCGGATCAAGGCCGAACTTCTCGCCGATCGCAAACACCTCGGCGCTCGCTGCAAGAATGGTGGCCCCCAGCAGATTGTTCAAAGCTTTGACCGCATGGCCCGCGCCCACCTCTCCGGCGCGAATCACCTTACTCCCCAGGCAGGCCAGCAGCGGGCGCGCGCGCTCGAATTCAGCTTCTGATGCACCCACCATCACTGCGAGGCTGGCTGCCTGCGCCCCGCCCACGCCACCCGATACCGGCGCATCAATGAAGCTGATCTGCCGCGTCCGGGCGACAGCCTGATTGGCAATGGTGCGCCCAGGCGTGGACGAGCCCATGTCGATGACCAGAGTGCCCGGTCGCAACCACGACAACACACCGCCGGTCGCCGACTCGACCGACTGATCGACCCCGCGAAACACCTGATCGACCACATTGCTGTCGGGGAGCATCAGGATCAGGACATCGACTGCCGCAAAGTCGGCCAGCGTGTTTGCCGCCCGGGCCGGCACGCCCTCGGCCGACAACTCGGCTGCAATCTTGCCCGCAAGGGCCATGTCGGCATCATGCAGGAGCAGACCCGAGGCCGCTTTGAGGTGTCGGATCATCCGACTCCCCATTGCCCCCAACCCGATGAAACCGATGGTGCCAAAGGCACTCCCACTGCGCTTGTCTGACGCTGTCATGTTGCCTGCCTTGTTGTCTGGCGCTCGAACTGATGACGATCGGCTTGCACGATCAAAGCCGTGCAAAACCGTGGTCACCCAGACTGACCGATACCTGCTTGATATCGGTGTAGCTCTCGAGAATGCCTTCGAGAGAAAACTCGCGGCCTGCACCACTTTGCTTCATGCCGCCGTAGGAGTGTCCGATCGCCTGGCCACCGCCCTGATTGACCAGCACCCATCCCACCTCCAGCGCATGCGCAAGCCGCATGGCCGGCGCGCCTGCCCGTGACCAGACGAAGGCTGCCAGACCGTACTGTGAGGCATTGGCCCGCTCGATCACCTCTGCCTCGGTTTTCCAGGTGCTGACCGACAGCACCGGACCGAATACCTCCTCGCGCGTCATCCGGACGTCGTCGGGCAGATTGAAAAATACCGTGGGCTCAAAGAAATAGCCTTCGGATAAGGGCCCGCTAGTGGGCGGCAAGCCGCCCATCACCAAGGCGTCCGGCTTGCGATCAATCGCTTCGCGCACGTAGTCGCAGACACGCCCGAACTGCCGCGCATTGACCAGCGACCCGGCATCGCTTGTTTCATCGACCGGATTGCCCACCACCATTTTTCGCAGCTTCCCGGTCAGGGTGTCGAGAAACGCGTCGGCGATCGATTCGTGCACGAAAAGTCGCGAGCCCGCGGTGCAGGACTGGCCTTGACGCGAAAATCGCATTGCGGTGATGACGCCGTCGGCAACGAATCCATGATCGACATCAGGAAAAACCACCTGAGCGCTTTTTCCGCCCAGCTCGAGGGTAACCGCGGCAATGCGTTGACTGGCTGCAGCCAGAATCGATCGGCCGACTGCGGTTGAGCCGGTGAAGGAAATTTTCGGCACATCGGGATGCTCGACCAGTGCTGCCCCGCATTCTGTGCCGTAGCCGGTCAGCACATTGAGCACGCCCGCTGGCAGATGCTCGTTGCAGATCCGGCTCAGATGCAAGACCGCCAGCGGCGCCTCCTCGGAGACCTTCAAGACGAGCGTGTTGCCGGTCATCAAGGCCGGCGCAATTTTGAGTGCCGACAGAATCAGAGGCGCATTCCAGGGGACGATCGCACCCACGACGCCATAAGGTTCCCGCCGCGTGTAGTCGAGGGTGTCCGGATTCAGGGATGCGGTCTTGCCCTTCAGTTCGCGGGCCAGTCCGGCGACATACCGGAAAATTTCAACCGCGCTCGCGGCCTCTGCGCGACTCTGGGTCCGCAGCGCATTGCCGTTTTCGGTGCTGATGGCCCGAGCCATCGGCTCGACCTCTTTTTCAAGTGCATCGGCAATCCGATGCAGCAGCCTGCCTCGCTCGCCTGCCGGCATGCGCGACCAGGTTCTGAAGGCCGTCCTGGCGGCCGCCACTGCAATCGACACGTCGGCGCTGCGCGCGCGCGGCACTCTCGCGAAGGGCGTCTTGACGGCGGGGTTCTCAACTGCAATCCATTCCTGCTCGACACTGTCGACCAGCTTGCCGTCGATGATCATCTGAAAGGTACTCAGCACGGGCTCAGTCATCTCTATTCTTCCAAGGCAAGGTCAATTCATCGGATGGATGATTCACTGCGACAGTTCGTCGACGGATGCGTTGGCCATGGGTGCTTCGACCACGGGTGCTTTGACTGCCTGGGAAACCTGGGCCAGCGCGAGCAGTGGGGTGACAAGCACAAGCATTGCGATCAGAGATTTCATCGGACTTCCTCCACCTCAATCAGAGCAGCGCCCATCGCTGCGTTACGGCCCTTGACACCCTTACCCAGAAAAAAATCCATCAGCCGCTGTCTCGAGCTGATATCAGCGACCGAAAATGCAAACGGCCCGCCTGCGCTGTTGTCATCGTTGTGAAAAATTTTCGGATCGCGAGGCGACTGACTGATCACAAAAAGAATCCGGTCGGTGCCTTCAGGGCCGGCGGCGGAAACCTGCCAGCCGGCACGCGGCATTGAATAGGTCTGATTGGCTTTGACTCGGTTGTCCGCATCGAGCTTGTTCGGAAACAGCAGATAGAAACTTTTCTCATCGCTACCCAACAGAACCGCATAAAGGTAGCCGTCACTGGAGGGCTTTACCGTGAATGCAAAGCGGTCACGCCCGATGGTGAGCTGCTTCGGCGCTGAAACATCGATCTGAATCCGCGGGTCGCGCTGATTGAAGATGTCCTCGAGGGTTCCTCTGGAGCCGATCGGCACGGGCGGCGACAGCTCCTGGACCGCTGTGATCACTGGCTGGGGTTGGACGGCCTCAGCCCGTTGGGGCTGCGTGACGACGGGAGCTGTTGGCTGGGGCTGCGAGGCGAGTGGCTGGGTGGGAGAAGCAGGTGAGACGACGAGATTGCGATTGCCTTTGATCTGCATGGTCGACGGCGCCATTCCCAATTGCCGGTAGGGTTCCATCAGCCTGTTCATACGAAGCTGCGCGCAGATCCGCACCTCCTCAAGCGATACAGCGCCGCTGCTGTTCAGATCCCGAGCCTCGCCAAGCAGACACTGGGTCAGGGCGTTGGTGGCGACTCCGCCGTAGACCTCGCTGTCCCAGCTGACTTCGTTTTCAGCGGCTGCAGCGATCTGAACAAAGTTTTCCTGTTGCACGCCGAGTCTGGAAAGTTCGCTCAGGAGGCTTCGAGTGCGAGGCTGATTGATGCCGACATCGCACTGGCCACCCGACTGATCATTGAACTTCGCCTGCGGCCGGCTCGACTCCAGCAGACCTCGGGCATTGCCCTTGATGACACCGCCGGAAAAGCAGGCATCCATCACCGTGAGTACTTTGTCCGCGACCTTGCTGATCGGCTGGAGATGGACCGCCAACTCCGCCTCGGTCATCACATCCGCTTGCGTGAACACCCCATCGGTGTAGGTTTGCAAGCCTTCGACGCAGCCGCTCGGCCCTGCGTATCGCGATCCGTGTCCAGTCCAGTAAATGAAGACACGATCGCCAGGCTTGACGTTATCCCGCAGTCTTGCCAATTCCCGAAGAATGCGAGGCTTTGTCGCGGCGCTGTCGCGCAACTCTGTGATCGAAGCAGGGTCTACGCCCATTGCAAGCGCCATCTTTCGCGCGTTCTCGACATCGCGCGGGGCGCCTTTCAAGGGCGGTGTGTTGGCCGCTTCCGAGTAGTTGCCGATGCCGACGATCAGTGCGTATCGGCCCTCTGCCGCATGGGCGGTGATGCCTGACCCGCTCAGAAGCACCGCAAGGATCAATCTGACAAGAGCAAGAGATCGCTTCATCGCTGTGAGCTCACATCCGGAGTCCAGGGTTGGGGACGCGGTGTCGCGCCACTTTGAATTCGGGGGCATCCTAAGCACCCAGCACTCCCTTGAGCCCGGTGTAGATCGATGCAGCCGTGGCACCGAGTGCCGCGGTGGTGGCGCCGAACTCGGACAGGGCTCTCACTCGCTCGTGAAGTGCCTCAAGTGAGAGTTGGCCGCTGCGACCAAGACTGGCGATTCGAAACACCCAAGCTTTCGAATCGATATTGCCAGATCGACGCTGCCGGCCAGACCGAAGTTCGCCCAGAACCATTCCTGCGAGGAAGCTGAATGCAATACTCGCCGAGTACTCCAGAACCTCGCGCCACTCGATTGCTGACTGAGGCCAGATCGGTGTGTGATCGACCGCGCTGGTGGACGCGCTCATGCCGATGACCGAGGTGACCGCAAGCACCAAGGCCGCAGCAAACCATGGGACGAAATGATTGTCACCGCGACGGAAAAGCCGAAATCCGAAAGGCAGAGGCAGCAGGATCGAAACGATGCGCAGGTAGATCAGCGGTGCGTCGTAGACGATCGTGATCAGCGCATGAGCGAGCAGCAGCGCTGCGAGTGGCACAACCAGATAGAAAAGGATGTCACTGGCCCAGAACGATTGCTTGGAAGCCTTGGCTTCGATGACATCAATGGCCGGATGTGACTCGATATTGGGTCGGTTCGCCAGTGTCAGTTCGAGTTCGGTGATCCTGGCTTCAAGCGCTGACGTGTCGGGTCCCGCAACAAGACGGGCCTCGAGCTCTGAAATTTTTCCCAGTAGCGGCTTGAAGAGATAGAGGTCTCTTTTGCACACTCTGCAGACGAGCGCTTCGTCTGGAAGCTCAGAGACGCAGTAAGGACACTTCATCGGCTATTTGCCGACGATGAGCGTCACGACTGAATTCGTTTCTCGCCCATCAACGTCTTTCACCGACACCTTCAGCAGATGCTTGCCTTCGGGCGCTTCGGCGTTCGAAAAATTGATTCCGGCCGCCGAAATGGCGCCTTTCAGACGCGGTGTCAAATCAATCGGTGTCGCCTTGAGATAAGCCACCCTCACCGACCCCGGGTCGATTTGAACGCCTCCGCGCGATTCGAAATCGAGCTTCAGAACGAAGGGAGATTTCAGCGAAGCGCCGTCGGCGGGAGAAGTGACTTTGATGCCCGGGCCCCGACCGATACCTCTGGTTCCTGGGCCAGCATGGGCATCTGGAAGCGCCGCTTCTTCGGTCATGATCAGCGGTGCCGCAAAGGCACTTGCAGCTTGAAACAGGTATCCCGCGAAAGCGAGCAACACAGACACAAACAATCTCATAGTGAACGCCTACCTCTTGAAATAAAAGTCGCCGACGACCTGATCGTAGATTGCCGGGACCTGGTCATGACCGACCGACTTGGCGGCGTCGACAACCTTCTTTCTGACTTCGCGAATCACGTTGTCGACTCTGACTCCGGGGGCCCGAATTTCACTGAGAAAAACGCGTGTGAACAAACCATTCGGATCTCTGTCGCCAGGGCCGAGCTTATCCAGCGCCTGCTGACCTGATCCCGCGGAGAAGACCACCATCTGTCCGGTGGCGGCGGTTGTCGGCGCGAGCCCTCTGCCGCCAATGGCGCGACCGCTCTTGGGAAATGGGTTGTCCCGGCAGGCATCGATGACAGCGAGCGCCAATTTGACGCGTTTTTCATTGAAGCTGTCGAGGATGCGTTGCAATTCGATCGCTTCGTCTTTGACCTGTTCCTCACTGTCACCCTTGATGTCGATGGGCAGCAGGTAATTAGCCGATCCAAGTTGGACCCCATGGCCAGCGTAGAAAAACAGCACTTCATCACCGCCTTCGACTTCATTGCGAAATTGTCGCAATGCCGACTTCATCTCTTTTTCCGTCAGGTCCTGACGAACCGTGACCTTGTAGCCCAGTTCGATGAGCACTTTGCCCAAGGCATTCGCGTCGGCTCGGGCGTTGAACAGTTTCGAGACTGAGGTGTAGTTGTCGTTTCCGATCACGAGCGCTTTGCGGTGCGCAAAGATCTGAGCCGGTGCGGCTGTGGCAGGGGGCCCGGGAGTGGGCGGCAGGGGCGCAGCGGCCTTGGTGATCTGATTGCCAGCAGGCGATGCAGTGGCGACAGTGCTCGGATTGGCAGGTGACGATGACGGCGCTGTCGAGGGCACCGGGGGCACAACGGAAGGTAATGGTGTACCCGATGGGCCAGCGGTTGACGGCCTGATCGCTGGTGCATTGCCGGCAGAGGTGGTGGAGGTCTCGCGAGGGGTTGCGGCAAGCTGATCGGGGCGTGCTTGAGGTTTCGCGCGAGCTTCAAGGATGTCGTTGATACGCCTTTGAAGGGTGATTGCGGTGAGCGGCGAAACGCCATCCCGAACGACGAGCTCGCATTGGCACTGCGGGCCGGGGGTACGGCCAAGCTTGGTGACTCTCGAATCGAGTTCCTTCTGACACTCCGCAAAAATCCGCTGTTCGGCGGCTTCTCGACCGGCATCCATCGGGGCTGAGATCCAGGTCAGGGTCGGGCAGGATTTGACGTCAGACACGAGCCAGACAAATGTTCTCGGCGCCCCGTTCATTTCGGCTGCACGAATAATTCGGTCGCGGTTGTCAGCCGAATAATTCAACCTGGTCATCAACGACTTGAGGCAGCCGGTCTTGCCATCTGCGAATCTGAAAGTCAGGTTGCCTTCAAAAACGCCACATTCGTTCTCAACCCCTGTACCGGGGGGAGCGGACTGTGCCGATACGCTGATTGGAAATGCACAAATGAAAAGTACCAGGTACAAAACCAGCATCAATTTCTTGTTCATCGACTGTGCGTCTCTCGTGGCATCGTATCTAGCTGACGATACCGCCGGCAACTACCCAGACGCGAGTCAGTCCGTCGGTGTCTGGCTGCCAGTCATCGAATTTTCGGCGTGCTTTTCAGTGTTTTGCTTCAGGCGACCTGGTCCGGTACCAGCGCTGCATCAGTCGCCGCCAAAAAGATCACTTAATTTTTTGGCTGTGCCGGCATCGCCAGAGTGTGCGACAGGAGTGCCTTTCGGATATTCGTCCGCAATCCGGTCCTCCCAGTAGGTCGCCGGATTGGGTGAACTGCAAAGTCGCCTGTAGACCTCTTCCGGCACATTCTTGTAGGCCGTGACGGTCTTGTTGTCCCAATGCAGTTCGAGTTGGCGCGCGGCGCTGTCGTAGTCGGCCTTCCTGATTCGACCGCTGTTGAATGTCATGGTGGGCATGGGTGTCTCTCTGGCGATGGTCAAGTCTGCGGGGCTGTCGTGAGAATAAGCGCGCCGCGATAGTATTGGGGCTTGCGGTCGGATAAGCACTCGACAAGCCGTTTCGCTCAGCAGCGGCGCCTCAGACAACGACCCATCCATCCACGTCGGAGACAGCAATGCAATTTGATGAAGTTGTTCGGGGGCGCCGCAGCATCCGGGGATATCTCACGAAGCCCGTGTCCCGATCGCTGATTCGGGAAGTCCTCGAAGTGGCGATGCGCGCGCCGACCTCGCTCAATACTCAGCCCTGGAATTTCTATGTTGTCACCGGCGAAGTGCTCGACCGTATTCGCAAGGGCAATGTCGAGCGCAACCTTGCCGGTGTTCCTGATTCGCGCGAATTCCGTATGGGCCCGGGCTATGACGGCGTCCACCGCGAACGGCAGATCGGTATTGCCAAACAACTGTTCGCTGCGATGGGTATCGAGCGCGACAACAAGGAAAAGCGTCAGGACTGGGTGCTGCGCGGTTTTCGCCAGTTTGATGCGCCGGTCTCGATCGTCGTGACCTACGATCGTTCGATACATGGCAGTGACATTGCGCCCTTCGACTGTGGCGGCGTGGTCAACGCCCTGGTCAATGCTGCTTGGTCGCGTGGACTCGGTTGCGTCATCAACAGCCAGGGCATCATGCAGTCGCCGGTGGTGCGTGCCGAAGCCGGCATTCCTGATGATCAGGTCATTCAGACCTGCGTGGCGATGGGTTGGCCGGATGACAGCTTTCCGGCCAACGCGGTGGTGTCACAGCGAAAATCAGTCGACGAAGCGGCGGTATTTGTCGGCTTCAGCGACTGAGCGAAGGATGGTCGAAGCAGGCCAGCGCAGTCCTGGCCTCGTTCCAGTTGCCGCGGGCGACGGCGATCTTGCCCGCCGCGAAGGCCTCATCGACGCTTGATTTGCCGGCCAGCACCTGGCCCCAGTCCTGCGGTGATATGCGCCACTCGATGTCCGCTCCGTCGCCCGATGTCGGAACGGCAACGCCTCGGCGAATGTGCAGTCCGACCCGAATGCCGCCACCGAAGTCGACGCTGAACTCGCAATCGACATCGTTTGCCAACTCGGGATCAAGCAGGACACGCAAGACCTTGATCGATTTTGCGGGTGCGCCCGCCACGTCGGGTGCCCGAAAGCTGTGCCCCCTCATGCGGGCGAATTCGAGCCGACCCTCGAGTTCGAGGGCGCGGGTCGCGCACCAGTTGCGGATGTTGGCTGAGGTCGTGCGCTGAGAGATCGTGCGCAGTACGGCGGCCAGTTGAGCACGCTCCTCAGGCGAGCCGCCATCGGCCCGACCGTGTGGCCCGGGCTGCGATCTGACAAGCCAGGTGGCGAGTTCGAGTGCCCAGCGCACATCGTTGCCGGCCAGCGCCTCGATCGACTGCTGTCGCACGGCATCGCGTCCACCGAAGCCTGCGATCAGTCGATTGGCTCGCTCCAGCGGCGGCATCGGAAAAAGCGACGACTCGACACCATCGAACCAGCCGATCAGGCCTGTCTGGATCTGGCGCACATGGTGCTCGACCAGGCCGTAGAACTGCTGGGTGAAGTAGGTGCGGTTGAAGCGCTCGGGCAACTGCACGAACTGCGTGAGCTCATCGGCCGACAGGCCTTTGTTGAGTCCGCGAACTGTCTGATCCCACAGGAACTGGATCGCGTCGCGGTAGTCGGTCACCACTGACCGGATCTGTGCAGCCCCCGACAGCGCTGGGCCATGCGCGCCGACCAGATGCTCGGCATTCAGTGCATTGAGATGGTCCAGGCCGGCAAGGAGCACTCTCGGGTCGCGGTATTCCTCGCCCCTGATCGCAAACACATTGAAGAGGGTCGGCCACACCAGGTTGTTGACTGCGAGACCGAGCTGCGGAAACCAGATCGTCACCGAGTCATCAGCATCTGAAGGAGCCGGCATGAACTCGACTTGAAGGCCTGCGATCGTGGCCGAGGTGGGCGTATCGAACACATTCGTCGGCGCAACGAACCCGGTCGTGAAGGGCGCATGCGCCGGATTGCGAAAGAAGGGCCCCAGGCCCACGCTGACCACGCCGTCGGGGCCATCAAGCGGCATCCGGATGCCGAATTGCTGAACCAGGCCTCGCTGGTACATCGGTGCGATTTCACCACCGGTGCGCTGTCGATTGGTGACGACCCTGGCGTGCGACCAGATCGGCAGCGACTCGCTGCCCGGTATGGCGGCCGTGCCCGCCACATAGTGAAAGTGCGTGTAGATCACGGCCACGATCGGTGCGTCGGTTTTTTCACGCAGACGGTCGATGGCGCATTGCATTTCCTGGATCGACTCGCCGGTGTCGATCGCAATCACGCCCAGCGGCCCTCGTACGAAAGTCTGGTTCGACAGGCCGTTGCCAACAAAGCTCCAGACCCCCTCGCGGACTTCCTCGAAACGCTCGGCGATTCGGCCTGCCTGCTCAATGGCCAGCCGATGTGCGCGCTGGCCTTGCGGACCAATGCTCGTTGCCGAGTCGTTCGGCGCGAAGCTTGCCGCCAGGTCATTGCGTGTCGTCATTTCCGAGGTCTCAGTGTGATTCGTTCAGACAGCGCAGACCTGAACCAGTCTTTTGCCGAGTGCGTCGCCCTTGAGCATCCCGAGCAGTGCCGTGGGTGCCTTTTCGATGCCATGGACGATGTCTTCGTGAAACGTCATCTCGCCGGCATTGAACCAGGGTGCAGCACGCAGCTGGTAGGCCGGCAGCTTATGCACATGGTCATAGACGATGTAGCCGGTCATCGCGATGCGCTTGGATACCATCAGCTGCATGCCGCGCACGCCCGGATCCTTGACGTCGTTATAGCGCGAGATCATCCCGCACAGCGGAAAGCGTGCCGCGACATTCGC